>JANPMG010000098.1:0-58526 GCA_031422675.1 Acidimicrobiia bacterium | reverse complement strand
CGCTCTGCGCGAACTGCGCCAGACATCCGGCCGCGATCACGAAGTCGATCGTGCCGGTGATACGGCGCTTGGCGTTGTCGGGGAACACCGTCGGCCCGACGAAGTTGGTGACGTCGAGATCTTCGGGCAGGGCGTCCATATATCCGCTCTCGCTCCTGCGGAGCGGGCCGCTCGGGCCACGCTCCGCTGACTGATCGGCTGAAGGGCTCGAGCGTCTCGCTCCGCTCTTGGCCGCCACCGTACTCAGGAGCCGTTCTCACGCGCGAAACGCGCTACAAGCGGCGCGCTTGAGGCGCGCAAAGCGGTCGGGGGGCGGGTCAGGGGGTGGGCCAGGCGGCGAGGAGTTTGTCGTAGGAGTGGCGGAGGCTCTCGGGGAGCACGCGGGCCTCGGCGACGCTGGTCATGAAGTTGGTGTCGCCGTTCCAGCGGGGCAACACGTGGACATGCACGTGTCCGGGAACGCCCGCGCCCGCGGCCCGGCCGATGTTGGCCCCGAGGTTGATGCCCTCAGGTCGGTACACCGCCTCGATCACTGCGGTGGCGCGCTGCACGCCGTGCATGAGGGCCGCACCGGCTCCGGCATCGAGATCGGTGATCGAGGCCACGTGATGAATGGGCGCGACCATCACATGACCTGACGTGTAGGGATACGCGTTCATCACCGCGAACCAAGTCGGCGTGCGTTCGAGGATCAATGCGTCGGTGTCGTCCATCGCGAGCAGTCGTCCGAAGAGACACGAATCTCCGGCGGTCGGTGCGGGCGCGGGCTGGATCCCCTCCACGTAGCTCGACCGCCACCCCGCCCACAACCGCTCCAACCCCGCCTCGCTCACGTCACCTCCGGTCGTGGACCTCGGTGAGGACGCGGCTCACGAAGGCCTCCAACTCGACGCCTCGCTCGGGCGCATCCGCGCCGCGGGCGTTGACGCCGACGGTCGACGCCGCGGCGTCGTCGTCGCCGACCACGAGCACCCACGGCACCTTCTCGGTCTTGGCGCGCCGCACGCGGTTACCGAGCGTGTCGTTGTGCGCATCGAGCACCTCGACCCGCAGCCGTTCGCCTCGCAACCGGGCTGCAACCTGGTCCGCGTAGTCGTGGTGGCGATCCGCGACGGGCAGCACCGAAACCTGCACCGGCGCAAGCCACGTGGGGAAGGCGCCGGCATAGTGCTCGAGCAACACCGCGAAGAATCGCTCCACCGAACCGAAGAGGGCGCGGTGGATCATGATCGGTCGATGGCGTTCGTTGTCCGCGCCGACGTAGTGCAGATCGAACCGTTGCGGAAGTTGAAAGTCCAGCTGGATCGTGGACATCTGCCAGGTGCGCCCAATCGCATCGCGTGCCTGCACCGAGATCTTCGGTCCGTAGAACGCGCCGCCGCCTTCGTCCATCACGAGTTCGAGCCCCATGCCGAGTGCTGTCGTCCGCAAGACCTCGGTGGCTTCGTCCCATTCCGCGTCGGTGCCCACCGCTTTGTCGGGCGGCTTGGTGGAGAGCTCGAGGTAGAAATCGTTGAGGCCGTAGTCCCGAAGCAGATCGAGCACGAAGTCCAGCAGCGATCGGAGTTCGGCGGCCATGTCTTCCCTGGTGCAGAAGATGTGCGCGTCGTCCTGGGTCATTCCCCGCACGCGCGTGAGCCCGTGGACCACGCCCGACTTCTCGTAGCGGTACACCGTCCCGAACTCGAAGAGCCGGAGCGGGAGCTCGCGGTAGGAGCGCGTGCGGCTGCGAAAGATCAAGATGTGGAACGGGCAGTTCATCGGCTTGAGGTAGTACTCGGTGCCGCCGTCGAGCTCCATCGGCGGGTACATGCCGTCGGCGAACCAATCGAGGTGACCGGAGATCTCGAAGAGGTGCGCCTTGGTGATGTGCGGCGAGTTCACGAACTCGTAGCCGCCCGCCTCGTGGCGGTCGCGCGAGTAGTCCTCCATCAGTCGGCGGACGGTGCCGCCCTTCGGGTGGAACAGCGCGAGCCCGGAACCAACCTCCTCGGGGAACGAGAACAGGTCCAGTTCCACGCCGAGCTTGCGATGATCGCGGCGCTCCGCCTCGGCGAGCCGATGGAGATGCTCGGCCAGCGCGTCCTTGCTCTCCCATGCGGTGCCGTAGATGCGTTGGAGCTGCGGGCGCTTCTCGTCGCCGCGCCAGTACGCGCCGGCCACGCGAGTCAGTTGAAACGCGCCGAGCTTGCCGGTGGCGGGAACGTGCGGCCCCCGGCAGAGATCCAGGTACGCCGTCGAGCCGTCGGCCCGGAGGTTGCGATAGACGCCCACCACACCGTCGCCGACGACTTCGCCCGCATCGTCGTCGCCGGCGGCGCCACTCGTGACGTTCTCGATGATCTCGATCTTGAACGGCTGGTCGGCGAAGAGCGCCTTGCCTTCGGTCGCGGCGTGCTCCTCGCGCACGAACGCCTGATTCTCCTTGATCAACTCGCGCATCCGCGCGTCGATCCGCTCGAGGTCGGCGTCGGTGAAGTGTGCGCCGTCGGGCAACTCGAAGTCATAGTAGAAGCCGTCGGCGATCGACGGCCCGATCGCGTACTTGGCCCCCGGAAACAGGTCGAAGACGGCTTGGGCCATGAGGTGACTCGTGGAGTGACGCAGGATCTCGCGGCCCTCGTCCGAGGTGCCGGTGACGATCGCGACCGTGGCGTCCGCGTCGATGGGGCGGGTGAGGTCGACGAACTCGCCGTCGACCGTTGCCGCCAGCGCCGCCTTGGCGAGACCGCGACCGATGCTCTGCGCGATCTCGCCGCCGGTGACGCCGACGGGATACTCGCGATCGGAACCGTCGGGCAGCGTGATCGTCACGTTCGGGGACATCACCGGAGGCTACCGGTGGCCTTCCCCCCACCCGCGGACGATTCCCGATCACACCCGAGCCGCAGCGCAGCGGAGGCGAGCCGTCTCGGAGCGTCCCGAAGGGGCGGTCTACCGATACCCTGCCGGCCGAGCGGAGAGACCGACGAGAAGGAGCCCCCATGTCCACTGCCACTGCCGAACTCGCGATGAACGCTACGCCCGACGCGGTGTGGGAGGTCGTGCGTGACTTCTACGGGATCGACGGGTGGATGCCCGGCATCGAGACGTGCGAAGCCGACGGCGACGACCGCTTGATCGGCATGATGGGAATGACGATCCGCGAGCACCTGGTGAAGCTCGACGAAGCCGGGAAAGCGTTGACCTACTCGATCACCGACGGTGCGCCGGTGGAGTCACACGAGGCCACCATCACGGTGCACGACGCCGACTCCGGTTCCCGCGTCACCTGGGACGTCACCGCCACTCCCGACGACATGGCGAACCTCATGGTCGGCCTCTACCAGCAGGCCCTCGACGCGTTGAAGAACAAAGTGGAGGGCTGAACCGAGCTACAGCTCGCGGGCCGCGTCGACGCCGATGAGCGCGGCGAGTTCGGTGAGCACCGCGGGTGCGGTGGGGTCCGAGCCGCCGGAGAGGATCGCGTCGGCGAGTTCGCCGAGAGCTTCGAGGGCCTTGGGCGCGTCGAGATCGTTGTCGATCGCGCCGCGCACCCGATCGGCGAACGGGGTGGGATCCGGACCGTCCGCCGCCGCCGCCGCCGCGATGAGCCGGTGCAGGAGGGCGGTGCCGTCCTGGATGTCCGTGTCGTGCCACTCGAATCCGGAGCGGTAGTGGTGGTGCATGAGCGCGAGCCGGATCGCGCGTGGATCCGCGGTAGCGCGGAGGTCGCTGATGAAGACCAGGTTGCCGAGCGACTTGCTCATCTTCTCACCCTCGTAGGCCACCATCGCCGAGTGCAACCAGTGGCGCACGAACGGTTGGCCGGTGAGCGCTTCGCTCTGCGCGATCTCGCATTCGTGATGAGGGAAGATCAAATCGGTCCCACCGCCGTGGAGGTCCAGCGTGGTGCCGAGTTCCTGCATCGCCATGGCGGAACACTCCACGTGCCAACCCGGACGGCCCACGCCGAAGGGCGCCCGCCACGCCGGCTCGTCGGGCGCGCTCGGCTGCCACAGCACGAAGTCCAGCGGGCTACGCCGATGGGGATCGTCGGGGTTGCCGCCCCGGGCGCGTGCGAGGCGCACCATCTGGTCCTCGGTGTACTGGGAGAGTTTCCCGAAGTTCTCGAACGTGGACACGTCGAAGTACGCGGTCCCGTGAGTGAGGTACGCGTGATTGGAGTCGAGGAGGCGTTCGACGATCGAGATGATCTCGTCGATCGTCTCGGTGGCCCGCGGTTCTGCAACCGGCGGTCGCATCTCGAGCGCGTCCATGTCGGCGCGGAAACGCGCGATCTCGGCTTCGGCGAGCTCGAGGTACGGGATCCCGAGCTCACGGGCCTTCGGCAGGATTGAGTCGTCGACGTCGGTGACGTTGCGCACCATGTGCACCTCGTGGCCGAGTTCTTCGAGGCGGCGGATGAGCACGTCATAGGTGAGATACGTGGCGGCGTGGCCGAGGTGGGTGGAGTCGTAGGGAGTGATCCCGCAGACGTACATCCGCACCAGGTGATCGGGTTCGAACGGGACCACTGCGCGGCGGGCCGTGCAGTAGAGGTTGATGGTCACGCGATCAGAACCCCGAGAGTCGAAGACCGGCACGGACCTTGTGCCGGATGTTGATCGTCAGCAACACCGCCGCGAACGTTTCCATGCCCACCGCATTCTCGAGCGAACCGCCGTCGAAGGCGCGCAGATCGGGAATCGCCGAGATGATCTCCATCAACGTGGATCGCGCGTGATCGTCGTTGCCACAGGCGACCACATCGCTTTCCATCTTCTCGTCGAGATCCGCGAACTCCGCCGCCGGGACCAAATGGAAGGCGGTCACGACCTCGGACCTCCACAACAACGCCTGCATCTCCTTGGCGATCGATCCGTGGGGTGGCAGCACCGCGTTGAACTCGGTGCCCTTCTTCTCGAGGTGGTTGGCCATCGAAACCACGATCTTGCCCGACAGCTGATCGGCGAAGTATTTCGCGGTGGCGAGCGCCGCGTCGGCGTGCACCGCCAACACCACGACGTCCGCATCGCAGGCCGCCTGGTTGTTCGCGGGAGTGATTCGCGCCACGCGGTCGCCCCATTCCGCAGTGAGCTCGGCGACGACCTGTTCGGCTTTCACCCGTTCGCGCGACCCGGCGAAGACGTCGTAGCCGACATCACTCAACCGCGCCGCCAATCCTCGGCCCGCAGGCCCCGTCGCTCCCAGCACTCCGATTCTCACCGGTTGATTTGTCCTCGCGTCCGACCAACTGTTCGCCGCAGCTTGGCACGCGGACCACTCCGTACTGAAAACTGGGCGGCGGCGAGCGAGACCACACCGCTCCGACTCGGCGGCGGAGTGGAGCGAGTGCCATCTTGATTGACCGCAGCGAGGATCCGTGTGAGGTCCCAGCATCGTTCGACCGGGAGAGATCATGAAGTACGGAATCATCTTCGCCAACGTTGGACCGCTCGGCCGGCCCGAGATCGCCGCCGAGTTGGGCCAGATCTGTGAGGCGAACGGTATCGAGTCGGTGTGGACGGTGGAGCACGTGATCGTGCCCGGCGGTTACGCGTCGGAGTATCCGTACGCGGCCGGCGGGAAGATGGCGGGCAGCGACGATTCACCGATCCCGGACCCGCTCGTCTGGCTCACGTGGGTGGGCGCGCACACGACCACGCTGCGCCTCGCGACCGGCGTCCTCATCCTGCCCCAGCGCAACCCGGTCGTCCTGGCCAAGGAGGTGGCCACGCTCGATCACCTCACGGGCGGACGCGTCACCTTGGGTATCGGCGTCGGCTGGCTGGAGGAGGAGTTCGACGCGCTCGGGGTGCCCTTCGCCGAGCGGGCCGCCCGCACCGACGAGTACGTGGAGGTCATGCGCGCACTGTGGACCGGGACGGCCGTCGACTACGACGGCACGTTCAATACCTTGCGCGCCGCGCACTCGTTCCCGCATCCGACCCAAGCGTCGGTCCCGATCGTGGTGGGAGGCCATTCGAAGGCGGCGGCGCGCCGGGCCGGGCGGCTCGGCGACGGCTTCTTCCCGGCGAAGGGCAACTGGAGCGAACTCGAGCCGGTGATGCGGGCCGCCGCGGTCGAGGCCGGCCGGGATCCCGACGCCATCGAGATCACCCGGGGCGGCGCGATGGACGCGGACGGCGTGAAGCGGATGATGGACGAGGGCTGTGATCGATTGGTGATCCCACCGCTGGCGTTCGACCCGGCCGGCCTACGAGATGCGTTGGCGCGATTCGCCGACGACGTCATCGCGAAAGTCGGCTGAGCGCGAGTGCCCGGAGTTTCGGGGTCGCGCCCGCTGTACGACTCGATCGGACGCCGGTACGCGCCGGCGCGGGTCCCGGACTCGCGCATCGCAGCCCGGATCGACGTCGCGCTCGGTGACGCGCAAACCGTCCTCAACGTGGGCGCGGGCGCGGGATCGTACGAACCGCTCGACCGGGCGGTGATTGCGCTCGAGCCGTCGCCCGTGATGCTGGCGCAGCGCCCGCCGGACGCGTCACCCGCGGTGCGCGGCGTGGCCGAGGCCCTACCGTTCGCGACCGGCGCATTCGATGCGGCGCTCGCCGTCCTCACGCTGCATCACTGGCGTGATCTGCCCGGTGGCATCGCCGAACTCGCACGCGTCGCCCACCGCTGCGTTGTCTTCACCTTCGACACCGGCACGTATCCCTGGATCGCGACGGAGTATCTGCCGGAGATCATCAACCAAGTCGACTTCCACTTCCCACCCATCGACGAGTTGGCAGAGATGCTCGATGCCACCGTGGAGGCCGTACCGGTCCCGCGAGACTGCACCGACGGCTTCACCGGCGCCTACTGGGGCCGACCCGAGGGCTACCTCGATCCGGAGGTCCGCGCCGGGATGTCGGCGATGCAGACGATGGATCAGGAGATGGTGGAAGCGCGAATGGATCGACTCGCCGCCGATCTCGCGTCCGGTGCGTGGGACGAACGCCACGGTCACCTCCGCGCGCTCCCCGATCTGGACGTCGGCTACCGCCTCCTCGTCACTGGCTGATCTGGTACTCCGACCCGAGGTTCAGATGACCGACGGCTCGTCGGGCGGCTGGGCGCGCACGTGGTACACGATGCGCGTGTTCTCGGGATGGTCCGGGTCGATCGTGACCTGGATGGGATCGTCGGGGTCCGGCGGCGGTTCCCCCACCTCGCGGATCACCGCCGCCTCTTGGGGCTCGACCCACATGCCCATGCCCTTGGCCAGACCGGTCATCCCCGCCCCGGCGACCGAACCCGGCATCGAGCCGATGATCCGATCGATCGGCCGCTCCGTGTTGGCGTCGACCTCGTTCAACCCCTCGTCGATCGGCACACCCTCCGGTTCATCCACGCCGACAACTTTATTGCTCGTACTGCCGGACCCCGAGACGCAGCGAGGCACGAGCGGAGTCGAGCCGCGAGGCAGCGAGCCAAGCGTCAGCCAGAACCGATAGGAGGTCGAGCGAACGAGCAATCAGTCAGTGCGTACGAGCAATTTTAAAGTATGCAGTCGGGGCCGAGCAGGACGCGGAGTTCGGCAAAGAGGCCGGTGCGATCGGACACGCAGAACTCGTCGCCGAGTTGGAGGATGGTGGTCTTGGCCTGACTCTCGAGGTGGACGAACACCTGTGATTCGCCGGGGTGCTCGAGGAGGATCTCCTTCAACCGGGTGCTCTTCGCGTCGGTGAGCGCGCCGGGTCGGACCCGGATCCGCACCGGCGGGGCGCCGTCGAGCACGAGCTCGGGCTGGGTGATCTCCATGGCGATGATCTTGGGGGAATCCTCGCGGACATCGAGTCGACCCTTGACGCAGATGATGGCGTCTTCGTCCAACATCTCGCCGAACGCGGCCATCGTCTTCGGGAAGACCATGACCTCGACGGCCGCACCCAAGTCCTCGAGTACGAAGGTGGCCATGAGGTCACCGCGCTTGGTGTACTTCTTGGCGAGTGCGGTCACGACGCCCCCGACGGTGCGCAGCTCGCCCTCGCGCATCTCCTTCAGATCCGACAAGGTGGCGTCGGTGTGCCGGCGCAGCGCGCGCTCGGCGCCCATCAGCGGGTGGTCCGACACGTAGAGCCCGAGCATCTCCTTCTCGAACGCGAGCCGTTGGGTCTTGCCGAACTCCTGCTCGGGGATCGCGGTGCGAGTGTGCGCAGCCTCTGATTCTGCGACCACCGCGCTGGTGGAGAAGAGATCGAACTGACCCTCGGCTTCTCTCCCCCGACGCCGCAACACCTCCTCGATGATCGACTCGAAGACGAATCCGAGACCTTGCCGGGGATGGCCGAGCGAGTCGAAGGCGCCCGATTTCACCAGCGACTCGATCGTCCGCTTGTTCAGCGCGGTGGTCTCGACGCGATCGCAGAAGTCGTAGAAGTCGGTGAACGGTCCGCCTTCGTGGCGGGCCTCGATGATCTTGCCGACGACGCCTTCGCCGACGTTGCGCACCGCGGACAACCCGAATCGCACCGATCCGGCGGTCGGTTCTCCGTTGGGGCCGGTCGGGTGCACGACTGCGAAGTCCATCTCGGATTCGTTGACGTCCGGAACGAGTACGGGGATCTCGAGCTGACGACACTCGTTGAGATAGATCGCGGACTTGTCCTTATCGCCCTTGACGCTGGTGAGCAACGCGGCGAGGTACTCACGCGGATGGTTCGCCTTGAGGTAAGCGGTTTGGTACGCGACGTACCCGTAGCCCACCGAGTGACTCTTGTTGAAGGAGTAGTCGGCGAAGGGTTCGATGATGTCGAACATCTTCTCGCCGAATGGGCGGCCGTAGCCCTGGGTCTCGCACCCGTCGACGAACTTCGCGCGCTCCTTGGCGATGAGGACGCGGTCCTTCTTTCCCGTGGCCTTCCGCAGGTTGTCGGCCTCTTCGAGCGTGTAGCCGGCGAGCTTCTGCGAAACGCGCATCAGCTGCTCTTGATAGATCATGAGCCCGAACGTGGGCCCGAGGATCTCCTTCAGGTCGTCGTGGTCATAGACCACCGGCTTCCGACCGTTCTTGCGGTCCGCATAATCGGTGTGCATGTTCGCGGCCATCGGCCCCGGCCGGTAGAGCGCTACCAGGGCGGCAACATCTTCGAAAGAGCTCGGTTCGAGCGCGCGGATGAGCGCCCGCATCGGACCGCCCTCGAGCTGGAACACGCCGATCGTATCGCCCTTGCGCAACAGCTCGAACGTGGGGCCGTCGTCGATGGCAACGGTGTCGATGTCGGGGCGGGTACCGGTGCCGTGCTCCACCAGATCGAGCGTGATCTCCATCACGTCGAGGTTGCGCAGACCGAGGAAGTCCATCTTGAGCAGGCCGAGGTCCTCGACCCCGTGCATCTCGTACTGGGTGACCACCGGCGCATCCTCGATCGGAGTGCCCGGCTCGGGCTTGCGTTGGATCGGGAGATACTCGGTGAGTGGCTCGCGGGTGATAACCACCGCCGCCGCGTGGATGCCATCGCCGCGCCGCAGACCTTCGAGGCCCCGGGCGACGTCGATGACGTCCTTGGCCTCCTTGTCGCTCGCGTACAACTCGCGCAGCTCCGACGCCATTTTGTAGCCGTCGGCGAACTTCGGATGCGGTTCGAGGCACGCGTAGAGCGGAGTGTCGCGGCCCATGATGAGTGGCGGCATGAGCTTGGCGATCTTGTCGCCGACGATGTACGGGTAGTCCAGCACGCGCGCCGCATCGCGAACCGCGGCACGCGCCTTGATGGTGGAGAACGTGATGATCTGCGCGACGTGATCGGACCCGTACGTGGCCGCCGCGTACTTGATCATGTCGCCGCGGTAACGCGAGTCGAAGTCCATGTCGATGTCGGGCATCTGCTTGCGGCCCGGGTTCAGGAATCGCTCGAAGAGCAGGTCGTAGCGGATCGGGTCGATGTCGACGATGCGCAGGCAATAGGCAACGCACGATCCCGCTGCGCTCCCCCGGCCGGGTCCGACGCGGATGTTCTGGGAACGCGCGTACCGGACGAGATCCCACACGACCAGGAAGTACGCCGAGAACCCCATCGACTCGATGACGCCGAGTTCGTACTCGATGCGTTCCCGCACGTGCGGTGCGAGCGGCTCGCCGTAGAGCCGGGCCGCACCCTCGTACGTGAGCTGGCGGAGGTATCCCTCCTCGTTCATTCCTTCCGGCACCGGGAAACTCGGGAGGACGGGTTGGCCGAAGTCGATCTCGACGTTCGCGCGCTCGGCCACCCACAGCGTGTTGTCACACGCCTCCGGGATCTCGGCAAAGAGGTCACGCATCTCGGCCGCGGTCTTCAGGTAGTGCTGGTCGCCGTGGAACTTGAACCGATTGGTCTCGTGGATCTTGGCGTTGGTCTGTACGCAGAGCAACGCGTCGTGCGCGACGGCGTCGCCGATCTCGGTGTAGTGGCTGTCATTCGTGGCAAGGAGGGGGGCGCCGATCGCGCGGGCGATCTCGACGAGTTTCGGATTGGTGGAGAGCTGTTCGGGGATCCCGTGGTCCTGAACCTCGACGAAGAGGTTGTCCTTGCCGAAGATGTCCTGCAGCCGGGCCGCCGCCGCGAGCGCGCCGGCGTCGTCGCCGTTCATCAATCGTTGCAGCACGTGCCCACCGAGACACCCCGTGGTGGCGATGATCCCTTCGTGGTGCGCTTCGAGCAGCTCCCAGTCCACCTTGGGCTTCTGGTAGTAGCCCTCCAGGAACGCCCGGCTCGAGAGCTGGATCAGGTTGCGATACCCGGTCTGATTCTCGGCCAACGCGGTGAGGTGGTAGTAGGCCTTGCGGCCGCCTTCGACCTCGCCCCCGGAGTCGTCCACCTTGCTGCCCCGGCGCACCGGCCGCTCGGTTCGATGTTCGAACGCTTGGTAGAACTCGGTACCGATGATCGGCACGATGCCTGCGTCCCGCGCCGCCTGGTACATCGGGAGGACGCCGTACATGTTGCCGTGATCGGTGATGCCGATCGCCGGCTGACCGTCGGCCGCAGCTGCCCCGACGACGTCACCGATCCGCGACGCACCGTCGAGCATCGAGTACTCGGTGTGGACGTGAAGATGGGTGAACGATTTCGCCACGAACTACTCCGCCAAGAGATCCGCCTGGTTCCCACGAGCGCGAATCGCACGCGTGGAACTCTCGCCTGCGACCCTACCCGCGCGGCACTCACGCAGCGCGGCCCGGCGCCGCGATCAACGGGACCAGCATCTCGGCACTGGTCAAGGACCCGTGCGCACCGACGAGTTGGCCTTCCCGAGGCAGCGCCGGATCGAGGAATCCGACGTCCCGACGCGCCGCGAGCAGGACATCGCCAAGCCGGCGTAGGTTCGCCACCGGCGCCGGATTGGGTCCCAACCACTCACCGTCGATGACTTCGTCCCGAGTCATCACCCAGGCATCGCCGCCGTAGGCGTCCCGGGCGGCCGCAGCCAGGTCCGCGGCGCCGCCCCGCCGGGCATTCAGCCAGCGGAACCGACCTTCACCACTGCACCCCACGACGAGACCCTCGACCGCGCTGAGCGACATCCACCGATCGGCGATCTCCATCTCGCCGTGGTCCGCCGTGATCACGAGCGCGGCTTCCTCTGGGAGTGCGTCTCGCACCCGTCCGACCAACTCGTCGACGAAACGCAGCTCGGCTCCGAGATGCGGCGGCGCGAGCCCGAACTCGTGGGCGACGGTGTCCACGCCGGGGTAGTACGAGTAGATGAGCGGGTGGCCTTCTCGCGCCAGGGACCGGACCCGCTCCACGAGCATCGCCGGCGTGCTCCACCCGAAGAAGGGCGCGTCGCGGAGATGGGCGGCCGAGAATCCCGACGTGCGGAACTCGTTGCGGGTGACCACCGGAACGGTGCGACCCAGGAACGGCTGATGACGTTGCACACGAAACGCGTCGGGGGGCCGGGCACCGCCGTCGACCGTCCACCGCAGCACGTTCAACACCGAGCCGTCCAGCCGCATTCGGTAGCCGAGGACGCCGTGCTGGATCGGCGCCAGGCCCGTGGTGATCGACGTGAGCGCGCACGCGGTGGTGGAGGGCGCCACCGTGGTGATCGGACCGCCCGCCATCGATCGGAGTTCGGGGAGTTCCGGCGCGTGGGTTTGGAGCAGTTCCCACCCGAGCCCGTCCAACACGAGCAGGACCACGACGGGCGCCTCCCGGGCCGGCGCCGGGAGCCAGGCGTCATCGACCCGACCGACGAGCGCAGGAACGACCTGTTCGAGGGACGCGCCCCCGTACTGGGGGTGTACGGGCTCGCTCTCGATCACCGCGGCACACCGTAGGCGAACCGGCACGCGCCAATCCCCGAGCCGGGGCCCCGAAGCGCCAGCGTCGGTCACGACAGGCGATACGGCGGCCCGCGTGGCGGAGGTCGGAGCCGCAGCGTCGGTCACGCGAGACGTCGACCTCCAACGACCTTCGCCAAATCCGGCGGAGACCGGAGCCACCATGGGGTCGACGAAGTCGCATGAGCGCAAGACCGAAGGCGAGGGACACCCACCACCGACCCGGCCCGCGCCGACCCCCGAGCCGGGGCCCGAGCGGCCCGCGACGAAGTCGCATGAGCGGAAGTGAGGTGTGCGAGCATGGCGCCGTGAAGGTGTCCACTCGAGGTGACTACGCCGCTCGTGCGCTGTTGTCGCTCGCGCTCCACGAGTCGAACCGCCCCACATCGGTGAAGGAGATCGCGGAACGCACGACCTTGCCCCAGCCCTACCTCGAGCAGATTCTCCTGGCGGTCAAGGGTGCCGGTCTCGTGCGATCCAAACGCGGGGTCGGCGGCGGGTACGTGCTGGCCCGACCGGCCGAGGAAATTTCACTGGCCGAGATCCTGGCCGCGGTCGACGGGCCGCTCACGACCTTGCCGGACGAGCACGACCATTGCGAGGGCCACTGCATCCTCCAGGAGGTCTGGGTGGCCGTCTCCGACGAGATGGGCCGCTACCTCGGGGGTCAGACGCTGGCGGACCTCGCGGCCCGCACCCGGATCGGCCACGCCGACGTCACCGGCGATGCAGATGTGCGAGCCCGGGCTCGCACGGAGTGCTGAGCCCTTCCCACTCGGCGGCGATCTGCCGTCACGGGGGTGGTGCGGATCGTGGGCCGGCGAGGAGCGCGAGCGCGCGCTGCAGATCGGCGGGCAGCGGCGAAGCGAAGGACATCCATGCCCCGGTGATCGGGTGGGTGAACTCCAGCTTGGCCGCGTGCAGGAACGGTCGCCCCACCCGTTCATCGGCGCGGCCGTAGACCGCGTCGCCGAGCACCGGATGGTCGATGGCGGCGAGGTGCACTCGGATCTGGTGGGTCCGACCGGTCTCGAGCTCCACGGCGAGGCGCGCCGCGTCGTCGAGGACCTCCACCACCTCGTAGTGAGTGCGCGCGGCCCGGCCCCCGGTGCGCACCGCCATGCGGGTCGGCGATCGCGGCGACCGGCCGATCGGCGCATCGACGGTCCCGCGTGTTGCCGACGGCACGCCGCGCACCACCGCGACGTAATGGCGTTCGACGGCGTGGGTCGAAAGGGCGTCCACCAGGCCCACGTACGCCGCGCTCGAACGAGCAATCACCAGCAACCCACTCGTCTCGCGATCGAGCCGATGCACGATCCCCGGCCGCATCGGGTCCCCGACTCCGGCGAGGTCGTAGCGCGCCAGCAGCCCGTTCACGAGGGTGCCGTCGGCGTTGCCCGATCCCGGGTGCACCACAAGCCCCGGCGGCTTGTCGATGACGGCGAGGTCCTCATCCTCGTAGACGAGCGCGAACTCGACCGCTGGATCCGGACCCGGCGGTGGCGTCACCGCCGGCGCACCGCGCCACTCCAGGTCCGAGCCGGCGTCGTGCCGGGCACTGCGCGCCACCGGCTCGCCGTCCACGAGGACATCACCCCGCTCCACCATCTCGCGCACCTCGGCGCGCGACCAACCGGTGAGCAGTGCCACCGCGCGATCAACTCGCTCGCCGGCGAGCGTCTCGGAAACCTTCATTCGCCTCCACCTGCCCGCTCGCCGTCGGACGCAGAGGAGCGAAACGTCAGCAGAATCAGGAGGGCTGCCCCGCAGGTGATCGCCGAGTCCGCGACGTTGAAGGACGGGAAGGAACCCACCTTCACGAAATCCACCACGTGACCGCGCAGCACCCCCGGCGACCGAAAGATGCGGTCGGCGAGATTGCCGAGCGCGCCGCCGAGCACCAGCGACAGCGTCACGATGGTGGCGCGGTCGGTGGTCCGGCGCAGGGTCCGGACCAGCCAGACGCTCAATCCGATGGCGAGCACCGCGAGTAACACCGTCGCATTGGTGAAGCTGCTGAACGCGCCGCCGGCGTTGCGCGCCACCCGGAACTCGATGTCGTGACCCACGATCTGGAGCGGATCCGCCGAATGAGTGGCCACGATCCACGACTTCGTCAGCTGGTCGAGCGCAACGATGGTGCCGACGATGACCGGTGACGTCCAGCGGCCCACCGATGCCGATCGATGAGCGTGCTTAACGGCGTCGCTCGACACGTTGCTTGCATTCAACGCACGTGTCGGCCCACGGGATCGCTTCGAGGCGCGCCACCGAGATCCGACGACCGGCGGGCGTGCAGAGTCCGTAAGTCCCGGCGGCCATGCGTTCCAGCGCCAGGTCGATCTCCTCGACGGAGAGGCGGGCCGTGGCCGAGAGCATCAGATCGCGCTCGCGCTCGACGCTGATGGTGTCGCCTTCGCCGGACTCTTCGTCGAACTGGGTGTCACCCTGCTCGCGCTGGTCCACCAACGCGTCGGCGTCGGCTTGGAGTTCGTCGGCTTGTCGGACGTGGCGCTCGCGTTCCCCGATCAGGAGCTCCCGCAGCTTTTCGAGCGTCTTCGGCGTGATGTTGGGTGACTGCTTCGGGACAAAGATCCCCGAGAGCGCGCAGGTCATACCCGCCGGCTGCTTCTTCACGGCGACCTTGGTCTCGGGAGCGACCTTCTTCACCGGTTTCGCGGCCGGCGGGGGGGTGGGCTTCACGGTGGCCTTCACGGTCGACTTCGCGGTGGGCTTCGCTACGGATTTCGTCGCCGCCTTCGAACTGGCCTTCGCGGTGGATTTTGCCGCGGCCTTCGGAGCAGGCTTCACGCCCGTCTTCTTCGGCACGGCCTTCTTCACGACGGGCTTCTTCACGACGGTCTTCTTCACGACGGGCTTCGCGGCCGCGGATTTCGTCGGCGCAGACTTGCCGCCGGTCTTCTTCGGGACGAGCTTCTTCGCGACCGGCTTCTTGGCGACGGGCTTCTTCGCGCTCGCCTTCGCCGGCGCGGCTTTCTTCGCGTTCGCCTTCGCCGGCGCAGCCTTCTTCGCGGCGGCTGGCTTGGCGGAGCTGGGGGCCTTGCGGCCGGTGGCCTGAGCCATCGGGAGTCCTCTGGTTCGTGACGGGAAGCGGGGGATGTTAGTGCACCCGCCGGAATCCCCGTGGGTCTCGAAGACCGCCGAATAGGGTACGAGCGTGCCGTTCTCCCCCGTCGACACCCGCCTGGATCTGGTCGCGCTCGAGACGCGCATCCTGGATCAGTGGCGCGCGCACGACGTGTTCGCGGAGTCGCTCCGCCAACGGGAGAGTTCGCCCGAGTGGGTTTTCTACGAGGGTCCCCCGACGGCGAACGGCCGACCCGGGATCCATCATGTGTGGGCCCGATTGTTCAAGGACATCTATCCCCGGTTCCACACCATGCGCGGGAAGTACGTCGCCCGAAAGGCCGGCTGGGACTGCCACGGTCTGCCCGTCGAGGTCGAGGTGGAGAAGGAACTCGGGTTCTCGGGTAAGCCCCAGATCGAGGACTACGGGATCGAGGCGTTCAACCGCCGGTGCCGGGAGTCGGTGCAGCGCTACGTCGAGGACTGGTCGGCCATGACCAGCCGGATCGGCATGTGGCTCGACCTCTCGGATGCGTACACCACGATGAGCAACCCCTTCATCGAGAGCGTCTGGTGGCAGTTCCACCAGATGTGGACCAAGGGCTTGATCTACGAGGGCTCCAAGGTCGTGCCGTACTGCGGCCGGTGCGGGACCGCGCTTTCGAGCCACGAACTCGGACAGCCCGGCGCGTACCAGGACGTCACCGAGGATTCGGTGTACGTGCGGTTTCCCGTCGACGACCAGGACTTTGATCTGCTCGTCTGGACCACCACGCCGTGGACGCTGGTGAGCAACGTGGGAGCCGCAGTCGGACCCGATGTGCCCTACGTCCGGGTTCAGGTCGATTCCGGTCGTGATCTCGTCCTCGCCGCCAACCGGGTCGAGGCCGTGTTCGGCGACCGCGCGACGGTGGTCGCCGAACTGACCGCCCAGGACCTCGCGGGCCTCACCTACGACCGACCGTTCCACTGGCTGCCCGCCGACGGGGACGGATGGCGGGTCGTCGTCGCCGACTTCGTGACCGTGGACGACGGCTCCGGCATCGTGCACCTCGCGCCCGCCTTCGGCGAGATCGACCGCGAGGTCGGCGAATCCGAAGGTCTGCCGATGTTGAACCCGGTCGACGCCCAGGCGCACTTCGACGCGAACGTGCCGGTGGGCGCGGGTCGGTTCGTCAAGGACGCCGACGCCGCGCTCATCGACGAGCTCCGCACTCGCGATCGTCTCGTGCTGGTTGCGCCGTACCAGCATTCCTACCCGCACTGCTGGCGGTGCAGCACGCCGCTCATCTACTGGGCGAAGCCCACCTGGTTCGCGCGCACGTCGCAGTTCAAGGCCACGTTGCTCGCCGAGAACGAGAAAATCGGTTGGCATCCCGAGCACATCCGCCACGGGCGCTTCGGTGACTGGCTCGCCAACAACGTCGACTGGGCGCTCTCTCGTGACCGGTTCTGGGGAACGCCGATTCCCGTATGGCGGTGCACCCGGTGTGACCACGACACGTGCGTCGGGTCGGTGGCCGAGCTGTCCGAGCTCGCTTCGGTCAACTTGGCCGACCTGGACCTCCACCGTCCGTTCGTCGACGACGTCGAGATCGCGTGCGAATCGTGCGGCGGACGGGCACTGCGCGTCGAGGCGGTCCTGGACGCGTGGTTCGATTCCGGCGCGATGCCGGCCGCCCAGTGGCACTACCCGTTCGAGAACGCGGAGCTCTTCGAGCGGCGGTTCCCCGCGGACTTCATCTGCGAAGCGATCGACCAGACCCGCGGTTGGTTCTATTCGTTGCTCGCGGTGAACACGCTCGTCTTCGACCGGGCGCCGTACCGGGACGTCGTGTGTCTCGCGCTCCTGTTGGACCAGGACGGGCAAAAGATGTCGAAGACTCGCGGCAATGTGGTCGACCCATGGTCGGTGCTCACCACGCGCGGCGCCGACGCGCTGCGCTGGAACTTCGCCTTCGCCAGCTCACCGTGGACTCCGAAGCGCGTGTATCTCGAGAACATCGACGAAACCACGAACCGATTCCTCGTGACTCTGTGGAACACCTACGCGTTCTTCGTCACCTACGCAAACCTCGACGGCTGGACTGCGGAGCAAGTTGCGCCGCAGGCGCAAGAGCGGGACGACCGAAGCGAGGCGACGGCGACCGTGGCCCAACCGAGCACCCGCCGAGCGGGGCCCGAGCGGCCTGCGCCGCAGGCGCAAGAGCGGGAAGGCCGCGTCATGGACCGGTGGGTTCGGTCGCGGCTGCACACCACGGTGCGGGACGCGACGAACGCGCTCGAAGAGTTCGATGCGCTGCGCGCCACCCAGGCCATCGACGGGTTCGTCGACGATCTCTCCAACTGGTACGTGCGGCGCAGCCGGCCTCGCTTCTGGAAGGCCTCGGACGGTTCTGCGCACGCGGTGTTGCACGAGTGCCTCGTCCTCGTGAGTCAGATGCTCGCCCCGGTGTGTCCGTTCACCGCGGACGAGGTGTTCCAGAATCTCACCGGGACCGATCGTTCCGTCCACCTCTCGGACTGGCCTGCGGTCGACACCGCGGCGATCGACCCGGACCTCGAAACCGAGATGACCCTCGCCCGCGAGTTGGTATCGCTCGGGCTGGCCGCGCGCGCCGAGTCGAAGCTCAAGGTCCGCCAGCCGCTCGCGCGCGCCATGGCGTTGATCCCCGACGGCGCCACCCTCCGACCGGAGATCGCGACGGAGATCGCGGATGCACTCAATGTGAAGGCGCTCGAACTGGTGGTGAGCCTCGAGGGACTCCTCGACTACACCGTGACCCCGAACTTCGCGGTCCTCGGACCCAAGGCCGGCAAGCTCCTGCCCGCGGTGAAGCAACTCCTCGCCGCGGTTGACGGCGCCGCGGTACGCACCGCCCTCGACCGCGACGGCGTCTATGCGCTCGACGTGAACGGCACGCGGGTGACGCTGGCGCCGGATGATGTTCAGATTCGCGCCGCGTCGCACGAGGAACTCGCGCTGGCTCAGGACGGCCCGCGGGCGGTGGCGATCGACACCGCGCTGACTCCTGCGCTGCGCCGGGAGGGTCTGGCCCGCGAGGTCGTCCGGGCGTTGAACGACCATCGCAAGGCGAGCGGTCTGGCGATCGCGGACCGGATCGCCGTGCAAGCCGACGCCGAGCACGAGTTGCTCGAGGCCGTGACCGAACATCGCGAGTGGATCGCCGGTGAGATCCTGGCCACCACGCTCGCGGTAGGACCGATCACCGGACCGACCACCACCTTGGTGGTCGCCGGTCACGACCTCGTCGTCACCGTCTCACTCGCCGGCTGAGCCTCGGCCCGACTTCTCGGCTCGAGTTTCGACGCGTCTTCTCGGCTGGCGGTCAGCGGCCGCGGCGGCGGAAGAGGCCACCACCACGGTCGTCCTGGTCGAAGACGTTCGTCCCGCTCGGCGTGTCACGCGGCCCGAGTGGAGTCTCGTCCGTGACGGCTTCGCGCAGACTGGCGAAAAAGGCGTCGTCGTCGAGGTGCTCGGGTTCGGGGTCGGAGTCGAAGAGCGGCGGCCGAGTGACAGGCGGGGTGGACGCCTCTTCCTCCCATGGTGTGGGGGACGCGGACGGTGCGTCGACCACGGGTGGCGGCTTCGCCGCGTCGTCCCGGAAGGGCGGCGGCGTCGCCGGGGGTGGTGTCGCGGGTGGGAGCGTTGACGCGGCGGGTGGCGACCCGACCGGTGCCGGTGCCGGCGCGGGCGGGGTGGACGCGCCGGCCGCTCCGAACGCCGGCGGGGGTGCCGCGGCGGGAGCTGCGGGCACCGGAGCGGGCGGCGGCGGGACCACCGAGTGCTCGGTCGTGGTGTTGGTGCTCACCGGCATCTCGACGTCGTGGGTCGTCGGTCGCGGCGACGGCGCCACCGAACCCTTGCTCGAGAGCATCTCGAGGTCGGCTTCGACCGCGCGCCGCAGTCGGGCGCGGTAGTCGGTCTCGAATCGCTCCAGCGCGTCGACATCGGCAACCAGCGCATCGCGCTTGGCCCCGAAATCAAGCACTTCGCCTTCGAGTCGACGCCGCTCGGTGTCCGCTTGGCGGCGCGCGTTGCTCTCGGCATCGTTGAGCATCGCCCGGGACTTGCTCTCGGCATCGTCGAGGATCTGACGGGCTTTGGTCTGGGCTTCCGCCACGGCTTCGTCGGCGGCGCGCTGAGCGAGGAGCAGCGTCCGGTGCAGCATGTCCTCGGTCTCGCGGGTCTTCCCCGTGTCCTGCGCGCTGGACTCGACCTGCGCCTGGGCGGCGCGCAACTGGCCGTCGAGCGCTTCGATCCGAGCCGCAGCCCGTTCGAGCAGGTCGTCGACATCGTCCTTGTTGTAACCGCCGAGGCGTTCACGAATGTCGATGTCACGGAGTTCGCGAGGCGTTACGTCCATACCGGGCATCGTAGTGACCGAACCCCTTTCGGATCGAGACTCTTCCGCAAAACGGACAACTTGTCGGAGGTCAACAAACCAGGCTGCGTCCGATGTACAGGATGATCATGAGCACGAAGAAAGAAAGATCAAACACGCCGGTGGGTGGGATCACCCGGCGCATCGGGGCGAGAACCGGTTCGGTCAGATCGAGCAACACTCGGTTCACCGTGGCGAGCGCGCCTCCAGAGGGCGGCAGCCACGACAGGATCGCGCGAGCGAACAGGATGAGAAGATAGGTAGTGACGAGCGCGCAGAGAACTTGCTGCAAGGGTCAGGGACTCAGACGCCGAACAGGCCGCGAGCTTGGAGGCGGTCCTTCTCCTCTTGGGAGACCTCCACGTTGCTCGGGGTGAGGAGGAACACCTGATCCGCGACGCGGGCCATCGAGCCGCCGATCGCGTAGGTGAGCCCACTCGAGAAGTCGATCAGGCGCCGCTGGAGATCCCGACTCAACCCCTGGAGGTTGATGATCACCGGCTGATCGCTCTTCAGGCGGTCACCGACCTCCTGGGCGTCGTTGAATCCCTGCGGCTCCACCACATGGACGCGCGCACCCGAGGCCGGCATCGGCCGAATGGTCGGGACCGGAGCCGGATCATCCTCGACCGGCACCGCCCGGACCCGGGGCTGGACCCGCACCGCAGGGGCCACCGGCTCGCGCCGGACCGGCCGGCTGGGCCGACTCGGCCGTTCCGCCATCATCGGCTGGGCTTCGACGAGCTCCTCCTCCGGGAGGTCCAACTCGTCGTAGTCGTACTCGTATCCCTCGTCGTCGTCTTTGAGACCGAGGTACACCATTGTTTTTTGCCACATACCCGGCATCGCCTCTCCCTCCGGACGGAAAATCAGGTTACCGCCCCGCGTCCCGAGATTGGGGGAATGTCGGCCGAAGTCCGAACAGTCCGGTCCCGACGCGCACGATGGTGGCGCCTATTTCGATCGCAGATTCGAAATCGCCGCTCATCCCCATCGACAGTTCGGCCAATTCGAGATGCTCGGCGAGATCACGCACCACGGCGAAACTGCGGCGCGGGTCCTCCCCTGCCGGCGCCACCGTCATCAGCCCGGCCACCTCGGCGCCGCCGTCACGCAGGCGGTCCACCAGACCCGGGACGGTGGCGGGCGCGCACCCACCCTTCTGCGGCGCGGCGTCGACGTTCACCTCGACGAGCACTCGGGGCGCGCGCACACGCGCGGTCAGCGCGTCGGCGAGATCGGGGCCGTCGACGGAATCCCACCACGTGACCCACGGCCGCGCCTGGTTGATCTTGTTGCGCTGAAGCCGCCCGATGAAATGCCAGATCGGGTCGAGGTGCGCGAGCGCCGGTGCCTTGACCACGAGTTCCTGGGCGCGGTTCTCCCCGAGATCGCGCACCCCGGCCGCGAGGGCCGCGGCCACACTCGTCACCGGTTGGCGCTTCGTCGCCGCCACCAGGCGGACCGAACCCGGTGCCCGACCGGCGCGACGTTCCGCATCCGCGATCTGTTCCCGCACCGCCTCCACTCGGGCCGTGATCGCCGCGGCTACTGCCGCCGCGGCTGCGTCTGGTCTCACATCGCCGTCGGCGCTCGGATCAGACATCGGCACTCACGACCGAGCGACCAGGACGCCGTGACGCCCGGTCCGCCCTTCCCGGCGGTAGGAGTAGTGATCGGGTGACTCGAACGTGCAGAGGTCGAGCACTTCCACGGCTTCGGGTGTGACCCCGGCGCGGGTGAAGGCGAGCCGAATCGCGCCCCGCAGATCGAAGGCGGGTCCGCCGGTGGTGGTTCGGCCCCGAACCTCCTCACCGTGGCGCGCGGCCAGCTCGTCGAGCGCGGTGGCCCCGAACTCGTAGTGCGCGGGACAGATGCAGGGACCGACGACTGCCCGCACCCGACCGGTCCCAAGGGCGCGGACGGCGGCGACGCCGGCCTCCACCACGCCACCCACTGCGCCCCGCCACCCGGCGTGGATCGCGCAACACGCCGTGTCGTTGGCGATCGCCACCGGCGCGCAGTCCGCACCGAGCGCGACGAGGAGGACGCCGGCGCGGTTCGTCGCCGCACCGTCGCCGGTCTCGCCGGGCCTGGTGGTCGTGCTCGTCTCGGTATCGCCGGGGATCCACGTGCGTACGGTCGAGCCGTGGACGTGGCGCGGCAGCATCCATGCAGCATGGGGTGCGTCCGCCCGACGCGCCGCGCGCGCCTGGTTCTCGGTCACGGCGCGCGGATCGTCGCCCACGTGGTGGGCGAGATTCAGTGAATCGAACGGCGCCTGCGAGACGCCGCCATGCCGATCAGTGAAGCAGGCTCGGGCTCCGCCGATCTGGCGTTCGATCATCAGCGGGCGAGCCGAGGCGACGCGGCGGTTTCAGCGCAGGAAGTCCGGGACGTCGAAATCATCGTCGCCGAGACCGAGATCGTCCTCGGTGTCATCCCCACCGGCCGAGCGTTCCTCATCTCGCAGACCGAGCGTCGCCGATTGGCGCTCGCCCTCGAACCGGTCGAAACCGGCCGCGATGACGGTGATGCGCACTTCGTCGCCGAGGGCGTCGTCGATCACCGCGCCGAAGATGATGTTCGCATCGGGGTGGGCGGCTTCGCTGATGATCTCGGCGGCTTCGTTGACCTCGAACAGGCCGAGGTCCGACGGCCCCGAGATGTTGAGCAGTATGCCGCGCGCTCCCTCGATGCTCGCCTCGAGTAGCGGGCTGGAGATTGCGGATCGGGCCGCCGCAACCGCGCGACCGTCACCGGAGGAATACCCGATCCCCATGAGCGCCGATCCGGCGTTGGTCATGATCATCTTCACGTCGGCGAAGTCGGTGTTGATCAGGCCGGGGGTGGTGATGAGATCGGTGATGCCCTGGACGCCCTGGAGGAGAACCTCGTCGGCCATCTTGAACGCGTTCAACATCGAGGTCTTGTCATCCGAGACCTGGAGCAGGCGATCGTTCGGAATGATGATGAGCGTGTCGACCTTTTCCTTCAGGGTCTGGATCCCTTGTTCGGCCTGCACCGAACGCCGCCGGCCCTCGAAGCTGAACGGACGGGTCACCACACCGATCGTGAGCGCACCGATCGACTTCGCCACCTCGGCGATGATCGGCGCGCCACCGGTTCCGGTTCCGCCGCCCTTGCCCGCGGTGATGAACACCATGTCTGCGCCGCGGAGGACTTCTTCGATCTCGGTCCGATGGTCTTCGGCCGCCTGGCGTCCGACTTCGGGGTCCGACCCGGCACCGAGACCGCGTGTGAGTTCACGTCCGAGATCGAGCTTGACGTCCGCGTCACTCATGAGCAGCGCTTGAGCGTCGGTGTTGACCGCGATGAACTCGACGCCCTTCAATCCCGCGTCGATCATCCGGTTGACGGCATTCCCGCCGCCACCCCCGACGCCGACGACCTTGATCACGGCGAGATAGTTCTGCGGTGCACCCAACATGTGTTTCGCTCCCCTACGGTCGGCCCGCCTCTCGGAGCCTGAACCCTGCACCTCGACTGGAGGTCAAGAGTTATGTAAACCTCTGGTGATGGGTGAGACCTTACTCGACCGGCCTGGGGGCGGCAATCACCGCGCCACCGCGTACGTCCGCGGGTCCGAACGCGCCTACCGGGTGACCGGTGCCGTCGGGACCGCAACGTCGAGCCAGCGCACGGATTGACCTCGACGCGCCAGATCGTCGATCACCGCGGTGGCGGCGGCCGCTTTCCGGCGCATGTCCCGCATCGCACCGAACCGGATCAGGCGCGCCGGCGGCGCAGTCCCGACGAGTCGGGCGATGCCCTCACCGCCGTCACGAATGATGAACCGGTCCATCGCGAGGCGCAGTTCCGGGCTCAGTTTCGCGAGCCCACGAAAGGCGCCCGCCGCGGTCATCGACTCGCCCAGCGGTGCCATCGGACCGGCCCCCACGACCTGGGGTAATCCGGGTGGCGCCTGATCGACCCGGCCGATCACCCGGCCGCGTCCGTCCACGATCGCGATCGGACCCGGCCCCGCGACCCGGACGAACCCGACGGGCCGGCGTTCCGTGATCGTGATCAGGACCGTGTTCGGCAACTCCGTCTCCACGTGCGCGGTGTCGACGGCCGGGAGCGCTTCGACTCGACGAGCGAGCGCCGCGGTGTCGAGGAACAGGAGCGGTTCACCGGACTTCACCCGCGCCACGCGCCGTACCTCGCTCGGAGTCATGGTCACCGCGCCCTGCACCGTCACGGTGTCGACGCCGAGCAGCGGTGAACTCGCGACGAGATATCCGATCCCGACGAGCGAGAGGACGATCAGCACCGCGAGGAGCGCCCGGAGCCGCCGCCGCCCCTCGGCCCGGCGCGCTTCGATCCATCGATCGCGCATGCGGGGGTCCACCCCGCCCACCGAGACCGACAGCTCGTGCTCGTCCGGCGCACCGGCTTCGGGCTTACTGGATTCCGGCTTACTGGATTCCGGCCCACTGGATTCCGGCCCACTGGTTTCGGGCTGACCCGCTTCCGGTCCGCACCCGGGAGGTGTATCGGTCGGTGGGCTCGTCGGTTCGCCCGTCGGTGGGCCACCAGGGGGCGGAACGTCGGTGGTGGGCGGAATATCAGTGGTGGTCATGGCGGCCTCATCGCAGATCTACGGCACGAGACGTTCAGGCCGGCTCGAAGCCGAGGAAGTGCACCTCGACCTCGAGCTCAACGCCGGTCTCTGCCGCTACACGGTCGCGCACCGTCGCGATCAATTGGTGGACATCCGCCGCAGTTGCGCCAACCTCGGCCTGAATGAAGTTCGCGTGCTTCTCCGAGACGGTGGCGCCGCCGATGCGCCGGCCCGACAGACCGCAGATCTGGTCGATCAGGCGTGCCGCGGCGTCACCGGGTGGGTTTCGGAACACCGAGCCCGCATTCGCACCGCCGGGCTGGTGTTCGGTGCGCCACCGGACGATCTCGCCCAGCTCATCGCGCAGCGCCTCCGGGTCACCCGGCTCCACTGCGAACTCCGCCCGGAGCACGACCTCGGTGGGACCCAGCGCCGAACACCGGTACCCCAGCCCGAGGCTCGCGGCGTCGCGCACCCGGATGCTGCCCCCGGCGCGAAGGTCGGCAACCGTCGCGGTCCGGAGCACCTCGACGGTTTCTCGTCCGTGACCGCCGGCGTTCATGCGCACCGCGCCGCCGACCGATCCGGGGATCCCCACGTAGAAACCGAGCCCGGCCCGGCCCGCGGCCGCGCACTGACGAGCGAGCACCGGCAGCGCCGTCGCCGCGCCGGCCCCGACGTGGGGGGCACCACCGGCCCCGCTGTGAGCGGCACCACCGCGGGCGCCGACCCGATCCCCGAGGTCGACGCCCTCGTAGGCGGGGCCGAGGGTGATCACCACGCCCGGGAAGCCGGCATCGGCCACGAGCAGATTGGAGCCCCGCCCCACCACGGCCACCGGGACTCGGCCGGAGACGGTGTTGGGCCCCGAATCCCCGAGCACCTCAGCCACCACCGCGACGTCGGTGTCTCGATCGACTCGGACCCGGATCGCCGCGGAACCCCCGACGCGCCAGGTGGTCAGGGAACCGAACGCGACGTCGCGCTCGACCTGTCCGGGCAACGCGCGGTCGAGTGCCTCGGCGATCGATGCGAGGTCTGGGCTCACCGGTCGGTCACCCGCGCCGTTCGGCGTGGGCGAGCAACTCGTCGCCGAGGGTGGTGATGTCTCCCCCGCCGAGCGTCAGGATGACGTCGCCGCGACGCGCGTAGCCCGGGACCAGAACGGCGAGTTCGCCCCGGTGGGGAAAATACGCGACGCGCTGGTCCGGATGCGCGTCGAGCACCGCGCGCACGAGGAGTTCGCCGGTGATCCCGGGGATCGGCGACTCGTGGAATCCGCAGACGTCGGTGAGCACCACCTGGTCGGCACCGACGAACGCATCCGCGAAGTCGGACCACATCACGGCGGTACGCGCGTACCGGAACGGCTGAAAGACCGCGATGACCCTCCGGTAGCCGGCTTCTCGCGCCGCGCCGATCGTCCCGCGTACCTCCGTGGGCAACAGCGCGTAGTCGTCGATGATGTCGATGCCGTCGAACGCGCCCCGATGTTGGAATCGGCGCGCCACTCCACCGAACCCGGCCAGCGCGGTGCACACGGTGGTGAAGTCACAGCCGAGTTCCATGGTCATGGCCGCCGCGCCGGCCGCGTTCTGGGCGTGATGGCGGCCGATGATCGGCAGCTGGATCTCGCCGAGCACCTCGCCGTCCCGTGCGAGTTGGAACCGGGATCCGGACGGACCACCGCGATACCGGCTCGCCCGGTATCGCGCGCGGTCGGAGAACCCGTAGGTCACGATCCCGGGCCGTTCCGTGACCAGGTCCGCCAGGAAGTCGTCGTCCGCGCACACCACCACTAGACGCTCGACGGTGGTCACGAAGGTTCGGAATGCCACGCGAAGGTCGTCCATGGTGCCCCAGTACCAGAGATGATCGTTGTCGACGTTGGTGACGAGGCCGGCCTCGAGTGGCAGCGCCAGGAACGTGCCGTCGCTCTCGTCGGCCTCGACCACGAGCCACTCACCGCGGTCCAGCCCGGCGTTCGCGCCCACCTCGTTGAGTTCACTGCCGATGAGAAAACTCGGGTGCATCCCCGCCGCCCGGAGGATGAGCGTGATCATCGACGACGTCGTGGTCTTGCCGTGGGTCCCGGCGACGCCGATGCTGCGTCGGGTCGCGACGATCGATGCGAGGGCCTCGGCGCGGCTCAACACCGGGATCCCGAGTTCGGCGGCGGCGCGCACCTCGACGTTGGTGGCGGGGACGGCGGAACTGACGATCACCGCGTCGAGGTGGTCCGCCAGATTCTCGGCGCGCTGGGGGACCCGGCACTCCACGCCCAACAGCCGTAACCGGTCCAGGCGGGAGTTCTCGCGCACATCCGAACCGCTCACCGTATGCCCCATCTCCGCAAGGATCGCGGTGTAGGCGCTCATGCCGGCACCACCGGCGCCCACCACATGGAGTCGGCGCGAGGCGCCCAGATCGAGTCGTCCGGCGCCCGCGGGGTCAAGGGCCGACACGGGCCACATCCTCGATGATCCGGCCGAGCTGCGCGGCGGCTTCGGGGTGACCTTCGGCCCGCGCCGCACGCTCCATCACGGCACGGCGATCCGGATCCGCCAACAGCGTCGACAGCAACGGTTCGACGTGCGCGACATCGCAGTCGGCGTCGGACACCACCGCCGCGGCGCCGCTCGCCGCCATCGTGCGCGCGTTCGCAGTCTGCTGATCCTGGGCGGCGTCGGACCAGGGGACGAACACCGCGGCGATCCCCACGGCGGCTACTTCGGCGATGGTCGTGGCGCCCGCGCGTGCGAGTACCAGCGAGCTGGCGGCGTACAGACCGGCCATGTCCGGTTCGAAGTCGACCAACTCGTAGGCGAGCCGGTCCTCGGGTCGGCGCAGCGCGGCCAACCGATCACGACACGCGCCGACGTGCTTCGGTCCCGCCACGTGACGCACGGCAACGTCCTCGCGAGCTCGCCAGCGGTCGTAGATCCCGAGCGCCACGTCGTTGAGCCGACCGGCACCTTGGCTGCCGCCCACGATGGCGACGAGCGGCGGCGCGACCGGGTGGCGGACCACTTCGGCCACGACGCGACGGATGGGATTGCCGGTCACCGTCGCGTGCGGCCATTGCCGGACCGGGAAAGCCACGAGCGGCCGGGCACCGACGCGCACTGCGATCCGGTTGACGAGTCCTGGCACTGCGTTCTGTTCGTGGATGACTGTCGGCACGCGTACGAGACACGCGGCGAGGACTCCCGGCGCCGATGCGTAACCGCCCACCCCCACCACCACGGCCGGGCGGAGCCGCCGCAGGAGTCGGATGCACTCGACGAACGCAACGACGAAGTGGATCAGGGCGCGCCCGGAACGCAATACCGCGCGAGGCGCGAGAGACCGTTGAATACCGTCGAGCCGGAGCAGTTCGATCGCGTACCCCGCCGCAGGGACCGCGCTCGCTTCCAAACCCCGCTCGGCACCCACGAACCGGATCGACTCCGGCGCGTGACCGCGTGCGACGAGTTCGTCGGCGATCGCCAACGCGGGCGTCACGTGACCGCCGGTTCCCCCACCGGTCACGACCGCGTAGACGCCGGCCGATGTCACGACCGTCGATGTCACGACCGTCCTTGGCGCGCGACGTTCACCAAGATCCCGGCGGCCACCATCGTCGAGATCAATGCCGTACCGCCGAAAGAAACGAACGGCAGAGGCACCCCGGTCACCGGGAGCAAACCCACCACTGCGCCGAGGTTGAGTACGGCCTGACCCACGATCCATGCGGTCGCACCCGTCGCCACGATCATCCCGAAGCGGTCGGGCGCACGCGCCGCAGTGCGGATACCGATCACCGCGATGAGCGCGAACAGGCCCACCACCAGCGCGCCGCCGAGCAGTCCGAGTTCCTCGCCGATCACCGCGAAAATGAAATCGGTGTGCGCCGCGGGCAAGAACCGCCACTTCGCCCGCCCCGCACCGAGGCCGACACCGGTCCATCCGCCACTTCCCGTCGCGATCAACGACTGCACGACCTGGTATCCGGTGTTCGAACGATCCGCGAAGGGATCGAGGAACGAGAGCATCCGCGCCTGGCGCCACGACACCGCGCTCACCGCGATCGTCACACCTGCGACGCCGATCGCCGAGAGGACGGCGAGGTGGCGCACCTTGATCCCACCGATGACCAAGGTGGCGATCATCATCACGGTGATGACCATGAGCGACGCGAGGTCCGGCTCCATCATCATCAAGACCACGATCGCGCCCATGACCAACACGATCGGACGCAACGACCGTTTCCAGTCGTCGAGGAAGGCCTCGCGCCGGGTCAGGACATCCGCCGAGAACACGAGCAGCGCTAGTTTCGCGACCTCCGACGGCTGCAATCGGAACTGTCCGAATCCGAGCCAGCGGCGGGCGCCGTCCACCTTGATGCCCACGCCCGGAATCAGCACCACGACCAGTAGCGCGAACGATCCGAACAGGAGCGGGAGGGTGAAGCGCCGCCACGCGCGGTAATCGATCCGCGACGCAACGAGGAACCCGATCGATGCGAGGGTGGTCCACATCAACTGCCGTTCGAAGAACCACCACGGACTCCCCGTGTCGTCGATCGAACGAACCGACGACGCCGACAGCACCATCACCAGGCCCACGATGTTGAGGATGACGATCCCCAGCACCAGGAGGACCGAGTTCGGGGTGCGCGTGCTCTCGGAGTGGGCCCACCAGGCTCGGATCCGCTGAAACCAACGCGCCGGAACCGGAGCCGCCGCCGAGGTCATGCGCCGCCTGCGATCGACCCGACGAGCGCTTCGACCTCGGTCCGGAAGGCGTCGCCACGTTCCGCGTAGCTCCCGTACCAATCGAACGACGCGCACGCCGGCGACAACAGGACCACATCACCCGGCTGGGCAACGGCGGCCGCCGAACGAACTGCGTCATGCATGGAGGTGGCGCGCGTCACCGGGACCCTCCCGGCGAACACCCGCTCGATCTCCTCCGGGGTGTCGCCGATCGCCACCACGGCGCGCAATCGATCGGCGACCGTGGCCAATCCGGCGAGGTCGACACCCTTGCTGTCGCCGCCTGCGAGCAGCACGACATTGGCGTATCCGAGCACCGCGGCGACGGCTGCATGCGGGTTCGTGGCCTTCGAGTCGTCGACATACTCCACCCCACCAGCCTGGCCGACGGACTCGGTTCGGTGGTGGAGCCTCGTGAAGTGGTCGATCGCCAGGGCGATTCCGGCCGGGGTTGCGCCCAGCGCGCTCGCCGCCGCGGCGCCGGCGGCGATGTTCGCCCGCTCGTGGGGCGCAAAAGTGCGGCGGCTCGAAATCGGGATCTCGGCTCCGGTCGCGTCGAGCAGCACTGGGCCCCGCCAGCCCACGTCGCCCGGGCGGGGCGCACCGATGGTGAACCCAATCCGACGACCCCGCGCGTCGCGCACCAGCTCCGCGACCGCACCGTCGTCGCGGTTCCAGACCAGCACATCGGCACCGGACTGGAATCGGAACGCGTTCGCCTTCGTCGCGGCGTAGTCGGCGAACGAGCCGTGCCAGTCCAGGTGATCGTCGGCGAGATTGAGCATGACGGCGACGGCCGGTGCGAACGTGGGCGTCACCGAGTGGAGTTGGAACGAGGACGCCTCGATGACCAGCACGTCGGCGGGTTCGCCGATCGCTTCGAGCGCGACCCGACCGATGTTGCCGACCGCAGGTGCGAGCCGACCCGAGCGTTCGAGCATCGCGCTGATGAGGGTGGTGACCGTTGACTTTCCGTTCGTGCCGGTGACCACCGCGACGGGGACCGTCGCCGCCTCGACGGCGAGATCGAGGTCGCCGCGAATCGGCGTTCCCCGTTCGAGTGCCGCGACCATCACCGGATGCTCCGGTCGCACCCCCGGGCTCGGAACCAGCACGTCGGCGGTGGCGACGAGCGCCGACCAGTTGGGGGCACCCTCGATGACGAGCGCGCCGGCACCCTCACACGCGGCCTTGCGCTCGGCGTAACCGGGTTGACCGGGGCGTTCCTCCACCACGGTGACGTCGTCGCCCCGTGAGCGGAACCAGGCGGTCACGGCCGCACCGGTCGAGCGAAGCCCGACCACGAGTGCTCGCACTATTCGCCGACCCCCGGGATGCGGAGGAAGTCCGCATAGAACAGGCCCAGGCCCAGCGCCATCGCCAGTCCCGCGAGGATCCAGAAGCGGACGATGATCGTCGACTCGGGCCAACCCAACAGCTCGAAATGGTGGTGGATCGGCGACATGCGCAGGATCCGGCGACCGAACCCGCGGAACGAGATGATCTGCGCGACCACGCTCGCGGTTTCGAGCACGTACAGCCCGCCGATGATCGGGAGCAGCAGCGCCGTGTTGGTGAGCAATCCCATACCCGCCATCGCGCCACCGAGTGCGAGCGCGCCGGTGTCACCCATGAACACTCGGGCCGGCGGCGCGTTCCACCAGAGGAATCCGACGCAAGCGCCCATGAGCGCGGCGGCCACAACGGTCACGTCGATCGAACCGGCGCGGAGCGCGGGCGTGATCGCGTCACGGAGGTCGTAGGCCTCGGGGTGTCGGAACTGGGTGAAGGAGATAACCACGAAGGCGGCGAAGACCAGCGCACTCGACCCGGCTGCGAGCCCGTCGAGACCGTCCGTGATGTTGACTGCGTTGGTCATGGCGTACACCACGGCCACCGACCAGAGCACCCAGCCCACGGTTCCCAAATCGGCACCACCGATCGCGCGCGTGAAGGAGAGGTTGGTGGAGACCTCGACGATCTCCATGCTCATCGCGGCGAACACCACGGCCACCATGACCAGGCCCACGGTCTTGCCGCGTTTGCGCAGCCCGAGATTTCTCGCGCGCCGCACTCCGAGGTAATCGTCGACGAAACCAACCGCGAACAAGCCGAGGATCAGTACCCAGAGGGCGATGGCGGTGTCGGCGAACTTGATCGCTTCGGAGTTGATGTGGGCGACGAGATAGCCGATCAACGCGGACCCGACGATGGCGATCCCGCCCATCGTGGGAGTCCCCGCCTTCGCTTCGTGCGGATGCGCAACCGGACCGTCGTCTCGGATCTGCGCGCCGATGCTGTGGCGTTCGAGGTAGCGGATGAGGAACGGCGTGCCGAGCACCGCGACGACGAACGCGGCCGCCACCGCGATCAGGACGGCGATCATGCGATCAGCGCCGCGTCGAGGAGGCGCTCGGCCACGATCTCGAGGCCGATCGCGCGGCTGGCCTTGACGAGCACCGCATCACCGGACCGGACGAGCGCCCGCACGACCGCATCCGCCTCGATCGCATCGGTCACGCGATGCACTTCGAGCGCGGCCGCGCTCGCACCGGCCGAGTCGGCCAGTGGGTCCGTCTCGGGACCGACCGCGATCAAGACGTCGACGCCGACGCCGCCGAGCACCGCGCCGACCCGAGCGTGCTCGGACTCGCTCCATCGGCCGAGTTCGCGCATCTCGCCGAGCACGGCGATCCGCCGTCCGCTCACCGGCAACGACATCAGGGACTCGATCGCGCCGATCATCGCGGCGGGCGAGGCGTTGTAGGCATCGTTGAGGACGACCACGCCGGCGGCGGTCTCACCGAGCTGCATGCGCCATCCCGTGGACGTTGCGGTCCGCAGGACGTCGAACACGTCCGCCGCCGGCACGCCCAGATGCATCGCGACCGTGGCCGCCTGCGCGGCGTTCACCACCTGGTGCGCGCCGCGGATGGCGAGCGCCACCTCGCCACTCCCCCACGGCGAGTCGAGATGAAACCGCGCCCGCAGATCCGGGCCGACCGTAACATCGCGCACCCGGACGATTGCGTCCGGATCCGCCCCCACGGTGACGACGGCCGCGCGGCTGCGTGCGCGTTGTCCGGCGGTCGCCCGACACGCCGAGGCCACCACCGCCAACCCGTCGGCCGGTAACGCTTCGAGCAGTTCGCCCTTGACTGCGGCGACGCCTTCGGGTCCGCCGAGGTGTTCCGCGTGCGCCACGCCGATGTTGGTGATCACGCCGATCGTGGGTTCGGCCATCGCGCTGAGGGCAGCAATGTTCCCCGCGAACCGCGCGCCCATCTCGACCACCACCACTTCGGACCGCTCGGGCGCGCCCAACAACGTGAACGGGACACCGATCTCGTTGTTGAACGACGCGGGCGCCGCATGCGTGCGGTATCCGGCTGCCACGGCCGCGGCCGTGAGGTCTTTGGTCGAAGTCTTTCCCACCGAGCCGGTGATGCCCACGACCTGAGCCCGGAGCCGGGCGCGCGCGGCACGCCCGAGTTCGCCGAGCGCCGCGGCCGTATCGGCGACGACCACCACCGGCCGCGCCGACGCGTCCGCGGCGGGAACCGGATGGTCGACGATTGCAAATGCGGCGCCGCGGTCGAAGGCATCCGCCACGAACTCATGACCGTCACGCTCCCCGCGAAGCGCCACGAAGACCTGACCGGGACGGAGGGCGCGCGAATCGAAGCCAACTCCCTCACCGCGCGGTTCGACGGCGACCGCGCCGTGAGGAACTCCCCCGGCGTGCTCGGCCACCCAGGCCCGGGTCAGCTCCATGTTGCTGCCAACTCCTCGGCCGCAACCAGCCGATCGTCGAACGCGACCACGGAATCGCCGATCAGCTGGGTCGTCTCCGCGCCCTTGCCGAGGATCACGACGACGTCCCCGGCCTTCGCCGCCATCAGTGCCGCCCGGATGGCCCGGCGGCGGTCCAGCTCCACGGTATAGGTGGCGCCAACGGACTGGAGGCCCACCGCGGCCGCCGACGCGATGGCCGCCGGCTCCTCGGATCGCGGATTGTCGTTGGTGAGCACCACCACGTCTGCCCCTTCGCCGGCCGCAACACCCATGCCAAACCGCTTCCCGGCGTCGCGGTTGCCACCGCACCCGAAGACCGCGACCACGCGTCCCGCCGTGAGCGCACGGGTGGCCGCGAGCACGGTGTCGATCCCGGCGGGCGTGTGCGCGTAGTCGACGACGACGGTGACGGGGCGGCCGGCGCCCACGGTCTCGAAGCGTCCCGGTACCGGGCGAGTTTCCGACAGCCCCCCGCCGATGGTGGCGAGATCGACGCCGACGGTTCCCGCCAATGCGGCGGCCGCCAAGGCATTGGCGACGTTGAATGCGCCCGCGATCGGGAGCCGGATCTCGGCCGCCTCACCGTCGAGCGCCAACCGGAAGCTCGTGCCGGTGGCATCAGCCCGCACGTTCTCGGCACGCACCCGAACGTCGGACTTGTGGGTGGTCGTGGTGGTGGTGGTGGTGGTGGTGGTGGCGGCGATCGTCGTGGTGGCGTCCATGGCGTATCCCACCACCTCGAGGCCCGCGTCGATGGCGCGGGCGGCCAGGACCGGACCCCACTCGTCGTCGAGGTTCACCACGCCGACCGCGGAGAACTCGGGGGTGAACAGGCGCGCCTTGGCGTCGAAGTAATCCTCGATGGTCCCGTGGTAGTCGAGGTGCTCGTGGGACAGGTTGGTGAACCCGACCGCCGCGAAGCGGGTCCCGTCGACGCGCCGTTCCGCGAGCGCGTGTGAGCTGACTTCCATCGCCATGACGTCGGCGCCGCGGTCGCACAACTCACGCAGCGTGCGTTGGAGGTCCGGGGCCTCGGGGGTGGTGAACGCAGCCGCGGCCACTTCCTCACCCGCGTACCGGACTCCGGCAGTGCCGATGACCGCCGGTCGCCGATGCGCAGCGGCGAAGATCGCCTCGAGCAGGAACGTGGTGGTGGTCTTGCCGTTCGTGCCCGTCACACCGAGCACCGCCACTGTGCGCGACGGGTCGCCGTACGCGCGCGCGGCCACCGGGCCGATTGCGGCTCGCACCGACGCCACCCGAGCTTGGGGCACCGCGGGCGCCACCGTATTCTCCACGAGCAACGCCACGGCCCCGCGCTCGACGGCTGCGGCGGCAAACGCGTGACCGTCCGCGCGTGCACCCGGAACACAGCAGAACAACGCGCCGGGGCGAACCGATCGGCTGTCGTGGGTCACGGCGGACACATCGACGGGCGAGTCGTGGAGCAGCTCGAGCACTTCGGTCGCGTCCAGGAGGTCGTGCAGGCGCACGGGATCCTCTCTCCCTTATCGGACGGAAGCCGACACGTTACCGGCCTCCGCGGGTGTGACCTGGCTCGATCGTCCCGCGTCACTGCCGACCGGGGACGACGGCGCCACGTGATAGAGCCGGAGCGCGGCCTGCATGATCGAGGAGAAAACGGGCGCAGCCACCGCGCCACCGTGGACCTGACCCTGCGGTTCGTCGAGGACCACCACGGCCGCGAACCGTGGGGCCTCGGCCGGCGCGAAACCGCCGAAGCTCGCCATATAGAGATACGGCGGACGGTACGGGGGCTTGCGTGACGTTCCGGTTTTCCCGGCGACCACATAGCCCGGGATCGCGGCCTTCTTCCCCGTCCCGTCCGCCACCACGCCACGCAACAACTCGTTCAGGGTCGATGCGGTCTTCGACGAGATCACCCGGCGGGCCGCCGGCTGCGGCGAGGTGTGGCGCTCCCCGTCCGGATCGATCGTCGCCGCCACCAATCGGGCCGGCTGACGAACTCCGTCGTTGGCCACGGTGGCGAACACCCCGAGCGTCTGCATCGCGGTCGTCGCGATCCCGTACCCGATCGGCATACTTCCCATGATCGATGGGTCAATCGTCGTCGGCGCCTGGAGTGTTCCGTACTGCTCGCCGGGAAACCGCAGCGCAGTGAACGCGCCGAACCCGAAGTCGCGCATCGTCTGGTCGAGCGCGGTGCGGTCGACCCGTTGCGCGATCTGGATCGTCCCGACGTTCGACGATTTCGCCACGATCTCGCGCACGGTCCAATCCTCCGTGCCGTGCGGCTCGACATCCTGGAACTCCTGGCCTCCGACTTTGATCGACGCCGGAACCGAGAATCGCGTGTCGAGATCAAGCGCACCGGACTCGAGTGCACTGGCGATCGTGACGACCTTGGCCGTCGATCCCGGCTCGAACGAGTCGGTCACGAGCCGGTTGCGATCTTCGGGTCCGGCGGGTCCGGCGGGGCGAGCGGGCCCGGCCGGGCCGGCCTGCGTGGCTCCACTGACATTCGCCATCGCCAAGACGTCACCGGTCCGGACGTCGACGATCGCGGCCATTCCTGCCTTCGCGTTGACGTTCCGCACCTCCGCGGTGAGTTGCTGTTCGACGAGATACTGCAGTGACTGGTCCAGCGTGAGGACGAGGTCACTCCCGCGCTTGGCTGCGACCTCGCGGCGCTCGGCCGCCGGAATCTCACGACCGCTCGGGTCCCGCTCGTGCGCGAGCGAACCGGGGACGCCTTTCAGCGCGTCGTCGTACTGGCTCTCGATACCGCCGAGGCCCTGGTTGTACACACCGGTGAACCCGATGACGGGACCGGCCAGTCGGGCGGCGGGAGTCATCCGCTTCGAGTCGGCCACCGCACCGACCCCGACCAGGCCCAACGCGGCAACCCGGCGCGCCACCGCCTGGGACACCTGGTGCGCGAGGTAGACGAAACGCACCGACTTCGGTTTGGCGATGGTCGCCAGCACCTCCGCCTCCGGCCGCCCCAAGACCGGTGCCAGCGCGCGGGCGGTACGGGCGCGCTGCGCGTCGGACTGGATCTGGGACGGATCCGCGTAGATGGTGGGGAGGGGCACCGACAGCGCGAGATCCCGCCCCGACCGGTCGAAGATCGTGCCGCGAGTCGCCGGCAGCACCACTCGGCGGACGGCCTGATCCCGCGCGAGCGCGTCGTAACGGGCACTCCCGACGGCCTGGAGATCGACGAGCCGCACGCCCACCAACCCGAGTGCGACCACCATCACCACGAGCATCACGGTCAAGCGCCGACGCGGGTTGAACTTCGGAGCCGCGCCAGCCGGTCCACGCCGACTCGTGCGCCCCGCCAGACCGGAGACGCGGCCAGCGACGCGGTCCGAAACGCGGCCGGAGTCCACCGGTCTCCGCGTCGGAGTCCGTCGACGAAGTGGCGGGGAGTGCACGGCCGGTGGCCGCGGACTCCGGTGGCGTTCGATCGGGTGCGATCGTTGGGCCGGGCGCGTGACCGGTCGCGTCGGTGCGACCGGTCGCATCGGTCCCCGTCGACCGGCCGATCCGGCGGGCCGGCGGTGGTCGGATCCGCTCATCGTGTCCGGCGAGCCGGCAGCTCGGGCAGGATGTCGGCCTCGGGCGGCGGCGGGTGCGGCAAGCGGCCGTGCGGCCGAGTCCCAGCGCCCATCCGACGACGACGCGGCCGGCCCGGCCGTGCGCTCGAACTCATCGGGCCTCGAGTGCGGGTTTGGCGTTCTGCCAGGCCTGCGTACCGGTCGGGTCCGCCGACTCGTCCCGGTTCGCGCCGGGTGCCGACACCACCCGGGTGGTGGCTGCGGGGATCAACCCGAGGCGCTGCGCGCCGGATACGACGACGGCCGGCGAGGCGAGTCGGGCCACCCGCAGGCGCACGGCCTGGTAGCGATTCTGTTCGACCGCGGTCGCCCGTTCGATCCGATCCACTTGCATCTGGGCTTGCGCCATGGACGCATGGACCATCACGCCACTGAGCGCCGCCACCACGATGCCCACCGCCCAGACCCGCACGAGCCACCGGCGCCGGCGCGCCCGACGGCGCGCGTCGGGATCGACGAGTTCGAGGTGACGGGTCGAGCGGGTGTCCGCCGGAACCGGACCGAATGCCCGGCGGTCGAGTTCGGCGATCGCGAGCGCTCGGTTCGGCGTGCGCCGTGGAATCCGTTGTGGCGCGCGCGCCACCACTCCTGGGCTCACGCGAGCCGTTCCACTGCACGAAGCCGCACGCTCGCCGATCGGGGATTCCCTGCCAGTTCCGCGTCGGACGGTCGTACCGGTTTTCGACTGAGCAACCGGACCAGCGGTGCCGGCGCGGGCGGAGGCGGCAATCGCCGGGCCGTGGCCCGTACGGGCGCGGTCCCCGACCAATCGGCGAAGCGACGCTTCACGATCCGATCTTCCAGCGAGTGGTACGCGAGCACGAGCACGCGTCCGCCGGGGGTGAGCAGATGCACGGAATCGTCGAGGCCCTCGCGAAGATTCGGGAGCTCGCGATTCACTTCCATTCGGATGGCCTGGAACGTGCGCTTCGCGGGGTGGCCGCCCTTGCGACGCGCCGGTGCGGGAATCGCCGCCTTGATCGCGTCGACCAGGTCACCGGTCGTATCGAGGGGGCGGCGGCGGACGATCTCCGCGGCCACCCGTCGTGCGAACCGCTCCTCGCCGAGTTCGGTGATCACCGTGGCGAGTTCGGCTTCGGGGTAGGTGTTGACGACTTCGGCGGCGGTGAGATCCTGGCGCGAGTCCATCCTCATGTCGAGGGGTGCGTCGGACCAGTACGAGAAGCCGCGTTCAGCCCGATCGAGCTGTGGGCTACTCACCCCGAGGTCGAACAGCACTCCCACGATGTCCCCCTGTGATTCGGCAATCTCGGCAATCTCTGAAAATCCCGCTCGCACCAACTCGACCCGCTTACCAAATCGTTCGAGCGCGACACGCGAGGCCGCGATCGCCGCGCCGTCCCGGTCGATCCCGATGACCCGGAGGTCGGATCGAGCTTCGAGGAGCAGTCCGGTATGGCCACCACCACCAACGGTGGCGTCGATGACCGTCCCCTCCGGAACGTGACTGAGGAACTCGACCACTTCCCGACCCAAGACCGGGCGATGGACGAACGCCTCACTCACCAACCACTCCTCGTGCGGGCTCGGGCCGAGTCCGCTCGCAGTCCCCCGATCGGCCAATGCCGTCCGGATTTCTCCCCGGGATCGGCGCGGTCAAAAGCGGGCGGAGTAGGGGCCTTCGACCGTGCCAACCGGGGGACTGCGAGCGGGCCCGACTCGGGTCCCGCATCTGTCAACTAAATGAACATGTCGTCGAGACCGGCGCTTCCGCCCTCGATGTCGGCCTGCGCAGCAGCCTCCACCTCGCGCCACTTGACCGGGTTCCACAGCTCGACCCGGTGATCCACGCCGAGCACCATCACGTCGCGTTCGAGGCGCGCGAACTCACGCAGCGCCTGGGGGATGGCGAACCGACCCTGCTTGTCCGGGACGAAGTGGCGAGCCGACGCGAACCATGCCCGCGCCGCTTGGCGCTGACGGGTTCCCAACCGAGCGCTCTCCCGCACCTTCTCCGCCAGCACTTCGAACTCCCCCTCGTCGTACACGGCCAGACAACCATCAAGAATTTTTGTGAGGACCGCCCCGGTGGCCAGTGACTCTCGGAACTCGACCGGAAGGATGACCCGACCCTTGGCATCGAGCGAGTGCTGAAACTCGCCCAAGAACCCCAAGGCCATCGAACCCTCATTCCTGTCGACCCGATCGCGCCCCAATCGCTCCGGATGCACTCCCCGTGTGTGTCTGGCGCCACCCTAGAACACCACTACCCCCCCTGTCAACCCACTACGCCCCACTTCTCTCCCCCTCTCGGTTCGGTTCACTGCCTCATGGTTTGCTCTGCTGAGGCGGCGGGTGTGATCAAAGGCCGGTGCGGGGCTCCCCATACCGGTTCGGTTCACTGCGACGTTCGCGATCCCGATCGGCGTGCAGAGCCCCCGAGACCCTGTTGCCTCAGCGCAGAACGCCGCGGCCGTTCACCGAACTGCTCGCCTCCGCCCCATGGTTCGCTCTGCTGAGGCGGCGGGTGAGGTCAAGGCCGGCGCGGGTCTCCCCGCGCCGCAAACTGCTCGCCTCCGCAAGCTGCGGCTCGGTGGTGTTTGGCATTGGAGGTGTCGTTGACAGCGTTGCCTGGGAGGGCGACCTTCGTGCACTTTGCGGGTCCCCGGCTCGGCAAAGTGCACGAAAGTCGAGGAAGAGAGGAAGGGCGCGGAAGCCGGACGGGCAGACGGGCCGTCCCTACGAGACGTGGGCGAAGGAGGTGAGGTAGGGCTCCCATGCGGGGTCGACGGGCGCGCCGCTCGTCACCACCCAGCCTGGGGCAGGAGCAACCGGGGGGCGGTGGAGACGGAGGTCGGTTTCGTGGAGGTACCGATTTTCCTTCCGCGCGTTGCACGGTCGGCAGGCGGCGACGACGTTCTCCCACGAGTGCTCCCCGCCGCGCGAACGCGGGATCACGTGGTCGAGATTTTCGGCGGGCCGGTTGCAGTACTGACACCGATGATCGTCGCGAGCGAAGACGCCGCGGCGCGACAGCGGCGCGCGACTGCGGTACGGGACGCGCACAAAGTGGGTGAGTCGGATGACCGACGGGCACGGCACGCTCATCCGTTCGGCGTGGAACTCGGTGCCCACTCGCGCCACGATCTCGGCTTTGTCCTTCAGGACGAGCACGACCGCGCGTCGGAACGACACGATGCACAACGGCTCGAATGTGGCGTTGAGCAGCAACGTGCGACTCATCCGCACCTCCTGAGATCCAGACCGCCACGTCGGGAACCGCCCGATGTTACCGACCGAAGACGCGACACCACCGGAGGTACACGACGACGTCATCGGAACGCATCGCACCGCTGGATTCGGGTCCGGTTCCATACTGAGTCTCCAAGCGGAACCGGAGGTAGTCGGCGTCCGGCAGCGGGAGGAACGGCCGGCGCGTCCACCATCGTGGTGGGGTCATCCGCGCGAGTTGGCGCACCGCCGTCGGCCAGAGCATCGGCCGGGCGAGTACCGCCGCGGCTGCTTCCCTCGTGAAGCGGAGACCGAACCGCGCGGTCGACGGTGCACGCACTGAAGAATCCATGGAAACGACACTACGACGCGACCGAATCGGCGCCGCCGGATCCCTACACTGCGACGATCATCCGAGGAGGTCGCGTGGAACAAGCGTTCGCCAAGCTGGTGGATCACATCGAACAAGTGATCCAGGGCAAGCGCGAGGCGGTACAGCTCGCGCTCGTCTGTCTCTTCTCCCAGGGCCATCTGCTCATCGAGGACGTGCCGGGCGTCGGCAAGACGTCGCTGGCCAAGGCGATCGCCCGCTCGGTTGGCGGCACGTGGGCGCGCATCCAGTTCACCCCTGATCTCCTTCCGTCGGACGTCACGGGCGTGTCGATCTGGAATCGCGTCACGAACGAGTTCGAGTTCCGGCCCGGCGGGGTCTTCGCCACCGTCCTCTTGGCCGACGAGATCAACCGGGCGTCGCCCAAGACTCAGTCCGCGTTGCTCGAGGCGATGGAGGAAGGGCAGGTGACGGTTGACGGCCGGACGCACCCGCTCGGTCCGCCGTTCATGGTCATCGCCACGCAGAATCCCATCGAGCTCGAGGGCACCTACCCGCTGCCCGAGGCCCAGCTCGACCGCTTCCTCATGCGCATCGAGATGGGATACCCGGACCGAGATGCCGAAATCGACATCTTGGAAGCCGACCGCGGTCACGCGGCGGTTGCGGACCTCGGCGCGGTGATCACCGGCGCCGAGCTGATGGCCCTTGCTTCCGACATCGCGCGCATTCACGTCGCGCCGGCGCTGCGCGAATACATCGTGGCCATCGTCGACGCCACGCGGCGCCATCCCGCGTTGGCCCTCGGCGCCAGTCCGCGCGGCGCGCTCGGCCTGCAACGCGCGGCTCGCGCCTGGGCCGGCGCGTGTGGCCGCGACTTCGTGCTCCCCGACGACGTGAAGCGCCTGGCCGCGCCGGTGCTGGCCCACCGCCTCATTCCCACCGCCGACGCGGAGCTGCGCGGACTGCACGGCGGCGGTGTGATCAACGAGTTGCTCGCGTCCCTTCCCGTGCCGGGCGCGACGGGCGAATACACCCAGCCGTGAACGGAACCGGCCTGACCCGACGCGGCTGGTCGCTGCTGGGCGCGGCCACGGGGCTGCTCGTGGCGAGCCGACTCCTCGGCACCGGCGAACTCACCACTCTGGGACTGACCGCGCTGGCGCTCATCGGCGGTGCGGTGCTGTGGACCCGCGGCCGGCGCGTGCCGCTGACACTCACGCGCACAGTCCGACCGTCCCCGGTCCACGTGGGCGGTGATGCCCGGGTCGACCTCGAGATCGTGGCGCACGACCCTGCGCCCCAAATCACGGTGACCGACACGTTCGACCACGGCCATCGCGCGGCCCGCTTCCTCACCCCCGCACTCGATCGGGGTCAGCGCGGCCGCGCCGCGTACCGGATTCCCACCGATCGGCGCGGTCGGTTCGTGATCGGTCCCGTGATCGTGGGCATCGCGGATCCCTTCGGCCTCACGACGCGAGTTCTGGCGCTCGGCGGGTCCGATGAACTCGTCGTACGCCCGCGCGTTCATGAACTCCGACCGATCGCCGGCGCCCCCGGCCATCGGCGCGCTCGCGCAAATCGCCGCACGGTCGTGCCCGTCGCTGCTCTGGCCCACGACGAGTTCCTCGCGCTGCGCGATTACGCCGTCGGCGACGATCTGCGGCGCGTGCACTGGCGATCCAGCGCGCGCATCGGCGAGTTGATGGTGCGCGAAGACGAGTCGGCGTGGGAACCACGCACCGTGCTCGTGTTCGACAACCGAGTGAGTTCACACACCGGCGGTGATTACGAGGCCGCGGTCGAGGCCGTCGCGTCGATCGCGATTCGGCTGCTCCGATCGGGGCGCTCGTGTGAGATCGTGACGACGAGTGGACGCGCGCTCGGCACCGGCTCGGCCGGCGGCGTCAGCAGCGAGGCCCGACTGCTCGATGAACTCGCCACGATTACCCCCGAACTGGATACGGCGCTGGCGGCTTCCGTGCGAGCGCTGCGTCCGCCCGCCCGCCGGGGTCTCCTCGTCGTGGTCACCGGATCGCCGGCTGATCTCGGCGTCTTCACCACCATGATCGGTCCGGGGGCGCCGGTCACGCTGGTGGCCTGCGCGCCCGAACTGCCGAGCTCGGGCGAACTCACGATCGTCGACGGTCGCCCGGGGGCATTGGTGGACGCGTGGAACGCCGCGGTCACCCGAGTCCGGCGTCCCACCCGACGCGGCACCCCATCCGCATGACCACCGCCGCCATGACCACCGCCGCCCGCGCCGAGCGCCCGGCCCGCGCCGGCATCAGCCGATCCGACGCGCTGACTCGCGCCGGTGCGCTCGGCTTGGTCAGCGTTGCGACCGCGCTGGCGTTCGGCCGCGTGTTCTCGGGCGCCGCCTTCATCCCCGCGGTCCTCGCCGCGGCGCTGCTGCCACACGCGGTCGGGGCGGCCGCGCGCGCCCGCCGGTGGTCGACCGCCCACACCACCGCGATCACGGTTGCGCTGACCACGCTCGTACTCACCTGGATCGTCGCCGGTGAGACGACGGCCTACGGCCTCCCTACGCCCGCCACCGCCGACCGCTTCGCCCAGCTCCTCGATGGCGGCTGGCAGGTCTTCCGCACCGGTGTGGCCCCGGTGGTCCCGCGTCGGGGGGTCGTGCTCCTGTGCGCAATCGCGGTCGGCGTCGGTGCGCTCGTCGCCGATGCCATCGGTCGCCGACCGGATGTGACCGTCGGTGCGCTGGCCCCCACGCTCGTGCTGTTCGTCCTGACCGGCACCATGGGATCGGGTGCGCTGCGGATACCGACCACGCTCGGCTACGTGGCCGCGGCGTTGACCGCCATCGTCATCGCGAACTCGGCCCGGCTGGAGCAGCGGCGCACGTGGTTCACGGGCCGGCGGCTGGCCTCGGACGCCGCCGTTGTGCGCAGCGCCGCGGTCATCGGCGGCGTTGCGATCCTCGCCAGCCTGATCCTCACACCGGTGATACCCGGTGTGGAGAGCGACGCCTTGCTGCGGTACCGCAACCGCACGGGAACCGGCGGGCCCGGCGGTCTCGGCGATTACCAGACCGTGAGCCCCCTCGTCGATCTGCGTCAACGACTCGGTCCGCGCAGCGACTTCGAGTTGTTTCGCGTCTCGGCGGCCCAACCGCTGTACTGGCGGCTCGTCGCACTCGATCGGTTCGACGGCGAGACGTGGAGCGTGGCGAGCGAGGCCCGTGACGCCGCCGCGTCGTTCCGCAATCTGTCCACCCGTGCCGCGGTGCGCCAGCAGTTCAACATCACCGGACTCGGCGATCAGTGGGTGCCCGCGGCATTCACCCCGGTCAACACCACGATGGCCAACGCGCGCATCATCCCCGATTCCTCCACCCTCATCGCCCCGAATCCCATCGGCGGAGCGCGCTACGAAGTCAGTTCCCGGATCGAGGCCGCACCGACCGCGGCGCAGATCGCGGCCACCGCCCGACCGGTGCCGGCGGGGCTGGATCGGGCGCGGGATCTCCCGGCCGACTTCCCCGCTCACCTCCGCCGCGAGGCGGCCGCGATCACCGCCGGTGCGACCACTCCCTACGCCAAGGCCCAGGCCCTGGAGTCGTACTTCACCGACGGCTCGTTCACCTACGACCTCAACGTGGCGCCGAACGACGACAGCGAAGCGATCAGCGCGTTCCTCCGTATTCGCCATGGCTTCTGTCAGCAGTTCGCCGCCGCATTCGCCGCGCTCGCCCGTGCGGTCGGTCTGCCGACGCGGGTGGTCGTTGGGTTCACCCCCGGCGAGTTCGATGACGAAACGCGCGAGTACGTGGTGCGGGGTCGCAACGCGCACGCGTGGGCCGAGGTGTGGTTCGCCGGTCTCGGATGGCGCGCGTTCGAGCCGACCCCCGCCGGATCGAGTCCCGGACAAGCCGACAGCCGCGTGGGCCCGGCCGCGGTGCCGGCTCTCGATGCCAGTGCTGCGACCACCACGACCACGGCGGCCGTCCCCACGCCAGGCAACCCCTCCGGCCAGACCGCCGGCCCGCGCCGCACTCCGGACGCCGAAATCATCTCGACCACGGCGCGAGCTTCGGACGATCGCGACTTCACGCGCCCGCTGGCGTTGATCGCGATACCGGTGGCGTTGGCCATCACCTTCCTCGGCTACGGGCTGACCCGGCTCCTGTCCCGTCGCCGGATCCGGCGGCGGCGGCGCGACGCGCCCGAACCCGCCGCGCGTGCGGCCGGCGCGTGGCGCGAGGCGCTCGAAGACTGCGCCCGCGCCGGCCTGCCGATCTCGGCCGCGCTCACCCCGAATGAACAGGTCCGGGCGCTCGCGCGCCACGGCGCGCCCATCGACGCTGTCCCACCGTTACGGGATCTGGCCCGCCTGTCGACCGATCTCGTGTTCTCGCCGCACCCACCCGATGACGGTGCCGTTGATCGCGCGTGGGACGCCGCCGCCGAGGTGCGGACCGCGTTGGGCGCCGGGGTCGGTCCGCGTGAACGAGCAACCCGGGCACTGCGCCGCCACGACCTTCCGGTCTGAGCCGACCAATCCGTACGAGTCGCACCGTTCACCCGATCCGTTCACCCGATCCGTTCGACCGGACGCGCCGCGAATCGGCGATGCGGGCTCTAGGCCTGGTCGTCGCCGCGGTCGCGCCACCGCCGGGAAGCCGAGTCGAAGAACCCTCCGACCGAGCCCTGACGCAACGACGAGGTGAGGTTCTCCATGCCGGCGCGGCCCAGCTTGCGGGCGTTGCGTTCGATGACGAGCAGCGAGGCGAGCATCACGAGGAAGCCGAGGAACCCGAGGACGATCGTCGTCGTGAAGGTGGCGATCAGCAGGACCAGACCGGCCACGAACCCAACCACCGCCCACTTGATCGCGCGGGCGGCATGCCGGTACAGCGTGGTCTCCGAGACCTGCGCAACGAGGCCGGGGTCGGTCTCGGTGAGGTTGGCCTCGATCTCGTGGAGGATTCGCAGTTCTTCGTCGGACAGCGGCATCGGCCAATCTTCGCGCATCGCGCGGGGTCGCTCAACGCGGAGCGCTCGAAGCCACTGATCGGGGGGTGCCGTCGTCGGCGGCCGATCGGTACGCAGCCTCCACCACCTCGTGCGCGGCAAGCGCGTCATCCACATCCGGTGAGCCCACCGCGTGCGCGCCGTCCCTGGTCAGAGCGTCGAGGAAGGCCTTACTCGGCTCTGCGTACTGGGCCACCGAAGTGGCGTGGACCGCGGGTGCGGTGAGCCGATCGATCCATTCCGGACCGGCGGCAACGATCTCTTCGTGCCCGGCTGACGTCTCCACGTGGACCGGACCCAGGTAGTCGTCTTCGGTCCAGAGCATCGCGTCCTCGCAGAACAGCTCGAGCCGACGGGTGGAGGGCCGGCTCATCACCTGATGCCAGACGCTCGTCAACGTGCCCGAGACCCCCGACGCGAAGTCCAGCGCGACCGTCGCCACATCCTCGATGCCCCGATGCCCGAACGTCTCCGCGGTGCGGGCACGAACCGTGGCCACCGGGCCGAGGATCCACGCCATGACGTCGACGTCGTGAATCGAATGTTCGATGAGGGTGCCACCTCCGGCCTTCGTGACGTCCTTCCGCCAGGTGGAGCCGTACATGCCCTGAATCGGAAAGTACTGATCGTCACGGAACGCAATGGTCATCGGACGCCCGTACCGGCCCGACGCCACCGCATCGGCGAACGCGGCGAAGACCGGCGCGTGCCGGAGAACCAAACCCACCTGATGGGGCCGACCTCGCAGCAGGTGCGCGATCGCACGGCACTCCTCGATCGTCGGCGCCAACGGCTTCTCGCAGAAGATCGCGAGATCGCGCGCCGTTGCCGCCGCCACCGCCTCGGCATGGCCGGCCGTCCAGGTGCAGATCCAGGCGACGTCGGCGGCGGCCAACGCAGCATCGAGATCATCGTGGGCCACGGCATCGTGGTGGCGCGCCAACGCCTGCGCGCGGGTGCGGTCGGAATCGAAGGTGGCCGTGACCGCCGCGTCCACAAGTCCGGCGCCCGCGAGCTGTGCCAGCGCATACGAGTGCACCGATCCGATGTGCCCGCAACCAATCAGCGCGATTCGCAACACGACGGTGACCTCTTCATTCTCGGGCGGATTCTGGCCCCGCGGTGCGACCGGGTCCCGGCGGGTCGTCGTCGGGACCCCAGAGGCTGCCACGCCGATCGGTCTGAACCCGCCCGCCGACCGTGTACACCGCGCGCCCGACCGCATCCGCGCCGAACCGCGCCCGCACCGCATCGAGCGTCCGTTCGAGCGCACCGTGCTCCGCCGCTGGCGACTCCGAGGCGTCCGGGTCGGCCGGCGTATCACCGAACGACAGTTGTTCGGGCTGGGTGCTCCGGTCCTGCACCCCGAGCGCGGTGACCCCGAGGAGGCGGACTCCGCCACTCAGGTCCGCGGCGGCCAAGAGTTCGAGCGCGGACCGGGCGATCACGAACGCGAGATCCGTCGCGGCGCCGAGCGTCTCGGCTCGGGTGATCGTGGCGAAGTTCGGATCGCGGAGTTTCAGCTGAACCGTGCGAGCCACCTTGTCACTCGCCCGCAAGCGCGCCGCGACGAGATCCGCCATGCGCACCACGTCCTGTTCGAGCCGGCGCCGGTCGGTTCGGTCCACCGCGAAGGTCTCTTCGTGACCGATCGATTTCGTGGGTCGCCGCGGTTCCACCGATCGCGGATCGCGGTTCCATGCGAGCGCGTGCAGGTGAGAACCCGTCGCGTCACCGAAGGTCAGCATCAGCGTTGGTTCGGGCACCCTCGCGAGATCACGGACGGTCGTGACACCGAACCGGTCGAGCCGCGCGCGCGTCGCCGGCCCGACGCCCCACAGCCGTCCAACCGGGAGCGCGTGAAGCGTCTCGAGTTCCGTACCCGGCTCGACCACGACCATACCGTCGGGTTTGGCGTCGTCACTCGCGATCTTCGCCAGCAACTTCGTCGTCGCCACGCCGACGGACGCGTTGAGGGCCAGCTCGGACGCAATCCGGGCTCGGAGCATGGCGCCGATCTCGGGCCCGGTACCGAGCAGGCGGTGGGCCCCACTCACATCGAGGAACGCCTCGTCGAGCGACAAGGGTTCGACGAGCGGTGTGGCCGCGCGCAGGATCGCCATCACGGAATCGCTGACCTCGCGGTACAGCCCGAGTCGCGGCTCCACGAACACCAGATCGGGACACGCGCGTCGCGCCCGCACCGACGGCATGGCCGAACGGATTCCGAATGCACGCGCTTCGTAACTCGCGGCCGCCACCACCCCCCGATTGCCGGCCCCGCCCACCACCACCGGGCGGCCGCGCAACTCCGGGCGCTCCCGCTGTTCGACCGACGCGAAGAACGCATCGAGATCGAGGTGCAAGATCGTGGGTGGCGTCACCCCATCGATACCGACACCACCTCGAAGCTCGCGAGACTCGAACCCCGAACCTCGTACCGGAACCGGCGCAGGTCGTTCGATGCCCACCGCTCCCCCAGCCACGCCGCGAGCGGATCCCGGACCCAGCGGAAGCAATCCACCAGGCACGTGTCCACATGAGGGGGCGCAAAGAAGCCGGCGTCGACCACGATGCCGTCGGGATCGTCGATGCGCAGATCGCCCTCGAACTCCACCGCCCGGTGCACCTCGCAGCGCATCTGCCAGCCCATGTCCAGCGCGACCGCGGTCACCTCGTACAAGGGGCCGTCCCAGGTGCGCACGACGAGTCCGGTTTCCTCCTCGACCTCACGGGTGAGGCCGGCGAGCACCGAGACATCGGTGGGATCCACCACTCCGCCGGGGGTGCTCCAGTCGTGGGCGCCGTTCCGCCGCCGATTCTGGACCAGCAGCAGGTGTCCATCTCGTTCGATGACCGCGCCCGCGACGGTCATCAGTGTCGGCACCATTGCTTCAGTGTGCCACGCCCCCGTTACCATCCGCGGGTGCCCGAACGCTTCGACACCGGCCCCGGACCGAGCCGTTCGGCCTTCCTCCTCGCCTACGCGGGGGTGGTCCTCGCGGGCCTGCTCGGCGCGGTGATCGGCTACGGCTGGTCCGACCTCGACTGCCGGCGCGATTGCTCCACCGACCTCGCGATCGGCGCGATCGTCGGCGCGATCGTCGCCGCCGTCGGAACCGGCGTCATCGCCGTGCTGGTGCTGCGCGCCATGGCCGAGTGGCGTCGCCCCGACTGACCCGCGGCCGCGCTCGTCGGCTGCGCTCTCACTTGTGACCGCGCTCCCCACCGCGAGGCAGGCGGAAACTCACACGCCGAACCCCAGACGATCTCACCGCCCCAGCCGTACGAGCCATCAGGTAGTACGAGCCATCAGGTAGCACGAGCCATCAGGGAGTCGGGCGCATCAGGCCTTCTTGCATCACGGTGACCACCAGTTCGCCGGACCGGGTGAAGATCGAGCCTTCGGCGATCCCGCGTGCACCCGATGCGGACTGGCTGCGCTGGTGGTACAGCAGCCATTCGTCGGCGCGGAACGGTCGGTGGAACCACATCGTGTGGTCGAGACTGGCCACTTGGAACTCGCCGTCGACGAAGTTGACGCCGTGCGGGAGCATGGCCGTATCCAGAATCGTGAGGTCCGACGCGTAGGCGACGATGCACACGTGGAGCAGCGGGTCGTCGGGCAGTACCCCGTTCGCCTTGATCCACACGTCTTGCGCGGGCGGCCGCGGCCGATGGTCGAGCCAGGACGGCACCTCGGTCGGACGCGAGTCGATCGGGCGCTCACGTTGTGACCACTCGGCGAAGTCCGGCCCGAACTTGTCGGCGTACGGTGCGAACTGTTCCGCGATGGTGGCCAACGACTCGGGGTCGGGCACCACCGGCATCGCGTCCTGGTGCTCCGGGCCCGTCTCGGCGATCTGATACGACGCCTGCAGGTTGAAGATCGCCCGACCGTGCTGGATCGCAACGACCCGGCGGGTGGTGAAACTCCGGCCGTCGCGAATCCGGTCGACTTCGTAGATGATCGGCACCGACGGGTCGCCCGGACGCAGGAAGTACGCGTGACACGAGTGGATGACCCGCGCCGGATCCACGGTGCGGCCGGCCGCCACCAACGCCTGACCCGCCACCTGTCCACCGAACACCCGTTGGCGCCACTCCTCCGGGCTGCGCCCGCGAAAGAGGTTGACCTCGAGCGGCTCGAGATCGAGCAACTCGACGAGATCGTCCAGCGCGCCCTGACGACTCGTCATGTCTGCTCGTTCGTCATGTCTGCTCCGCTCAACCGAAGAAGGTGGTGGCGAGGTCGAAGAGGTCGGGGTCGACGGTCTTGAGCGTGCCGACGGCATCACCGATCGGCACGCGGACGATCTGTCCGCACTGGAGCGCCACCATCTCTCCTCCGGCGCCCTCGTGCACCGCGTCGATCGCGGCGATGCCGAAGCGGGTGGCCAAGACGCGATCGAACGCGGTGGGAGTTCCGCCGCGCAACACGTGACCGAGGATCGTGACCCGCGTGTCGAAACCGGTCCGGCTCTTGATCTCGTCGGTCACGAGGTTCGCCACGCCACCGAGTTGCACGTGCCCGAACTCGTCGACCGCACCCGACGCGACCGTCATCGTCCCCTCGGCCGGTACCGCGCCTTCGGCCACCACGACGATCGAGAAGTTCTCGCCCCGCCGCGAGCGATGGCGGAGCCGCTCACAGACCTGGTTGATGTCGAACGGTCGCTCCGGGATGAGGATCACGTCGGCGCCACCGGCGAGGCCACTGTGCAGCGCGATCCACCCGGCGTGGCGCCCCATCACCTCCACCACCATGACCCGATCGTGCGACTCGGCCGTCGTGTGCAACCGGTCGATCGCATCGGTGGCGATCTGCACCGCAGTGTCGAACCCGAAGGTCACCTCCGTCGCCGAGAGGTCGTTGTCGATCGTCTTCGGCACGCCGATGAGACGGACCCCTTCGGCGCCGAGTCGATGCGCCACGCCGAGCGTGTCCTCACCGCCGACCGCGATGATCGCATCGAGATGCTCGGACGCGACGGTGGCGAGCACGCGCGCCACGCCGTCGTCGGAGTTGAACGGGTTCGTCCGCGACGACCCGAGGATGGTCCCGCCGCGGGGCAACAGGCCGCGCACCGCGTCGAGATCGAGGTCCACCACATCACCCTCGATGACCCCGCGCCAGCCGTGGCGGAAGCCGACGATCGTGTGCCCGTGCACGGTCACGCCCTTGCGGACGACGGCACGGATGACCGCGTTCAGGCCGGGGCAATCGCCCCCGCCAGTCAAGATCCCAATGCGCATGTTGCTCCTCCTGATTGCTCGTTCGCTCGCGGTTCTCGTTCATGCCGCACGGGGTCTCGCTCCCTCGCGGCTCGCTCGGACCCTACGACGCGTGGTCGTCACCCATCGTGGCTCACCCAGTTCGGTAGCGTCCCGGACCGTGACGAACTCAGTGGTCTTGGGGATCGACGCGGGCACCACCGGCGTCCGCACCTACGCAATCGACGCGCAGAGCCGCGTGGTGCGCAGCAACTACCGAGAGTTCCCGCAGTACTTCCCCCAACCCGGATGGGTGGAGCACGATCCGGAGGAGATCTGGATCGCCACCCTCGCCACGCTGACTGCGGTGGTGAGCGAGTGCGCCGCGGCGGGCGACCCGATCGTCGCCGTCGGCGTCACCAATCAACGCGAGACCACCGTGGTCTGGAATCGCCGTTCCGGTGCGCCGTTGCATCGGGCGATCGTGTGGCAGGACCGGCGGACGGCTGCGCAATGCGACAAGTGGCGCGCCGCCGGCCACGAACCGTTGGTCCGCGCCCGCACCGGGCTCGTCCTCGACTCGTATTTCTCCGCCACGAAGCTGCACTGGCTCTTCACCACCGGCGCCATCGCGCCGTCGCCCGACGTCGCGTTCGGCACCATCGATTCGTGGCTGCTCTGGAAGCTCACCGCCGGCGCGGTCCACGCGACCGAACCGTCGAACGCGAGCCGCACCCTCCTCTACGACATCCACGCGGGCGCGTGGTCACCCGAACTCTGCGAACTGTTCGGCGTTCCCATGTCCTGTCTGCCCGAGGTCCGGCCGACGAGTGGTCGCTTCGGCATGACCGCACCCGATGCGGCCGCGGGTCTGCGCGTTCCGATCTCGGGGATGGCGGGCGATCAACAGGCCGCGCTCTTCGGCCAGGCGTGCTTCACCCCCGGCATGGCGAAGAACACCTACGGCACGGGTTCGTTCGTGCTCGTGAACCTCGGCCCGCACGCGCCACCGCCCGTCGAAGGACTGCTCACCACGGTGGCCTGGCAGATCGGCGACGAGACCACGTACGCGATGGAAGGCGCGATCTTCGTCACCGGCGCCGCGATCCAATGGTTGCGCGACGAGCTCCAGATCATCACGCGTGCGGAGGAGATCGGTCCGCTCGCCGCGAGTGTCCCCGATGCCGGCGGGGTGGTGTTCGTTCCCGCGTTCACCGGACTCGGATCGCCGTATTGGGATCCGTACGCGCGCGGCACGGTGCTCGGGTTGACGCGCGGTTCGGGCCGCGCGCAGTTGGCACGAGCGGTGGTGGAAGCCATCGCGTACGAGACCGCCGACGTCGTCACCGCGGTGCGCGCGGCATCGGGCACCGAACTCTCGGAGCTGCGCGTCGACGGCGGCGCGAGCGTCATGGACGTCCTCTGCCAGTTCCAAGCCGACGTGCTCGGCGTGACCGTGCGCCGTCCCGCAGTCCAGGAGACCACCGCGCTCGGTGCCGCGTATCTCGCCGGCATCGCGGAAGGCGTCTGGAACAGCCCCGCCGAGGCCGCGAGCGCCTGGTGTGAGGAAGCCGCGTTCGCGCCCGCCGGCGACCCCGCCGACATCGCGGCGCGGCTCGCCACTTGGCACCGCGCGGTCGACCGGTCGCGCGCCTGGGCGCAGGACTGATCACCCCGCGATTCTCCCTGTGAAATATGGGTTTTCTGCTTGACCCGAACGTCAATTCGTGGTACTGTTTCGGCACCGATCGGGTGGGTCGCACGGCCTGGTAGGGCGGGTGGGCTGGAGCGCATGATGGGGGTTCCGGGATGACGGCAACGGAGGTTTTTGACGCCGACGAGCTGAGGGAACTCCTCGGTTCGTTGCCCGTCGATCCGGTGCGCCTCTTGAACGCGACGTTGGATCTCGTCGGTGACACGAACGTCTCCGAACTCATGGATGTGGAACTCGCTACGAACGTGGTGACACTCCGGCGCCGGATGGACCGCGCCGACGCGATCTTCGCCGAGTGGACGCTCGCATCACAGATCGCGCACCCGCTCTCCGCGCCCTCACCACCGGTTGTTCGCTGGCCCCGCAGCCACCGATGCGGTGGTTCCGGGGACAGTGAACGTCGAGTGGCACGAGACCCAGCGAACCGACGCGTGAAACGCAAGCCCCGGCTTGCGGAACTGGTGCGAGTTGCGAGGAGTGCGTCAGCTGGCGGCGGACTCCAACCGGGAGACGACGGTGGCGGGGTCGGGGAAGTCGTGGCCGCCGGGAGCGTCGGACTTGCCGGCGTAGGTGTCGCGGTATTCGTAGCCGGAGAGTTCGCCGATCTCGAACATCAGCTCGTCGGTGATCTGACGCAGCACCAAACGGTCGTCGGCACGGGCTTGGTAGTGCTCCATCGAGAGCGGCGGACCGAACCGGATCGTGACCTTGCGGAACAGCCGCGGCAGCTTGGCGTCCGTGGGCTGACACTCGTCGGTACCGATGAGCCCGACGGGCACGATCGGCGCACCCGTCGCGAGCGCGAGCCGGGCCACGCCGGTCTTGCCCTTGTGCAACAGACCGTCGCGCGTGCGGGTGCCTTCGGGGTAGATCCCGAACACGCCACCGTTCTCCAACACTTCAGTGGCCGCCGCCAGCGCGCCTTCCGACGCACTCCCACCTTCGCGACGAATAGGGATCTGGCCGACGGCACGGAAGAACCATGCGGTCTTCGGGTCGTCGAAGTACTCGGCCTTCGCCACGAAGGTGACCCGGCGGCGGACGATGAGCGGGATGAAGATCGAATCCAGGAACGACCGGTGGTTCGACGCCAGGATCACTGCGCCGTGCGTGGGCAGGTGCTCGTGGCCCTCGACCTTGATCCGGTACACGATGCGCAGGATCGGGGTGAGGACAACTTTGACGATCCAGTAGGCCATACAGATTCCCCCGCGGGTCGGACGCCCACCCTAGGAGAATCGACGCGACCGACGCGAGGATTCCGTCGGCGAATCGCGTGGCGGCGCGATTATCCGAGCTTGGTCAGGGCCTTGCGGATGCCGCGGATGGCCTGGCCGATGCGTTGCTCGTTCTCCACCAGCGCGAACCGCACGAATCCTTCGCCGCCGGGACCGAATCCCACGCCGGGTGCAACCGCGACCTTGCCCTCCTGCACCAGCATTTTGCAGAACTCGAGGCTGCCCATCTCGGCGTAGGGCTCGGGGAGGGGCGCCCACACGAACATGGTCCCCTTCGGCTTCTCGATGTGCCAGCCGATGCGGGCGAGCCCGTCGATCAAGGCGTCGCGCCGACCGAGATAGATCTGGTTGACCTCGCGCGGATAGTCGGGGGCCTCGTTCATCGCGACGATGGCCGCGATCTGGATCGGTTGGAACGTCCCGTAGTCCAGGTAGCTCTTCAAGCGCGCGAGCGCGCCGACGACCTCGGCGTTACCGAGCATGAAGCCCACGCGCCAACCCGCCATCGAGAAACTCTTGGTCATGCTGTAGATCTCGACCGCGACGTCGTCGGCGCCCGGCACCTGCAACACCGACGGCGGGTCGTAGCCGTCGAAGCCGAGATCTGCGTACGCGAAGTCGTGGACGAGCAACACGCCGTGATCACGCGCGAACGAGACCATCCGCGTCATGAACTCGAGATCCACACACGTGCCGGTCGGGTTGTGCGGGAACGACATCACGACCACGCGCGGCCGCGGCCACGCCTGTTCCCAGGCGGCGTGCAGATTGGCGAAGAAGTCCTCGCCCGGCCCCATCCGCACGTAGTGGACGCCGGCGCCGGCAAGGATCGGTCCCCAGATGTGGATCGGATACGACGGGCTGGGCACCAGCGCCGTGTCACCGGGACCGAGCAGCACCCACATGAGATGCGAGAAGCCCTCCTTGGCGCCGATGGTGACGCACGCCTGGGTCTCGGGGTCGAGCTCCACGCCGAACTTGCGCAGATACAGATCGGTGATCGCCTGGCGCAGGCGGGGGACGCCGCGCGTCATGGAGTAGCGGTGGTTGCGCGGGTTCTGCGCCGCCTCGGCCAACTTCTCGACTGCGATCTGGGGCGACGGGATGTCCGGGTTCCCGAACCCGAGGTCGATCACGTCTACGTCGGCACGCCGGGCGGTCATCTTCAGTGCGTCGATCTCGGCAAACGCATACGGCGGCAGCGCGTGAATCCGGCGAAACTCCATAACCGTCGAGGGTAGTTGGTTACCCTCGGCGGTCATGCTCCCGAATCCGATCGACGCCGTGTTGCTCGACGTGGGCGGGGTGTTCCATCTCCCGGATCACGACCGGATCGCGGACGCGATGACGCGGGCGCAGATCCACATCGACCCCGCCGACCTCGATCGCGCGCACTACGCCGGCGTTCGCGGCCTCACCAACTTCACCGAAGGTGACCGCAGCATCTGGCTCGCCTATATCCGCGAGTACGCCCGCGCCCTCGGCGCTGCCGACCAACTCGACCCGGTGGCCGAGGTCCTCCTCAACGAGTTCACCACCGGAGGCGTGTGGACCCGCATCATTCCCGGCTCACGCGACGCGTTGGTCGCCATCAAGGCGACGGGAGTGAAGCTCGCCATCGTCTCGAACGCCGATGGCTCGGTGGAAGCGCAACTCGCAGCCGACGGCATCTGCCAGATCGGACCGGGACTCGGCGTCGAAATGGATGCGATCCTCGACTCGTCCGTCGTGGGCGTCGCCAAACCCGACCCCCGCATCTTCGAGATCGCGCTCGATCGCCTCGGAGTCCCCGCCGACCGCGCCATCCACGTCGGCGACACCCCCGCCGCCGACTGCGCGGGCGCCCTCGCCGCCGGCATCACCCCGATCCTCATCGACCCCCACCACGACCACGAAGACTACGACGGCCTCCGCGTCAAGTGCCTCGAGGAGGTCGCAGAGCTGCTCGGACGCGCGCCGTAGGTCACAGCGGGAACGTCGACGTTTTCCACCGAGCAAGTTCGCTCACCGCGAGCGCAGCGAGCTAGTGAGCGTTGTTTGAGCGAATGGGAAATGTCGACGTTCGCAACCCAAGTGAAGCGGCGGAACGAGCTACTCCGGCTTCTTGTTCCCCACTACCCACATCGAGAAGAACTGCGAGCCGCCGCCGTAGGCATGACCGAACGCCTTGCCGGTCTTCAGCGGAACCTGGTAGTCACCGGCGCGTTCACGCACCTGTTGGGCAGCTTCGCCGAACCGGATCATGCCGCTGGCGCCGATCGGGTTCGAGGACAGCACGCCGCCCGAGGGATTCCACGGAATGTCGCCGTCGGGGGCGGTGGCCCCGGACTCGGTGACCTTCCACCCTTCACCCTCTGGGCAGAACCCGAGGTTCTCCAACCACATCGGTTCGTACCAGGAGAACGGCACGTACACCTCCGCACAGTCGAAGTCCTCGCGCGGGTTCGTGATCCCGGCCTGCGCGTACACGTCGGCAGCGCAGTCCCGTCCGGCCTGGGGGTTGACCTGGTCCCGTCCGGCGAACATCGTCGGTTCGCTGCGCATGGCGGCACCGTGGATCCACGCCGGTGGATTCGGCGCCGCGTCGGCCACGTCTTCGGCGCCGATCACGAGGGCCATGGCCCCGTCCGAACTCGGACAGGTGTCGAGGTAACGGAGCGGATCCCAGAGCAGGAAGGACTCCTCGACGGCTGCGAGGTCGATGTCCGGGAGGTGGAGGTGCGCCTTGGGGTTGCGCAACGCGGCCAGCCGGTCCTTCACCGCCACGAGGTGGCCGATGTGGCGGGGCGCGCCCGAACGGGCGATGTAGGCGCGGATCAGCGGCGCAAAGTAGCCACCGGCCCCGGCGACGAGCGGCGCCGAGAACGGCATCGACACCGACAGTCCCCACGTGGCGTTGCTCTCACTCTGCTTCTCGAAGGAGACGGTGAGGACCCGCTTGTGCACGCCGGACGTCACGAGCTTCGACGCGACGATCGCGGTGGACCCTCCCACCGAACCGGCCGTGTGCACGCGCAACAGGGGCTTGCCCACCGCGCCGAGCGCGTCGGCGAGGTACAGCTCGGGCATAATTATGCCCTCGAACGTGTCGGGGGCCTTCCCCACCACCACCGCGTCGATGTCGCCGAAATCCATGCCGGCGTCTTCGAGCGCTTCGACGGCGGCCTCTCGGACCAGTCCGGCAATGGACACGTCGTGACGGGCGGCGACGTGACGGGTCTGGCCGACACCGATGACAGCAGCGCGCACGGACCCCACGGTTATTCCCCCTCCAAGATGCAGACCAAGTTCTGTTGCAGACACGGACCCTGCGTTGCATGCGCCAACCCGCGTCCGATCTCACCGCTGGTGATCCGGCGGAAGATCTCACCGATACGGATGAGCCCCGATGACATCAGCGGGTTGGCGCCGAGCGCGCCGCCCGACGGGTTGATCCGGACATCGCTGTCGAGCCCGAGCGCGTGCCGCAGGATGAGCTCGTCGTGACTGAACTGGGCGTGCACCTCGGCGACATCGAAGCCGCCCTGGAGCGCGCCCGCCTCCTCGCCCGCGCGGCGCGCCGAATCACTCGTGGTGAGATCGCGCACGCCGATGTGCGCGGCATCGATGCGGTGATCGATCCCACGAATCCATGCGGGCTTCTCGCACTGGGCGCGCGCCACGTCGGCCGCGGCGATGACGATGGCCGCGGCGCCGTCGGTGACGGGTGCGATGTCCGCGTCGCGCAGCGGCGCATGGGTCACCGGCCGGCCCAGGAGCGCGTCCGCATCGACCGCCTCGCTCACCACCGCATACGGATTGTCGAGCGCATCCCGACGCGAACGCGCCGCAACCTCGGCCAGATCACGTTCCGAGACGTCGCCATCGGCCAACAACGCACTGGCCTGCAACGCCGCGAGGTCCACCGTCGACGGCCACAACGGCGCCACTGTGTAGGGATCGGTCTGGAGCGTCATCAAGCCGTGGACGTCCGTGAGTGACGACTTTCCGAACCCGTAGATCAACGCACTGTCGACCTCACCGGTCTGGATCGCGACCCACGCTTCGTACAACGCCCACGCCGCGTCCATCTCGACGTGGCTCTCCTTCACCGGCGGCCAGGCGCCGGCGGCATCAAGCCCCGTGACGAACGTGAACGGACCGCCGCTCAGGTAATCACACGAACCCGAGATGGTGAAGTCGATGTCGTACCGACCGAGCCCGGAATCGGCCACGGCCTGCTGCACCACGGGAATGATGAACTCGACTTCGTTGCGCTCACGGTCCTTGACCGCGGTTTCCTGCGCAAACGAGATCACGCCGACATCTCTCATCTCCCGCTCACCGCCCTTCGGGCTGGGCCGCTCGGGCCCCGCTCGGCCGCGTCGTCAGCGGTTCAACGGACACAAGGCCTCGCTCACGTTTGTTCCTCATGCGTACTCCCGGTAAGACTCGTAGGGGGCTTCGGGTTCACCGTTGGGTTCGAACCACTTGAGGACTCGGGCATCGGGGCGCAGGTTCTCGTCCCAGACCGCGCGGACTCGCAGACCCATCCGCACGTCGTCGACGTTGACGCCCTGCACCAAACCGAGGTAGGGGGTGTGGGCGCCGTCGAGCAGGATCTGCGCGGCGACGTAGGGAACCTCGGGCGCCGATTCGGACAGGCCCGGGATGTTCGTCACACAGAACGTGGTCACCGTGCCGTTCGGACCGACCTCGACCTCGATCTCGGTGGGCTCGCCGGAGGTGGGGTCCGACCCCCGCGGCGGCACGTACACCTTGTCCGAGCCGACCGCCTTCTGGCCGATGATCCGACCCTCGGCCATGCCCCGGAGATACTTCGTCTGGGCCCGACCCGCGTTGATCTCGTACTCCAACCGGATCGGCACCGCGATACCGGTCACCGGCTGGTCACTCTGGTCGACGCCACTGCCCTGATGGTCGACTCTGCCTCCGGCAGAGCCGTCGGCTACGTCTCCATCGGACATGGGCACCCAGGCTTCGAGGTCGGTGACGTAGCCGACGCGGGTGGCGGCCCAGCGGGGCATGACTCGCATGCCCACGGTCATCTCGTCCGCGCTCGCCACATCCACCACGTGCACCATCGGGATGTCGGCGCCGTCGGGACGCACGAGTGCGAACGCGAACGGCTTCGTAAGGTGATGCTTTCCGGCACGCGGCTCGATCACCCAGGTCCAGGAGACGACGGTCCCGGCCGGGCCGACCTCCACGTACTCGTCGATCGAGCCGCCGGTCTGGGGGTCGTACTCGGTGGGCGGAACCATGACTCGTCCGTCGCCGATACGGATGCCGACAATCCGGCCGTCACGCAGACCGGTCAGGTAGCGACCCACCGCGGTG
>JANPMG010000097.1:0-2836 GCA_031422675.1 Acidimicrobiia bacterium | reverse complement strand
CCGCCACGTTGATCGATCGCGGGGTGAAGCCCGGAGACGTGGTCTGTCTCATGCTGCCGAGCTCCATCAAGTTCGCCGCGTGTTATCTCGGGGCGTTGCGCGCCGGTGCGATCACCTCCGCCATCAACGGCCGCCTGGGCGCAACCGAGCAGCGCAGCATCTTGGACCGGACGTCACCCGCCCTCAGCGTTCTCGGCGACGGCGTGGTCCTCCCTGCGGGTGCGCCGGCCGGGGTCGTGATTCGGGTCGACGAGCTGAAGGACGCCTTCGATGCGGCGCCGCCGAGCGACGCCGACCTGCCGACGATCGACGAGACCGATCCGGCATGCATCGTATGGACGAGCGGTACCACCGGGAACCCGAAGGGCGCGGTCTATGACCATGCGCGAATGCGGGCGATCAGCGCGAACATCGGCCAGCTCACCGAGCCCGGCGACCGACGACTCGTCGTCCTCCCGTTCGCCCACGTCGGGTACATGACTCGAATGTGGGACGAACTCGCGCACGGCACGACCATCGTGATCGCCGGTGAACCGTGGTCGGCCGCCGAGACGTTGCGCCTCATCCGCGACGAGCAGATCACGATGGGGACGGGAATCCCCACCCAGTGGGAACTCGTGCTCGCCCACCCCGACCTCGCGCGCACCGATTGTTCCGCGTTGCGCGTCGTCGGCACCGGCGGCGCCACCATCGCGCCGGACCTGATCCGGCGGATGCGCGAGTCACTCCGTTGTCCCGTCATCACGAGATACACGAGCACCGAAGCCGGCGTCACCACCAGCACGATGATGGGCGACCCCGACGACGTGATCGCCACCACCGTCGGACGGCCCGCACCGGAGGTCGAACTACGCATCGTGGAACCCACCGGCGTTCACGGCGCCGGGCGTCTTGCCGACGGCGAAGTGGGCGAGATCATCTGTCGGTCCCCCGCCATGATGCGCGGCTATTGGCAGGACGATGAGACGACCGCCGCGGTGATCGACCCCGACGGGTGGTTGCATACCGGCGACCTCGGCGTGATCGGACCCGACGCCAACCTGCGAATCGTCGGCCGGCTGAAAGAGATGTACATCCGCGGCGGGTACAACGTGTACCCCGCGGAGGTGGAGGCGACCCTCGCCGAGCACCCCGCCGTCGCCCAGGCCGCGGTCCTCGGCTATCCCGACGATCTCCTCGGCGAACGGGGCGCCGCGTTCGTGGTGCCCGCCGATCCGGACGCGCCGCCCGCGCTCGGCGAACTCCAAGACTGGTGCCGGAGCCACATCGCGGACTACAAGGCACCGGAACATCTGGTCGTGGTCCGCGCGCTCCCGCTCAATGCCACGAACAAGGTCGACAAGACCGAACTCGCCCGGGTGCTGGCGAGTGCAGGCCACCACCCCGAGAAGGACTGAACCGACATGGCGATTCAAGCAGTGGGATCCGGCGACACCCGCGTCAAACCGATCAAGCTCGGTGGTGCGCTCGTCACGATCGTCGAACCCCACCCGGGGCACGAGGTCGAATACAACCGCTGGTACGAACGCGATCACTTCTATGCCGGTTGCATGATCGGCGCGTGGACGATCAGCGGCACGCGCTACGTGGCCACCCGCGATCACAAGGCGGTGCGGTTCCCCACCGACACCACGGTGGTCGCCGACCTCAGCAAGGGTTCGTACGTCGCGATCTACTGGGTGTTGGCCGGCAAGTTCGGCGAGTGGATCCAGTGGGGCACGGACCAGGTGAACTGGCTGCACGACAACGACCGCATGTTCGAACATCGTGATCACGTTCACACCGCCATGTACAAGGCCCGCGGCGAGGCCCACGCCACTGCCGACGGGGTGCCCGTGGAACTCGCGCTCGATCGTGGGTATCCCGGACTGGTCGTGATGATGGCGGAGCCGCCGGAGGGTTCCGATGCAGCGTGGCTCGTGGACTGGGTCACGGCCCGGAACGTGGTCCCGGCCGATCAGGTCACTGCGTTCACCTCCGTGCCGCTGCTCGCGAATGCGCCCAAGGACGTGCCGCTCACCCCCGAGACGGAACGGGTCTCGCTGCTGTGGTGGAGCGAGCGCGATCCCCTCGAGGACTGGGCCGCGTACGAGTCGTTCGCCGCCGACCTCGCCACGGCGGGCGGTCAGGTGGTCTACGCCGCACCGTTCATCAAGACCATCCCTGGCACCGACACCTACACCGACCAACTCTGGTAGCCGGTACTGGGAAGTCACTCGTATGACCACGCCTCCCCCCGAACCCGCTCATCCCGACGATCATGAACCCGACGCGTCTCACCCCGACGACCGTGAGCCCGACGTGCGGTTCACGTACGCGAACGAGCGGACCTTCCTCGCCTGGAACCGGACGGCGCTCGCGCTCATCGCGACCGGGGTCGCGGCCACCCAGTTGCTTCCGAAGTTCAACGTCGAGTTCGGTCGCCGACTCCTCGGAATCCCCCTCATCGCGCTCGGTGCGGTCCTCGCAATCACCAGCTACCGGTACTGGCAGATCAATCAGGCGGCGATGCGCCGCGGCCGGCCACTGCCCCGTTCGCCGATGCCGCTGGTGCTCGCCATCGGTATCGGTGCGGTGGCCGTGGTTGCCGTGATCCTCAGCGCGTTCGAGACATGAGCGACGGGGCAACGGCGGCGCCGATCGCCCACGACGACGACGGCCTCTCGCCCGAACGCACCGTCCTCGCGTGGAACCGGAGCGGGATGGCGTTCTTCATCGCGGTGGCCGCACTCGGGCGCCGGGTCTGGCCGCTCGACGAGGGCAACAACGCGCTGGTGCTCGGAGTGCTCGGCGCCGCGGCGTTCACGTTTCTGGCCAGCCTCTGGTTCGCGCAGCG
>JANPMG010000096.1:0-34238 GCA_031422675.1 Acidimicrobiia bacterium | reverse complement strand
AGCGCGCGCCGCATCGGTTCCTCCAGCGGAGGTCGCCGGGGTTGCGTTGTCTGGCGTTGCGTTGTCTGCGCCGGGACCCGCACCGAGCTCGCGCACGAGGATCTCCGCAGTGAGGTTGTCGCTGGCGCTCAACATCTCGGTGAGGATCGCCGGGAGGGGTGCTGATTCGATCGCGGCGATCTCGATCGGACTCGCGCTCGGTGGGCCGCCCCGCCCGGGCGGGCCCACGGTCACGCCTCGACCCTGGAGGAGGCGGGTCAGTTCGGTGGCCGCGTTGAGGGCCGGATCGGTCACCACGCCACCCGTTCCCGCGGCGCCGGTGAACCCGTCGTTCACGGTGAGGCCGCCGATCGGCCCGATGGCGGCGCGTGCAGCCGCCGACCAATCAGGCAGGTAGCGAACCGCGTCGTAACGGTCGTCGATGCCGATGATGCCGCCGGGGATCGCGGTGATCCCGGCGGCCGTGATGCGCTCGGCCAGGGTGAGAAGCGCGGTGGTGGCCAGCCCGGTGGTCTTGGGATCCGCGTTGTCGCGTGCGATCCGTTCCGGCGTGGCGAGGAGCGGATCGCCGCCGCCGACCAGGTACAGGCGATCAACGGTTCCGGCCCGCGGTGCTGCGGCGGACTGCGCGCGGGTGCGGAACCGGAACTCGGGGCCGAGCCGATCGAGGGCTGCGATCGCGGTCAACAGTTTGATGGTGCTGGCCGGCGTCAACGGCGTGTCGGCGTCGGACTCGGTCACGATTCCGTTCGGGTCGTGCACCACGAAGCAGGCGCGGTTGCCTGCGGTGGCGGTGAGGAGCTCCCCTCGGAGTTGCTGCGCGCCGACGGCATCCACGATCGGTTGTGGGATCCGGCGAACCGACCACAGCGGTGTGCCGAGGGTGGGGCCGGGCGCGCGCGGCCGTGCCGCGACCGGCCGTTGGAACGCGCCGAGGATGGCGAGGGTCCCCATGATGGCGAGGACCGCCACGACGATGCGTCGGACGCGTGCGCCGCGCCGCTGCGCCCGGGCTCGACTCACGACGGGGTTCGACTCACGACGTCGTGCTCACGACGGATGCTCAGCTGAGACCGCGGCGCGTGCGGAACTGGGCGTAGCGGTACAGGTGTCCGAGTGCGGTCACCGCCCGATTCGAGGACGCGTAACAGAGTCGCCCGCTCTCCCGAACCGCGCGCGGGCCGGCATTGTCCGGGAACGCGATCGCGAGTTCCGTGGCGGTGAGGATCGGCTTCCCGGTGTGGTCACTGATCTCGGCCGCGGCTTCGGCGAAGCGTCGGTCCTGGCGTTCGTGGTACTCGACGATCCGCTCGAGCCCGTCGCCGGGATAGAAGCGGCCTTCACGCATGAGGCGGGCCTGGTTGCTCTGGATCCCCAACCCCAGGTACACGACCGCGTCGACGGCCGCGTGACCCGCGACCATGGCCATGACCTCCGGGATCGTGTCACGGGTCTCGCCGCCCGCCAGGTCGATCGGGTTGTTGCGGCTCCATCGCGGGGGAAGCTTCGTGTCGATGGCGGCCATGAGATCCGCGGGCATCGGCGCAAGCCGGAGTTGCCGGCTCGCGGTGATCGCGTCGGCGGTGACCACTCCCCACCCGCCGGCCGTCGTCATCACCGCGACATTGGGACCCTGCGGTAACGGTTGCGTGGCGAAAGTGGCCGCCGCCTCGAAGGCCTCTTCCACCGTGGCCGCGCGAATGGCACCGGCCTGGGCGCACATACCGTCGAAGACGCGATCGTCGCTGGCGAGTGCGCCCGTGTGGCTCGCCGCAGCCCGCTGACCGCCCGCGGTCGCGCCGCCTTTCAGCAGAACGAGCGGCATGCGCTCCGCAACGGTGCGAATGCGGTCGTAGAACGCGCGGCCGTCGGCGATACCCTCCACGTACGCAAGCCCGACGCTCGTGGCGGGGTCGTCGGCGTAGTAGTCGAGGTAGTCCGGCACGGTGATCATGGCCGCGTTGCCGGCACTCACCGCACGGCTGATCCCGATATCGGTCTGGACCGCGGCGTTGAGGAAGCTCGACACGAAGTTGCCGCTCTGGCTAGCCACACCGATCGACCCGGCCGGTGGGTACGGCGCCACGATCTGCGCGCAAAGACTCGCCGGCGTACTCACGACGCCCTGACCGTTCGGGCCCGCGAGCAGGATCCCGAGTTCGGTGGCGAGTTCGACGAGTTCACGTTCCGCGCCGCGCCCCGCGTCGCCCGCCTCGCCGTAGCCGGCACTGGTGACGAACGCGGCCTTGATGCCGCGACGCGCGCACGCGCGCAGGAGATCGACGTTGGCCGCGGCCGGCGTGCAGACGAAGACGAGATCGATGGGCGCGTCGGCGGGCAGGTCGTCGATACCCGGGACGGCGTCAACGCCGAGGATGGTGCCGCCGTCGCGGTTGGTGGCGAACACTCCCCCGGCATAACCCTGGCTGAGAATGTTGTGGAGCGTGACGAAGCCGAACTTTCCGGGGTGACTCGACGCGCCCGCCACGACGATCGCACGCGGTTCGAAGAGCGCACGAAACTGTTCGCGCCGGTCCTGAGAGTTGGCGTTCGGGGTCACGGCGTCACCTCGACGAGCGCGTCGACCGCGATCGGCTGACCGTCGACCACGATGAGCGGGTTGAGGTCCACACTCACCACCTCGGGCCGCGCCTCGGCGAGACCCGCGAGTCCGACGATGATCCGCACGAGCGCATCCCGGTCCACCGCGGGTTCGCCGCGGAACTCACCGAGCAGCGTCTGGGTGCGCAGATCGTCGACGAGGTCGTGGGCATCGGCGTCGGTCAGTGGCACGAGGCGAAACGCGACATCGGCAATGGCCTCGGCGAGAATCCCGCCGAGGCCGAGCATCACGGTCGGGCCGAACTGTTCGTCGTGGTGCAGCCCCGCGATGAACTCACGGTTGCCGTGCAGCATCGGGGCGACGAGCAGGCTCACCGGCCCGTCGGCCGGAGTGGCGGCGGCGAGCAGGGTGGTGGCGGCTTCGGCCACCGCCACCTCGTCGCGCAGGTTCAGTCGGACGAGCCCCCGCTCGGTCTTGTGCGCAATGGCGTCACCGTTGAGCTTCAGGACGACGGGATATCCGATCGCGGTCGCCGCGGCGACGGCCGCCGGTGCATCGGGCACGATCCGTTCGTCGGGGATCGGGATCCCGTGGGCCGCGACGAGCGTTTTCGATTCGGCTTCCGACAGGGTGGGCACGGCGCAGGACCGTATCGCGCGTCGCTCGTCGCACCCTCAGTCCTCGTCGCTCTGACCTCCCCACCTCGGCCCTCGGCGGCGTTTGGTGTCTGGAGCATCTCGGTGATGGTTGAGGCACCAATCGCTGGCGTGGGTGGTGCGCCGTCGGTCTTACGACGGTGCGTGGACACCCAGTCGTTGTCCGGCGAGAGCGACCAACTCGTCGATTCGGCTCCGGTCGATCGCCTGGCCGTTCTGGTTGAACTCCACGATGCCCACGGTCCGCCCGTGCAAGAAGTACGCGCTGAGGAAATAGAACGTCTCGGGCTGACCATCGCTCACGTAGTCGACGGAGTCGAGGTACACGATGGCGAGTGTGCCAGCCGGCGGTTCGACGCGTTCGACCCGTGCGGCGGTGACTGCTTCACGGCCGCAGCTGCAGTTCGTCACGTCGGTGTCCCACCCTGCGATACAGGATGTGAAGGCAGGGTTGGCCCGGGCTTCATATTGCTCGGTGGCCTCATCGGCGTTCTTGTAGAGGCGAACGCGCATTGCCGCATGACCGAACTCGTCGCCGTTCTCCTGCAGGTTCCGAGAAAGGCTGATCTCTCGACCGATCGTCGCGACCGGTTTCAGCCCCGGAAGGCTGGCGCACGGATCGGAGAAACGGAGCCGCGATGGAACGAGACCGCCTTCATTGACCACAGTCCATTCGGATCCGAAGTCGGCGACGCTCAAGAGGGTCGCGTCGAGGGCGTCGACCTCGTCGCGCGTCTGCGCCAACGTCGCTTGTGATACGGCGAGGCGGTGTTGCGCTCGCGAGTCGGTGCCCGGCGAGACGATGACCAATCCGACGATGAGGAGCGCGACGAATGCGAGCGCGCCCGACACGACGGTCCAAGTCGGAATTGGTCGACGGGGGACCTGTGCCCCGGACACCGGAAACATCGAAGGTACCGCCGCAGGTCGTGAACTGGACTGCGACGGAGGCGGAGGCGGAGGCGGAGGAGGAGGAGGAGGAGGCGCGGATGCCCCCGTCGGCGAGATCGGGGCGGGTGAAGGTGTCGATGGAGTGGGTGGCGCACCAGGCGGCGTCGGTGTGGCCGGCCCGCCGACGGCGGATTCGAGCGCGTCGACAATCACGCCACACTGCTTGCAGCGTGACGCGCCTTCATGGGTGAGGTAGCCGCACGCGGCGCACTTCACGAACAACCTGCCGCCTTCCTCGATTCGGTCCTCGAGGTATCGGTCGTCCGGTCGCTCAGCTGAAGGGCTCACGCTCGCAATGCGCTCCCTCGGCGGCGTCTGTCGTCTGGGGCACCTCGGCGACGGTTGAGGCACCAATCGCTGGGGTGGGGCGCTCCGAAGCGACGACGCGCGCTCAGAGGTGCGCGGCGAGTTTGGCGACGAAGCGAGGGAGCTCAGGTTCGAAGCGGCCACTCGGGGTGATCTCGTCGAACGGCCACCAGAGGTGATCAGAAAACTCGCGTGCGTCGGGCCGGAGGGACAGGGCGGGTGTCCCGCGGAACGCATACCAGAGACTCACATCGACGTGACCGCCATCGAGGCCGACGGTGGTCGTGCGGGTCAGGAAGATCGGAGCGTCGGAGATCGGCGGCGCAACCACGTCCAGCTCTTCCCGCAGTTCGCGCGCGGCTGCGATCGCCGCATCTTCTCCGGGGTCGACATGTCCACCGGTCGGGAGCCAGAGGGCTGCGTTGCGGTGATCGACGAGGAGCATGCTGCGAGTGTCGATGTCGACGAGGGCGCAGTACGCAACAAGATGTTCGGGCGGCGTCGCCGGCGGCGCGGTCCTCCACAACGGCGCGCCTGAGTCGATCCACGCGAGCACGTCACGTCGGTCGACGCGTTCCCGTTCATCGAGCGGAGTGATGGCGTCGACGAGGGCGTGAACACGTTCACGTGCAAGCTGCTCCGCTCCACCCGTAGGCACGAGACGAAGCCCTCAGAGGGCGCGGTCGCGCCAGTATTCGTCGCGCAGGACCCGCTTCAACAGTTTGCCGGCGTCGGTGCGAGGGAGCTCGTCCCGTGCCTCCCACCCGCGCGGCACCTTGTACTTCGCCATGTTGGCGAGCGCGAAGTCCGCCAGCTCGTCGAGATCCAGCGCGACGCCCGTTTTGGCCTGGACGATGCAGTAGACGCTCTCGCCCCACTCGTCGTCCGGGATACCGAACACCGCGACATCGATGACCGCGGGATGGCCGTGGAGCACCGCCTCGATCTCGGCCGGGTAGATGTTGACCCCGCCCGAGATGATCATGTCCTTCTTGCGGTCGCAGATGTAGAGGTAGCCCTCGTCGTCGCAGTAGGCGATGTCGCCGACCGACGCCCACTTCCCGTTCTCGTGCTCCGCGAGCTTCTCGTCGGTGCGGTGGTACCCGTCCATCGCCAGGCTCGTCGACATGAACAGCTCGCCCTGCTCCCCCGGCTGGGCCTCGGTGCCGTCGTCGCGCACGATGCGGAACTCGATACCTCCGTAGGCCTTGCCACACGAACCGGGCTTGCGCAGCTGATCTTCGGGGCGCAGCACCGTGATGATCCCCATCTCGGTGGAGCCATAGACCTCGAAGAGGAAACCGTCGCCGAGCTTGGCGATCACTTCCTGCTTGAGCGGGTACGGGACGGGCGCCGCGTTCGCGATCAGGCACCGCATCGACGAGCAATCCGCGCGGGCCAGCACGTCGTCGGGCAGGGAGACGACGCGCTTGAGCTGCGTCGGCGCCGAGAACGTGTTCGTGACCTTGTGCAACTTCACCGCGTCGATCCACGCCTCCGGGTCGAAGCGACGCAGCACGACGATCGGCGACCCGGCGGAGTGGTTGAGCGACACAAACGCCAGCGGACCCGAGTGGTACATCGGGCCGGTGGTGATGTGGACCTCGTTGCCCATCTGGAAGCCGAGTTCGCCGAGGAGCGCGAACACGACGGCGGCGTTCGTGGTCGTGCGCAGCGCGCCCTTCGGCTTGCCGGTGGTACCCGACGTGTAGAGCATCTGCGCGCCGACCGCCGACGCGTCGACCGCGACCGGTTCGTCGTCGGGCTGTTCGTTCACACACTTGTCCCATGAGACGAAACCGTCGGGGAGCGGCTTGGCCTCCACGGTGGCGCAGTACCCGACCAGCGCCTTGACCTTCGGAAGCGCATGACGAACGGATGCGATCAACGGTGCGTAGTCGGCGTCGGCGATCACCAGGGTGGCGTCGGAGTTGTCGATGACGTAGGCCATCTCGTCGGCCGTGAACCGATACGAGAGCGGTACCGCCACGAGCCCGGCCTTGCGGGCCGCGTGTACGACGGCAATCGTCTCCAACGAGTTCGGTCCGCACCACACGATCCGGTCGCCGGCCACGGCGCCGAGATCGAGCAGGCCGTGGGCGAGACGGTTGACGATCTGGTTGAGCTCGGCGTAGGTGGTGGTGGAGAACTTCGCGCCGCTACTTGCGTCCACGATGACCGCGAGCCGGTCCGGCGATCCATCGGCGTGAAGCTTCAGCACATCGGGCATCGCGGCCACGGGCTCTCCTCTCGGGCGGGTCGGCGCACCCTACAAGTGTGTCCTCGTGCTCCTGCGGAGCGGGCCGGACGGCCCCGTTCCGCTGGTGAGTCGGCACCGAACGCGGTTGCGGACCGCTTCACTCGGCGTGTCCTCGTGCTTCACTCGGTGTGGTCCGACTGAAGATCTGGGACTCCGGCGGTCGATACCGTCGGGGTGGGGATGGTCGGCCGGGAGGGATCCGGTCGGCCAAAATGGGCCTGACTCCGGAGGATTCGTGATCTCGATCGTCGTCCCTGCGTACAACGAAGCGGCGCTCCTCGGTACCACCGTGCGCGATCTCGTCGACGGTCTGCGCGCGCTCGGCGAACCCTTCGAGCTTCACATTGTGGAGAACGGCTCCACCGACGGCACCCCCACGGTGCTGGCGCGCATCGCGGCTGCGGTCCCCGAAGTCGAGGCCCACACGATGCGGGTGGCCAACTACGGCGAGGCGCTGCGGACCGGGCTGCTCGCATCTCGCGGTGACGTCGCGGTGATCTTCGACGCCGACTTCTGGGACTTGCAGTTCATGAAGGAAGCGCTCGACGTCCTGGACACGTCCCCCGAGCCCGTCGGCCCGTCGATCGTGGTCGGGTCGAAGCGAGCGCCGGGCTCGCGTGACGACCGCGCCGCGCTGCGCCGGCTGGCGACCAATGTGTTCTCCACGATTCTGCGTACTGGGTTCGGGCTCACGGTCTCGGACACGCACGGGATGAAGGTGCTGAACCTCGGGGTGCTCCGCCCCATCGTCGGCGCGTGCCGGAACGGTGCCGACCTCTTCGACACCGAGTTGATCCTGCGCGCCGAACGGCGCGGTCTCGTCGTGGCCGAGGTGCCGGTGTCGGTGCAGGAGCTTCGCCCCGCGCGCACGTCGATCGCACGACGGGTCCCGCGTACCCTGCTCGGGCTCGCCAAGCTGCGTATCGCCCTCGGTTCGGTGCGGTGACCCGAACGTCGCAGTCGCAGTCGGCGCCGCCGTCGCTCGATCAGGTCGTGGCCGACGGGGCCGTGGACGGTTCGCCGGTGTCCCTGCACCCGGGATACGTGGACCTCCAGATCAACGGCGTCGACGACATCGATTTTTCCGTTGCCGCGGGTGACGACTGGGTGCGCGGCGGCCGTCGGCTCCTCGCCGCCGGGGTGACCGGCTACCTCCCGACGATCTGTTCGATGCCCCAGGATCGATACGACGCGGTCCTGGACCGCGTGCAACTCGCGCAGGCTTCGGCCGGTCCGGATCTGCCGCAGATACTCGGTGTGCATCTCGAAGGACCGTTCCTCGGTGGTGCGCCTGGGGCCCATCCGCGCGCCATGTTGCGGACGATGGACGTCGGCTGGCTGGGCGCGATCCTCGACCGTCATCCGGGGTTGGTCCGGCTCGTGACCGTGGCTCCGGAAGCCGATCCGGATGGCGCGGGCATCGCCATGTTGGTGGCGCGCGGCGTGACCGTTGCGCTGGGTCACACCACGTGTTCCTACGAACAGGCGAGTGCGGCGGCGGCGGCGGGGGCCACCCTCACCACCCACCTCTTCAACGGGATGGGACCGCTGCATCATCGCGAACCCGGCATCGTGGGCGCCGCGCTCGATCCTCGGGTGGCGTTGACGCCCACGCTGATCGCGGATTTCGTCCACGTGCATCCCGCAGTTGTGAGACTGGTGTTCGCCGCTGCGAATCCGATTCTCGTGAGCGACGCGGTAGCGACCGGCGTCGCGTACTTCGACGCCGCGGTCGTGGCCGATCGTGGTGCGGCCTTCCTGCCGAACGGCACCCTGACCGGCGCGATCACCCTGCTCGACGAGACGGTGCGCAACGTCGTCGGGCTCGGGCTGGGGGCGGTGGATGTGCTGGCCGCGGCCTCGGCTCGGCCGGCGGCGATCCTCGGTCTGAACCGTGCCCCGGGAACGATCGCGCTGGCGGCGGACTTGACCGTCCGGGCTACGTGGCCGAAGGCCCCCGTGGACACCGCGGCGCCGGCGTGAGCCGCGAAAGTCGGTTCGCCGCCGCGATCTCGGAGCATCCGGTTGCGGCGCAGGCAGTGGGTGAGTTGTCGGGCGCGGTGTTGGAGCAGCTCGACGGCGCGCGTCCGGATCTGCTCGTCGCGTTCATCTCGCCCCACTTCGGTGGCGCGGCCGAGGACATCGGTGGGGTGTTGCGTGCGGTCCTCGAACCGCGCGCGCTGATCGGTTCGACGAATGCCGCGGTCTGCGGGAGCGGCCGTGAGGTGGAGGGTACGCCGGCGATCGCAGTCTGGGCGGCGAGCTTCGCAGCGACAACCGTTCGCACCGTGCGCCTGGACGTCGACGAGTACAGCGACGGCACGACGCTGCTCGGCCTGCCGCCCGATTGTTCCGATGCGCACTCGCTCCTGCTGCTGTCCGAACCGTTCACCTTCCCGGTCGACGGGGTGCTGCGGGCGCTCGATGTATCGCATCCCGATCTCCAGGTGATCGGCGGGATGGCGTCGGCCGCGACCGGCCCGGGGGTGAATCGCCTGCTCCTGGATTCCGAGGTCGTCGGGCGGGGCGCGGTCGGCGTGCTGCTGAGCGGCGCAGACCCGGTGACCGCGGTGGTGTCGCAGGGGTGTCGGCCGGTCGGTCAGCCGTTCACGGTCACTGGAGTCGACGGGCATTACTTGCGAGAGCTCGGCGGCCGGCCGGCGCTCGAACGGTTGCAGGAAATCGCCGCCACGATGTCCGAGGACGAGCGCGACCAGCTCCAACAAGGACTCCACGTCGGGCTCGTGGTTGACGAGCATCTCGCGGAGTTCGGTCGTGGCGACTTTCTCGTGCGGAACGTGGTGGGCGCGCGGCGCGACGACGGCGCCATCGCGATCGGCGCACCCGTCGAGGTGGGACACACGCTCCAGTTCCACGTGCGTGACGCGGCGGCCGCCGACGCCGACCTCCGCCAGATCCTTGTGGGTCATTCCGCTCGGGGCGCGCTGATGTTCACCTGCACCGGTCGCGGTGAGCACCTCTTCGGCGTGGCGAACCACGACGTGGAGGTCGTTGCCGATCTGCTCGGCCCGATCCCGCTCGCCGGCGGTTTCTGCGCCGGCGAGATCGGCCCGATCGGCGCCACGAACCACGTCCACACCTTCACCGCGTCCCTCGCCCTCTTCGGCTGACGCTCCGGGGCCTGAGCGGCCTGCGCCGCAGGCGCGAGAGCGGAAATTCCGAAGCGAGGCGTTCGCAGCAGCGGGTGCAGCCGGTACCTCGCCGAGCGGGGCCTGAGCGGCCTGCGCCGCAGGCGCGAGAGCGGAAATTCCGAAGCGAGGCGTTCGCAGCAGCGGGTGCAGCCGGTACCTCGCCGAGCGGGGCCTGAGCGGCCTGCGCCGCAGGCGCGAGAGCGGAAATTAAGGCGTCAGGACGACGCGGCCGACGGCTTGGCGGCGTTCGATGTACTCGTGGGCGGCGGCGGCCTCGGCGAGGGGGAACGTGCGGTCGAGGACCACGGTCAGCGCGCCGGAGGCGACGTCGGCAACGAGATCGGTGACCAGCTGCTGTGCGCGGTCGGTCCCGATCTCGGCACCGAAGAACACGCCGGTGAGCGAACGGTTTCCCGGGGCGAGGTTGGAGATGTCGAGCAGCTGGGGGTCACGTCCGGCGGAGCCCACCGAGATGGCGCGGCCGCGCGGCGCGAGGCAGGCGATGCTCCCGTCCAGGATCCTTCCGCCGACCGAGTCGACGACCACGTTCACCCCCCAGCCGCCGGCCGCGGCGCGCACTTCATCCACCCAGCCGTCCTTCGTGTAATCGATGCCGTGGTCCATGCCGAGGTCGTGCAGCCGTTCGAGTCGCTCGGGGCTGGAGGCGGTGGCGAGCACGGTCGCACCGGCGCGCTTCGCGAGCTGAATCGCCGCGGTCCCCACTCCCCCGGCGCCGGCTTGGATGAGCACGGTCTCGCCGGCTTGGAGCCGGCCGAACTCGAAGAGACAATCCGACGCGGTCCCGAATGCGATCGGTACACACGCGCACGCGATGAGATCGGCGCCGTCGGGGATGGGCCAGGTCATCAGCGCGAGCGTCGCGAACTTCTCGGCGTGCGATCCGTAGAAGGAACTGGCGACCACGCGTTGACCGACCACGCGATCGGTCACGCCGTCGCCCACTTCGATGATCGTGCCCGCGCACTGGTAGCCGACGATGTGGGGAACCGCGAGCATCTCACCGCCGAGGCGGTTGAGGGTGTCGCCGCCCTCGATGCTGACCGCTTCCACTCGGATGACCACTCCGCCGGGAAAGCACTCCGGGTCCGGCACTTCCTCGTAACGGAACACGTCGGGCGAACCGGTCTCGTAGTACACGGCGGCATGCATGGTGGGTCCTCTCGGGTCGTCGGAGACGCGTGCGTCGCGGCGATGACGACGGCCGCGTGACGTTGTCACGTGGTCGGATCGCGGTCCAGTTCCCGTCGGCAAATTGCGAGTGCCGACCAACCCCGAAGTGGCGGAAGGCATCCCCTAGGGTGGATCGCCAGACGGACGGCGAACCGGCGGCGGACCGGTTGCTGGGATCCGACGCGGAGGAGATGTCGAAGATGGATCTGGAGCAGCGCGGCGTCAACGTCATTCGGGCGCTCGCCCTGGACTCGGTGCACCAAGCGAAATCGGGCCACCAGGGCACTGCGATGGCGCTCGCTCCCCTCGCCCACGTGCTCTTCACCCGGGTGATGAACTACGACGCCACCCAGCCGGATTGGCCGGATCGAGACCGGTTCGTGCTCTCCGCCGGCCACGCGTCGATCCTGCTCTATTCGATGCTCCACCTCACCGGGTTCGGTCTCGAACTCGACGATCTGCGCGCGTTTCGGCAGTGGGGTTCGCGCACGCCGGGCCACCCGGAGTACCGCCACACCCCCGGGATCGAAGTCACCACTGGTCCGCTCGGGCAGGGCATCGCGAACTCCGTCGGCATCGCGCTCGCCGAGGAGAACCTCCGCGCCCGATTCGGGTCCGAGCTGACCGATCACCACGTCTTCGCGATTGCCGGCGACGGGTGTCTCTCGGAGGGCGTGAGCCACGAGGCCGCGTCGTTGGCCGGTCACCTCGGACTCGGCCGGCTCGTCGCGGTCTATGACGACAACCACGTGACCATCGACGGCATCACCGAGTTGTCCCTCAGCGACAATGCCGCCGAACGGTTCCGGGCTTACGGCTGGCACGTGCTCGAGGTGGGTGAGATCGCCAACGACCTGGACGCGCTCGAAGCCAGTCTCCGCGCCGGAATGGCGGAGACGGAACGGCCGAGCCTGATCGTGTTGCGTTCCCACATCGGCTACCCGTCGCCGAAGTTCACCGACTCGCCCAAGGCGCATGCGAACCCCTTCGACGACGACGAGATCCGCGTGGTGAAGGATCTGATGGGGCTTCCGGCCGACCAGCGGTTCTTCGTTCCCGACGACGTCCTCGCGTTCTACCGCGCCGCCGGAACGCGGAGCGCGCCCCAGGTGGCGGCGTGGGACGAGCGGCGCGCCGTGGTGCGGACCGGGACGCCGAGCCTCGTTGACGAGTTCGACGCGTGCATCGGCGGGCGCGGTCTCGACGGGTGGGAAGCCAAACTTCCGTCGTGGCCCGCCGGCGCGAGTTCGGCCACGCGAGTGGCATGCAAAGACGCCCTTGATGCGATCGTGGACGTCGTGCCCGGTCTCGTCGGCGGCGGCGCCGATCTGACCGGGAACACCGGCACCGCGATCCCTTCGACCGAGATCATCGAGGCGGGCAAGCCCGCCGGCCGGCAGGTGTACTTCGGCGTGCGCGAGCACGGCATGGGTGCGGTGATGAACGGCATGGCCGTGAGTGGTCTTCTCCCCCTCGGCGGCACGTTCTTCGTCTTCTCCGACTACATGCGCGGGGCCGTTCGGTTGGCCGCGCTCTCGCAGTACAAGACCGCGTTCGTCTGGTCGCACGACTCGGTCGGGGTCGGCGAAGACGGACCGACCCACCAACCCGTCGAACAGCTCCCCTCACTGCGGGCGATGCCCGGTCTGCGTGTGATCCGCCCGGCCGACGCGAACGAGACCGCGGCGGCGTGGCGCGCCCACGTGAACGGTCTCGGGCCCACCGCGTTCATCCTGTCCCGGCAGAATCTGCCGGTGCTCGAAGGCACCGCCGAACACGCCACCGCCGGTGTTGCCGCGGGCGCCTACGTGCTGTCCGATGCGCCGGGCGCAGACCCGAGCCTCGTGCTCGTGGGTACCGGGTCCGAGGTGTGGCTCTGCGTGGACGCAGCCGAGATCCTGCGGGCCGACGGCGTGTTCGTGCGCGTCGTGTCGATGCCGTGTTGGGACAACTTCGAAGTGTTGGCCCCCGAGGCCCGTGATGAGGTGCTCCCGCGCGCGGTGCCGACGCTCGCGGTGGAAGCCGCGGCCGCTTTTGGTTGGGAGCGCTACGCCGACGACGTGGTGGCGATGCACAGTTTCGGAGCCTCCGCGCCGGGGGATGTGGCGCTGCGCGAGTTCGGATTCACCGTCGAGAACGTTGTGGCACGCGCGCATGCGCTGCTCGGAAAGGTTGCCCAATGACGAGTCAGGTCGCTCGGCTCAACGACTTCGGTCAGAGCCCGTGGTACGACAACATCACCCACACCCTGGTGACCGGCGGTGGACTCGCCGCGCTCGTGCGGGACGACGGGATCCGCGGGGTGACGTCGAATCCCACCATCTTTGAGAAGGCGATTGCGGGCGGGGAAGGGTACGACGAGACGATCGCCGCTGCGAAGCGCGACGGCGACTCGATCGAGGACACGTTCTGGGATCTCGCGGTCGGCGACGTCGGTGGCGCGGCGGACGTGCTCCGCCCGGTGTACGACAACGTCGGTGGGCGCGACGGGTTCGTGTCCATCGAGGTGTCGCCACTGCTCGCCCATGACACGGACGCGACGATCGCGCAGGCCAAGACGCTCTTCGACCGGCTCGGCCGGCCGAACATCATGATCAAGATCCCGGCCACACCCGAAGGCATTCCGGCGATCCGCGCCACGATCGGTTCCGGGATCAACGTCAACGTCACGTTGATCTTCAGTCTCGATCGCTATGCGGAGGTGATGGAGGCCTACCTCTCCGGTCTTGAAGCGCTCGATGCCGCGGGTGGCGACGTCAGCACGGTGCATTCGGTGGCGTCGTTCTTCGTGAGTCGGGTGGACACCGAGGCGGACCGTCGCCTCCCCGAGGATTCACCGCTGCGCGGGCAGGCGGCGGTGGCCAACGCCAAGCTCGCCTACGAGATGTACCGCGAGACGTTCTCGGGGCCACGCTGGGACGCACTCGCCGCGAAGGGCGCACACTTGCAGCGGCCGTTGTGGGCATCCACGTCCACGAAGAACGCTGCCTACCCGCCGATCCTCTACGTCGAGACGCTCATCGGGCCGGACACCGTGAACACCCTCGCCCCGGCGTCGATCGAGGCGTTGCATGCCGAGGGTGTGAACCTGCGGGCCGACACCGTGACCGAGGGCGTGGACGCCGCGCACCAGACGATGAAGGACCTGGCGGCGGCCGGGGTGGACTTCGATGATGTGACCGCCACGATCGAGCGCGAAGGCGTCGCGAGCTTCGCCAAGTCCTACACGGACCTGCTCGCCACATTGGAATCCCGAGCCGCCGCGCTCTGAGAGGCGCGCTCGAGGTCTACGCGCCGTGGGCCAGTTCGCGGATGCGGTGGAAATCGGCGACGAGATCGGCGCGGGTGGCGTGCGCGTTCGCGCCGCTCGGGTTCAGCATGAGGTAGACGAGCGCGTCGCCCATCGGTTCGGGTTGCAGCCCGAGATCCGCGGTGCGGTCGAGCGCGGCGCGGTAGCCGGTCACCCCGGCGAAGCAGACGAGCTTCGGTGCGAACCAGCCGACGAGGGCGCGAATCCGGGCCGCCCCGGCGCGCAACTCCGCGGTGGTGAGTTCGCCGGCGCGCGGCGACGCTCGTTTCACGAGATCGGTGAAGCCGACCGCGGCGCGGGTGAACGCGGCCCACGGGTCCCGATCCAGCGGGACCAACCCGGCTTCCACCGCCGCCGGCCAGAACCGATTCGATGCCCCCACGAAACCCACGCCCGCGTCGGCCGCAACCACGCTCGGGTTGAGTCCGACCATGAGGACCGCCAGCCGCGGCCCGATCAGGTCCGGCAAGGTGCGTTCACGCCGCAGGGTCCACTGCGCGCGCCCGAGCCCGGTCACGGCGTCGACGATCACGCTGCCGGCTCCGGCCACGATGGTCTCGAACGGGATGAGGCCGTGCCACTGACCGCGCACCACCATCTCGTCACCCACTGCGTGATCGCGATGCCACTGCGCGAGCGAGGCGGGAACGGCTTCGGCGGTCAGCCGGGCGAGGTCCAGAACGGTCCGGTCCACGTCCGTAGTATCGCCCCGATGGATGAACGCCGCGTGGAGAACGTCGCCGACGCGTTCGCGGAGCTGCTGGCCGAGCGGGAACCGAGATCGGTGGCGCTCTCCGGCGGGACGACGGCGAGACAGTGTTACGAGGCGGCGGCCGCGCTCGAACGGGACTGGTCGGCCACCGCCTTCTGGTTCGGCGACGAGCGGTTCGTGCCGGTCGAGGATCCGGATTCCAACGAGGGCATGGCGCGTTCGGTGTGGCTCAACCGCACCCGCGTGGGGAGCATCGAGTCCATGGCTGCGGCGGGCCCGACGCCCGCCGCGGCGGCGAGTGCCTACGACGCGCGGCTCCGCGCGGCGGGTGGCGTGGACCTGATGCACCTGGGTCTCGGTCCGGACGGTCACACTGCGTCACTGTTTCCCGGATCGGATTCGCTCGCCGTCGATGACCGCTGGGTCATCACCGCCGGCGACGAGCTCCATCCTCATCCGCGCCTCACGGTGACGTATCGGGCCATCGCCGCGTCCGGGGTCGTCGTGGTCACCGTGGGGGGCGCCGAGAAGCGCGGCGCGCTGGCGCAGGTCCGAGCCGGGGATCGCCGCGCGCCGGCGGCCCGGATCGTGGCCCCCGAGGTGATCTGGCTCGTGGACCGCGCGGCTCAGGGGTGACCGGGCTCACGGGTGACGGGGTCACGACCGGATGGTTGATGGGCCTGCCGGTCGTCTCGCCCGGCCCGTCTCGACCGGTGTGCGCGTGGCCCGCGCGTAGGCTGGCCCCGGTGAGCCCCGATCCCCGCGAGCTCCTGCACCTCTCGACCGACGAACTCTTGGGCGAGGCGGCGTCGATGCGCGACGGCGGACACGGCACCCGCATGACCTTCTCGCCGAAGGTGTTCATCCCGCTCACCATGCTGTGCCGGGATCGCTGCGGTTACTGCACCTTTGCCAAGCCGCCGGCCCGGCTCGAGCACCCGTACCTGGACATCGACGCGGTCCTCGACATCGCGCGGGCCGGTGCTGCCGCCGGCTGTCACGAGGCCCTCTTCACGCTCGGCGAAGCGCCCGAGGCGCGCTATCCCGCCGCAGCCGAGTGGCTCCAGGCCCACGGGTACGGGTCCACGGTCGATTACCTCGTGGCCGCCGCCGGTGCGGTGCTCGCCGAGACCGGCTTGCTCCCGCACGCGAACGCCGGCGCGCTCCACGAAATCGAGCTGGCCCGCCTGCGCGCCGTCAGTCCGTCGCAGGGGATGATGCTGGAGTCCCTGGCGGACCGGCTCCACGAGCCGGGCGGACCGCATCACCGGGCGCCGGACAAGACCGCGGCCCGTCGCCTCGAGACTCTCGACGCTGCCGGGCGGGCGCGGGTCCCGTTCACCACCGGCATCCTGGTGGGGTTCGGGGAGACCGAAGCCGAGCGCATCGATGCGTTGCTCGCGATTCGCGCCGCCCATGACCGTCATGGTCACGTGCAAGAGGTCATCGTGCAGAACTTCCTGCCGAAGCCCGGAACCGCGATGCACGCCGCCGAGCCGTGCGACCCCGAGGTGTTCCTGCGGGCCATCGCGGTCGCGCGCATCATCCTCGGACCGGAGATGCACATTCAGGCGCCACCGAACCTGAGCGCGCCGAGCGAGCTCGCGCAGCTCATCGGTGCCGGCATTGACGATTGGGGCGGCGTGTCGCCGGTGACCCCGGATCACGTGAATCCCGAACGGCCGTGGCCCGCGCTCGACGCGCTCCGCGTCGCGACCGAAGCCGCGGGCAAGACCCTCGCGCCCCGGCTCACCGTGTACCCCGAGTTCGTGCGCAACGAGACCGAATGGTTGCATCCCGACGTGCGCACCGCGGTCCGGCACGCGTCGGACCTCGAAGGCCTAGCCCGCGACGACACGTGGTCGAGTGGTGGGGACACGCCCCCGCCCACGCTGCGAATCGTGGGCGGTTCGCCGACGCCCGCGCCGCGCGGTCGAGTGGCGGAGGTGCTCGACGGGGTGGCGCTCGGTCAGGAACTCGGAGAGGCCGAGCTCGTCACTCTGCTCGAAGCACGCGGTCCGGAGGTCAGGGCCGTTGCGGATGTCGCCGATCAACTGCGCCGCGACATCGTCGGCGATGTGGTCACGTTCGTCCGCAACCGCAACATCAACTACACCAACATCTGCACGTTCAAGTGCAAGTTCTGTGCGTTCTCGAAGGGTCCGCTGTCGCTCAACCTGCGCGGCGATCCGTACCTGCTGGACATCGAGGAGATGCAACGACGAGTGGTGGAGGCCGTGGACTGCGGCGCCACCGAGGTGTGCCTGCAGGGTGGGATCCACCCGGACTTCGACGGCAACTACTACCTCGACGTGATCCGCCTGGTGAAGGAGGCCGCGCCGAGCCTCCACGTGCACGGCTTCACCGCGCTCGAAGTGACCGAGGGCGCGAAGCGGTTGGACATGGACCTGGCCGAGTACCTCACGCTCGCGAAGGCCGCCGGTCTGGCCACGTTGCCGGGAACCGCTGCCGAGATCCTCGACGACGAAGTCCGGGCCGTCATCTGCCCGGACAAGATCAACACCGAGGAGTGGCTCCACGCGCACCGGACCGCGCATTCGGTCGGGTTGTCCTCGAACGTGACGATCATGTTCGGTTCGGTGGAGCGCCCGCAGCACGTGGCGCGCCACCTGCTGCGCACGCGCGCACTCCAACTCGAGACCGGCGGTTTCACCGAGTTCGTGCCGTTGCCGTTCGTGCACATGGCCACGCCGATCTACCTCACCGGGCGGGCCCGGCGGGGGCCGACGTTTCGCGAAGTCCTGCTCATGCACGCCGTCGGCCGGATCGCGTACGCCGGCGCAATCGACAACATCCAGATCTCGTGGGTCAAGACCGGTATCGGTGGGGCGCAGCAGGCGCTGATGGCAGGGTGCAACGATCTCGGCGGCACGCTCATGGACGAGAACATCTCGCGCGCCGCCGGTGCGAACCACGGTCAAGAGGCCGACGACGCGATGTTCCACGCCATGGTGGACCCGTTGGGTCGTCCGCTCGAACAACGCACCACCCTGTACGGACGCACGAGCACCGTCGGCAAGCGGCTGCGCCCACCTCCGGAAACGTTGGCGGCGCCGGTGACGCACGATCACGCCGCGTCCGCCGGCACCCCGGTTGAGCTGCGCCTGCCGGCGACCGCGCCAACCTGAGCGAGGCGACGAAGACGAATCTACTTTGGCCCGCGCTCGCCCGAGCGGGGACCGACTGGCCTGGCCCGCAGGGCCAAGAGGGGAAATGATGGCCGAGATTGTTGCGATCGGGAACGCGCTCGTCGACGTTCTGAGTCACGAGACCGACGAGTTCGTCGCGCGCCACGGCATGGTGAAGGGCGCGATGGATCTCATCGACACCCCGCGCGCCGAGGCGTTGTACGCGGCGATGGGACCGGGGATCGAGATCTCGGGGGGCAGCGCGGCGAACACCACCGCCGGAATCGCGTCGTTCGGCACCCGGGCGGCGTACATCGGGCGCGTCCGGGACGACCAACTCGGCTCGGTGTACCGCCACGACTTGCGTGCCGCCGGGGTGCAGTTCGATTCCGTGGCCGCCGCGGCCGGCCCGCCCACCGGCCGCTGTCTGATCATGGTCACACCGGATGCCGAGCGCACTCTGAACACCTACCTCGGTGCGTCCGCCGAGCTGACCGCCGACGATGTGGACGGCGACCTGGTCCGGGGCGCGGCGTACACCTACCTCGAGGGCTACCTCTGGGACTCCCCCGCCGCACAGGATGCGTATCGGGAGGCGGCCAAGATCGCGCACGACGCCGGTAAGAAGGTGGCGCTCACGCTCTCCGACGGGTTCGTGGTCGACCGGCATCGCGAGACGTTCCTCGAACTGATCGAAGGATCGGTCGACGTGTTGTTCGCCAACGACGTCGAGATTCAGAGTCTGTACGAGGTCGACGACTTCGATGCGGCCGTCGCTCAGGTCCGTCATCACTGCGAACTCGCCGCGGTGACCCGCGGCGCGGCCGGTTCGGTGCTGCTCTCCGGCGACGACGTGATCGCAGTCCCGGTGGAGCCCATTCCCGGAGGGGTCGTCGTCGACACCACCGGCGCCGGTGACCTCTATGCGGCCGGCGTGCTCCACGGGCTCGTGCGGGGGCTCGATCTCGTCACGTGTGGACGGCTCGGCGGTCTCGCCGCGTCCGAGGTGATTTCCCATCTCGGGGCCCGACCGCAGGCATCACTCGCCGACGCGGCGGCGGCCGGCATCGGTATCGGATAGCGACCGAGTCGGCCCGTGGATCTCCCCCGCTACCGAACCGGCGACGAAGCACTCGACGCCGAGATCGCGCAACTCGTCGAAGCTGTTGGTCCTGCGCACAGTGCGGATCTCGTCTTCGAGATGATCGTCACCGCGTTGCGATTCGCTCGGGACGGAGCGAACCGTGGCGATCTCAAGATCGCGAGCACCGCGCTCAAGGAGATGCGCTACGCGTTCTCGGTGTTTGCTCCCTACCGGGCGTCGCGGAAGGCGTCGATCTTCGGGTCGGCCCGCACCAAACCCGACGACCCGCTCTACGACCAGGCCTCACGGTTGGCGGCGGCCCTCGCGGCGGCCGGTTGGATGGTGGTCACGGGCGCCGGGCCCGGGATCATGACCGCGGGTCTCGAAGGCGCCGGGCTGGAGAACGCATTCGGGGTGAGCATCCGCCTCCCGTTCGAGTCGACCGCGAGCGAGTTCATCGTCGACGACCCGAAGCTCGTGAACTTCCGGTACTTCTTCACCCGGAAGCTGAGCTTTGTGAAGGAGTCGGACGCGTTCGTGCTGCTCCCCGGCGGATTCGGAACGCTCGACGAAGCGTTCGAGACGCTCACCCTCATCCAAACCGGGAAGGCCCAACCCGCGCCGGTTGTCCTCCTCGATGTCCCCGGCGGGACCTACTGGACGAAGTGGCACGAGTTCGTCACCGACGAACTGCTCGATCGCGGCTACCTCGGTCCCGACGACATGGATCTGGTGCTCGTGACCGACGACGTGGACGTGGCGGTGCGCGAGGCACGCACGTTCTACCGCAACTACCACTCGATGCGGTTCGTCGGTCGGGACCTGGTGTTGCGCATGCAGCGCGCGCCGGACCCGGCGCAGTTGGCCACGCTGAACACCGATTTCGCGGACATCGTCCAGGCCGGCGAAATCGTGGTCACCGGACCGAGCCCGCGTGAGGAACGCGACGGTGACGAACTCCACCTCGACCGGATCCGCTTCCGCTTCGACAAGTACCACTGGGCGCGCGTCCGTCGTCTGATCGACACCCTCAACGGCTTCTGACGTTCACCCAGCTTGTCCGCTGGCCCCGCAGCCACCGCATGGGTGGCTCCGGGGCCAGTGAACGGGGATGGCCGAGCTACGTGCGGGCGCGTTTGTACGCGTCGATGGCGCGAGTGCGGGCGGCGGCGTGGTCGACGATGGGAAACGGGTAGTCCACGCCGAGGGTGATGCCGGCGGCCGCTAACTCTAACGGTCCCAGCTCCGACGGTTCGTGGACCGCACGATCGTCGAGCGCGGCGATTTCGGGGACCCAGTGGCGGACGTACGCGCCTTCGGGGTCGAACTTCGCGCTCTGGAGCGCGGGATTGAACACCCGGAAATAGGGCGCAGCATCCGGTCCGGTGCCCGCGACCCACTGCCAGTTCCCGACGTTCTGGGGAAGGTCACCGTCGGCGAGCAGGTGGCGAAAATGCCGTTCGCCGATACGCCAGTCCGTCAACAGGTCCTTGACCAGGAACGACGCGGTGATCATGCGCACCCGGTTGTGCAGGTATCCGGTGGTCGCGAGTTCGCGCATGCCGGCATCGACGATCGGGAACCCGGTCATGCCGCGCGTCCACGCGTCGATCTCGTCGGGATCGTTGCGCCATTCGATCGCCGCGTACTCCGGGCGCTGCGCGGTGTCGACCAGGCCGGGGGTCTCGTGGAGGAGGTGGGCGAACCAGTCCCGCCACGCGAGTTGGCGGACGAACGCCGCGCCGGTGGGACCCGCCGCGATCGCCGCGCGGGCGGCCGTCGCCGCGCTGAGGGTCCCGGTCTTGAGATCGACCGACAGACGCGAGGTGCCGGTGATTGCCGGACGATCCCGGTCACTCGGGTAGTCGGTGAGCCGGTGGTCGACGAAGTCGTGCAGTCGCTCCTCGGCATCGGCTGCCCTCCGGTGCGGTTCGGCGATCGGGTTCTCGCCGCTCGCGAGGGTCATGAGCTCCGCCGTACCGGGCGCCGTCTCGGATGGGAGCGCGAGCTGCTGCCAACGCCGAAAGAACGCCGAGAACACGCGCGGCACGGTGCCGTCGGCGGTGAGGATCGACCCGGGCGGTTGGATCCAGCAACCCCAGGACCGACGAACCGGAATCCGCAGCGCTGCTTCCACCGCGTGATCCCGTGCGGCACCGAAGGGGGTGACATCGCCGTTTACGTACACCGCGTCGGCGTCGATCGCCGCGACGATCGTGGGCACCACCGTCAGGGGGTCACCCGACTCGACGTTCAACCGAGCGCCGCGATCGCGCAACGCCGCGTCGAGTCCGGCGACCGCACCCAGGATGGCGCGTCGGCGAAACTCACCGGCGCGCTCGATGAGCCGGTCGTCCCGTACGAAGAGGGGGAGGACCCGATCATGGGTTGCGGTCGCCGCGGCCCACGCCGGGTTGTCGTCCAACCGCAGGTCCCGCCGGAACCACACGAGCGCCGTGCTCACGTCGACCCCCCTGCCGCGGTCACGCGCCGTCGTCGAAAGCGGCGGAACCGTGGAGTGGTTCGAGGGCACGGATGGCCTTCTCGATCGCGCGCCGAGCCTGAAGGATCTTCTTCTCGGATTGGGCCGCTTCCTCGTCGCCGTTCGCGGCGGCGCGCAACGCGTCGTAGGCGCGATCGCGCAATGCCTCCTCGATACTGCGGAGTCGTTCGGTGATGTCAGTCAGTTCCAAGGGACTGCTCCAAGAGTTCGGCCGGATGGCGGACGCAGAGCCCGGCCGCAGCCAGGTGCATCGCACATCCGGGATTGGCGGATGCAACCACGAAGTCGTCCGTGCCGGCCGCGGCGCGCAGCGCGGCGACCTTGCGATCGCGCACCGCGTACGACAGTTCCGGTTCGAAGATCGAGTATGCGCCACCCGCTCCGCAACACAGGCCGTCGTCGGTGGTGAGCTTCACGGTGTACGCGTGGGCGAGCACGGCGGCGACGGGCGCGTGGGCGCGTTGCACGTGGCGGAGATGGCACGGGTCCTGAACGACGACGGTGGTGGTGCCGGACCGCGTGGTCAGGTCTCGACCGGCGATGTAGGTGGAGAAGTCGACCACGCGCGCCGAGAACGCGGTGGCGGCGTCGGTTCCGAGCAGGCGGCCGTAGTCCGTCAGCGCGGCGCCGCAGCCGGCGCTGTCGACGACGATGGTTCCGGCGCCGGGGAACGCACCCATGACTCGTTCCGCCAACCGGATCGCTTCCTCGTGGCGACCGGCATGGACATGCAGCGCGCCGCAACAGTCGGCGCCCGCGCCGGGAAGCCCGACGCGCGCGCCGGTCGCCCGCATCACCCGGAGGGCCGCGGCGTGCACGTCCCGTTGCCACGCGTCCATGACGCAGCCGGTGAAGAGATACACCTCGGGCGCCGTTTCGGTGGTCAGCGGCGCGGGTGGCCGCACGGACAGGCGCGGCAGTCCGAGCCGCGGGGGCACGAGCCGCAGCCGCTGCCCCACCGCCAACGCGCGGGTGCCGGCGGTGAGCACCCGGTGGTGCGGAAGCGCGCCGCGGTAGGCGACCCACTCGATCGCGCGTTGCCACCGCGATCGCTCGGGTGCTTGGGCTCGGCGGGTCGCTTCCATCAGATGACCGAACTGCACGTTCGACGGGCAGGCGGCTTCGCAGGCCCGACACTGAATGCACGCGTCCATCGCACCGAAGAACGCCGCATCGGGCTGGGCTCTGCCTTCGGTGACGGCGCGCATCGCGGCGATCCGACCGCGCGGTGACGCGATCTCGGCACCGGTGACCCGGTAGGTGGGACAATGCGGGAGACACAAGCCGCAGCCGACGCAGGCGACGAGTTCGGCGGCGTCGAGATCGAGGTTCACGCGGCGGCGCCGACCGGTGTGCCGGGCGCGGTTGCGGGGACCCGGCCGGGACTGAGCTTGGCGGTGGGGTCCAGCGCGGCCCGCAGCCGGCGCTGGACCGGTACCGCCGCGAATCCGGTACCGAACGGATCCAGCTCGGGGACACCGGCCTCGCGCAGGAGCCAACCGCCGGCCGCGTGGGTCGCGTCGCGCGCGGCGCCGAGCACCGTCGGATCGTCGGCGGCAACGTGCACGGTGCCCACGGCAATTTCGGCGAGTCCCCGTGCGCCGGTCCCGGCGAGTGCGTCGGCGAGTGCGAGCAGGCGCGCGGGCTCCACCGAGATGCGCCCGCGGTGGGCGCCCTCGGGCAGCGGGGTCGGCGGTGCGGGTTCGAGTCCGGCCGCTCGCGCCTGCGCATCGATATCGGGCGCGTGACCTTCGAGGAGCACGGAGGTCTCGTTGCCGTCCCACAGGATCGTGGTCGCGCGCGTCAGCGCGCGGAGCACGTCGAGGGGTGGCCGAGCGGACCGGAACCACTGCGAGCGCGCCGCGACTGGTTGGGTGCGCAGGATCACCTGCACGAGGATGCCGAGCGTGCCGAGCGATCCGGCGAAGAGGCGCGGGATGTCGTAGCCGGTGACGTTCTTCACCGTGGGCCCTCCGCCACGCACCACTCGGCCGTCGGCGGTGACGAACGTGACCTCGAGCAGGTGATCGCGCATCGGTCCGAGACCGAGCCTGCGGGTGCCGGACAGACCGCACGCGACGATCCCGCCGATCGTCGCCCGTGGGTCACGGGGATCGAGGGGACATTCCTGTCCGGCATCCGCGAGGACCGTGGTCAGCTCGGCGAACGTGGTTCCCGCGTCAACCGTGACGGTCATGTCGGCGGGCTCGAACGCGACGATGCCACCCGGCGCCGAAACTTCCGTCGCGCCGGTGACGATGCCGCCAATCCCGGCGTGGGTGCCCGACCCGACGGCAACGACGGCATCGGCGGCGGCCACCGTGCGGGCAAGATCAGTCCAGCGCGCGCCGGGCGCCATCAGATCCACGCACCTTCGGGGACGCGCGGGATCTCACCGCAGCGGCTGCCCTTCGGGAGGATCTTCTCGGGATTGGCGACCCCATCCGGGTCGAACGCGTCGCGGACGCGCGCTTGGAGGTCCAGGTCGTCGGCATCGAAGATCAATGCCATCGAATCGCGCTTCTCGAGTCCGATGCCGTGTTCGCCCGACAGCACGCCACCGGCGTCGATGCAGACGCGCAGGATCGCGTCGCCGGCGGCGTGGACCCGGTCCCAGATCCCGGGCTCACGACCGTCGAACACGAGGAGCGGATGAAGGTTGCCGTCCCCCGCGTGGAAGACGTTCATGCAGATGAGGTCGTACTGGTCCGCGATCTCATAGACCCGCCGGATCACCGGGACGAGCTGGGTGCGGGGCACGACGGCGTCGTGGAGGTAGTAGTCGGGGGCGATGCGAGCCACCGCGCCGAACGCGGACTTCCGGCCCTTCCAGAGCAACGCCCGTTCCTCCGGATCCACGGCCACCCGCACGGTGCGCGCCCCGTGATCCCGACAGACGGCGGCGATGGCGTCTGTCTCGATTTCCACGCCGTCGATCAGGCCGGACACTTCGACGAGCAGGACCGCATCGGCGTCGCGCGGGAACCCCGCGCCGACGAAATCCTCGACGGCCCGCGTGATCTGCGCGTCCATCATCTCGAGTGCGGCGGGCACGATCCCGGCGGCGATGATCGCCGAGACCGCCGCCGACGCGTGGTCGATCGCGGTGAAATCCGCGAGGAGCGTGCGGACCTCGGGTGGGTCGGGGATGAGCCGAACCGCGATCCGGGTGGCGATGCCCATGGTCCCCTCGCTCCCGACGAAGCCGCCGCGCAGATCGAGTCCGGGAACGTCCGGTGCGAGTGATCCGAGTTGTTCCACGCTGCCGTCGGGCAGGACGACATCGATGGCGAGGACGTGGGCCGAGGTCACACCGACCGCCAAGCAATGCGGTCCGCCGGCGTTCGTTCCGACGTTGCCGCCGATCGTGCACGCCTGCTGGGACGACGGGTCCGGCGCGTAGTGGACACCCAAGTGGGCGACGGCCCGGGTGAGGTCGAGGTTGAGGACGCCGGGCTCCACCCAGGCGTAGCGCGCGGCCGGATCGACCTCGATGACCCGGTTCATGCGCGTGGTCACGATGACGAGCGCACCGTCGAGGGGCGTTGCCCCACCCGCGAGGCCCGTCCCACTCCCCCGCGCCACGAACGGGATCCCGAACCGATTCGCGGTCCGGACCGCAAACGCGACGTCGTCGGTGGATTCGGGGAAACAGACCGCGCCGCAGCGGCCACGCGCCGTGCCGCCGTCGCGTTCGTAGAGGGTGAGTTCGAGGGGCTCGGCCCGCGCTCGCTGCTCGCCGAAGCGGGTCTGAAGGGCCGCGACGAGTTCGGCGGCGGGTCTCGGTTCGGTGGCGATCCGCCGATGTTACCGGTGGGTCCAATACATTCACCTCGTGGCGGAGCTGGTTTTGGCGCGATTCGTGGAGGATTCGCGCGCGGAGATTCTCGAACGGCTCGCCGCGTGGCTCCGGATTCCGGCCATCTCGGCGGACCCAGCACACGCAGCCGATGTCCGGGCCTCGGCCGAGTGGTGTGCCGCGGAGATGCGCACGATCGGACTCGAACACGTCGAACTGCTGGACACGCCGGGCCACCCGTCGGTCTACGCCGACTGGCTCCACGCGCCCGGCGCGCCGACGGTGCTGGTGTACGGCCACCATGACGTCCAACCGGTGGATCCGATCTCGGAGTGGACGTCACCGCCCTTCGAACCAACGGTGAGAGACGGTCAGCTGTTCGCTCGCGGCGCCGTCGACGACAAGGGCCAAGTGCTCTACCACCTCGAGGTGATCCGGGCGTTGTTGGCGCGCGACGGCGCGCTGCCGGTCAACATCAAGCTGCTCGTCGAGGGCGAGGAAGAGGTGGGCAGTCCGAACTTCGAAGCCCTGTTGACCCGCCATCGGGAGCTGCTGCGCGCCGACGTGTTGGTGGTGTCCGACACCGCGATGTGGTCCGAGACGGTGCCGTCGATGTGCACCGGCATGCGCGGACTCGTCGCCTTCGACGTCTCCCTCCGCACGGCGAGCGGGGACCTGCACTCGGGCAGTTTCGGTGGTGCGGTGCGCAACGCCGCGCACGTCGCCGCGGAACTGGTGGCCGCCCTGCATGATGCGGATGGCGCGGTCACCCTGGCGAACTTCTACGCCGACGTGCTGCCCATTTCGGATGCGGTGCGCCGCTCGATCTCGTCGCTGCCCTTCGACGCCGAGACGTTTCGTTCCACCGCGAACGGCGCCGCGCTCGCCGGTGAGGCGGGATTCTCCACGCTCGAACGCATCTGGGTGCGGCCGACCGCCGAGGTGACGGGTATCACCGCCGGATACGCCGGCGACGGCATCAAGACGATCGTGCCCGCCCACGCCGCACTGAAGATCACGTTCCGACTCGTCCCGGATCAGGACCCGGCCACCATCACCACCGCGTTCGATCGCTGGCTTCGCACGCAGGTCCCCGCCGGTGTGGAGGTCACAGTCACCCCCGAAGGCGGGGTTGCGCCCGCCCTCACGCCGGTCGATCATCCGGCGGTGGCGGCGACCGCGCGCGTGATCGAACGAGTCTGGGGGGTGCCGCCCTGCTTCACCCGCGAAGGTGGATCCGGCCCCGAAGAAGCACTCGGGCGGGTCTTGGATGCGCCGGTGATCTTCCTCGGGGTCGGCCTGCCGGACGATCGGATCCACGCGCCGAACGAGCGGATCGTGCTCGAACAGTTCTGGAAAGGCATCGTCGCCGTCGGTGAGTTGTGGTTCGAACTCGCCGCGGTCGGTCCCACCATTCCCCGTTCCCTCCCCGTTGAAGGAGAACAATGAACGCCCCGGTTCGCGAGTGGGTCACGTTTCAAGACCCGAAGCGCAAGAAGCACGTCTGGCACGTGGACGTGACGTTCCTCGCGTCGAACTACCTCTGCATCTTCGGCCAGGGTTGCCAAGGGGTCCTGACCGAGAAGTCACCCGAGTTGGCACAGGGCTGTTGTTCCTACGGTGCGCACTCGTCGGGGGCGAAGGACCGCGCGTTGGTCGACCAGGTGGCCGCCAAGCTCACCGCGCAGGACTGGGAGTTCATCAAGAAGGGCCGGACCAAGAAGGGCGTGTGGGCGAAGGTCGGCAAGGACGACTACCGCACCCGACTCGTCGACGACGCGTGCATCTTCCTCAACCGGCCCGGATTCACCGCCGGTCCCGGTTGCGCGCTGCACACCTTCGCCATGCGGACCGGGGTCCACCACAGCGACGTCAAGCCCGAGGTGTGCTGGCAGCTGCCGCTGCGCAATATCGAGGAGTACGACGAGGACGCCAACGACGGCAGGGTCCACCACCGGCTCACCGAGTTCGCGCGTCACGGTTGGGGCGAGGGCGGTGACGAGTTCTCGTGGTGGTGCACGGAGGCGCCGGAAGCGTTCGTCGGGACCGAAGCCGTCTATCGGAGTCTCGAACCCGAGTTGCGCAAGATGACCGGCGACGCGCTCTACGAGGACATTGCCGCGTACCTCGACGCGCGGGTCGCGCGGGGTCCTGCGCCGGTGGCCCATCCTGCGGCCACGCCCGTGGTGCTGCGGCCGACGCGCACCAAGCGGGCGCCGCGGCGTCAGACTGCCTGACCGGGTCCACCGACGAGGAGAGTCCCATGCCGCTGTACGACTTCGAGGGTCTCGCGCCACAAGTGCACGCCCGGGCGTTCATCGCGCCCACGGCCACGCTGGTCGGTGATGTGATCGTCGAGGACGGGGCATCGGTCTGGTACGGCGCGGTGATCCGCGCCGACTACGCGCCCGTGGTGGTGCGCGCCGGGGCCAACATTCAGGACGGCGCCGTTCTGCACGGCCCGCCGGGCCTGACCACGGAGGTGGGTCGCGGCGCCACCGTCGCCCACAACTGTGTGGTCCACGGCGCCATCCTCGGCGACGAGTGTCTCGTGGCGAACGGTTCGATCGTGTTGGACGGCGCCACCGTGGGGGCCGGGGCGCTCGTGGCTGCCGGGTCGGTGGTGGCGTCGGGCATGGTGATCCCGCCCGGCATGCTCGCCGCGGGCTCACCCGCCGTGATCAAGCGCGGGGTGGAGGGTTCGCCCGCCGACTTCTGGGTGAAGGCCAATCCCCCGGCCTACGCGGAACTCGCGCAACGCCACCGCGCCGGCATCACCTGGATACGCGACTGACGCGCCGCGTCGCCTGCGGTTGGTGTTTGAGACGTCGTGGCGACGTCCGAGGTGACAATCGCGCGCTTGGGCCGCCCGTTCGCGGCGGCGTTTGGTGTCTCAGCCGTGAAGCAGGGCACCGCCGTCGACCACGAGCGACGTGCCGGTGATCCAACTGGCGGCGTCGGAGCAGAGGAACACCGCGGCGCGGGCGATGTCGGCGGGTTCGCCGAGTCGATGCATCGGCAGCGTCTTCGCGATCGCGGCCTCGTTCGGCTCCCACAATGCGCGAGCCATGTCGGTCTTCACGAGCCCCGGCGCGATCGCGTTGACCCGCACGCCGGGTGAGAGCTCCGCGGCCAGGGTCCGGGTGAGGTGGAGGAGCGCGGCCTTGGTCGCGTTGTACGCGCCGATCGACGTCTCCACCGACATACCACCGATCGACGCGATGTTGAGCACGTTCCCACCGCGTTCGCGCATCGATGCCTGCCACACGAGCTGGGTCCACATGAGCGGACCGGACCAGTTCACCGCGATGGTCTTGTCGAGGCGGGGGCGGTCGATGTCGATGGTCTTACCCATGTAGGGATTGGTGGCCGCGTTGTTCACGAGGATGTCGACCGCACCGAACCGCTCCACCGTCGCCGCCACGCAGGCCGTCGCGTCGTCCGGTTCCCCGGCGTTCGCGGCAAACCACGCATGGTCACCGTCGAGGGTCGCGACCGCAGCTTCGAGGACGTCGACCTTGCGCGACGAGATCATCACGCGGGCACCGCTCGCGGCCATCTCCTGGGCGATGGCGAGGCCGATACCTCGTGAGCCACCAGTGATGAGCGCGACGCGACCGTCGAGTCTGACGTCCATGGCGAACTCCTACAGGTAGAGGCCGGTCTGGCCGCCTTCGCGCTCCGACGCCACTGCGTGGACATCGCGTTCGCGCAATATCAGGTACTCGTCGCCGCGTATCTCGACCTCGAAGCCGGCATCCGGAGCGAACAGCACGCGGTCGCCGGCGGCGATGTTGCGGACCGTGGGGCCCACCTGGGTCACTTCGGCCCACACGAGCCGTCGATCCACGTTTGCCGTCGCCGGGATCAGGATGCCGGACCGTGATGTGCGCTCACCGGCGCCGGCATCAGGGTGGCAGAGCAGACGATCCGCGGTGACGCGGATGGCGTGGGTGGTGTCGATAGCCGGGGATGGCGCACGGAGCGGAGTGGGGTCGGGCACCGAGCCCACGCTAGCGGTGGGAGTGCTTCGTGGATCTCACCGGCACGCTGCTACCGTCCGTGGCCGTGGCGGCCCTCCCAGATGACCTCGCAGCGGTGGAGACGGGCCCCGAGGCCCCGAGCCGGAACTTGCTCAACACCGTGCGCGTGTACTTCATGCTCACGAAGCCGCGAGTGATCGAACTCCTCCTCGTGACGACGGTACCGGCGATGGTGATCGCCGCCGGAAAACTTCCGGGTCTCGGACTGATCGGCGCGGTCCTCCTCGGCGGTGCACTGTCCGCGGGCGGTGCGAACACCATCAACTGTTGGATCGAGCGCGATCGTGACCAGGTGATGCGCCGCACGCACTCGCGTCCGTTGCCGGCCGGCGAGATCTCGCCGAACGCCGCGCTGATCTTCGGGCTGGTCCTCGAAGCGGTCGCATTCGTCTGGCTCACCGCCACGGTGAACCTGCTGTCGGCGGCGCTCTCGGTCGCGGCGATGTTGTTCTACGTATTCGTCTACACGATCTGGTTGAAGCCCCGCAGTCCGCAGAACATCGTCATCGGCGGCGCCGCCGGCGCGGTACCGGCACTGGTGGGATGGGCGTCGGTCACCGGATCGCTGGCAGTGCCCGCGTGGATCATGTTCGCCATCGTCTTCTGCTGGACCCCGCCACACTTCTGGGCGCTGTCGGTCCGCTACCGCGACGATTACGCGAAGGCCGGCATCCCCATGCTGCCGGTCGTCATCGGCATCGCCGCGGCATCGCGCCAGATCCTGGTCTACGCGCTGGTCACGGTGGTGGTGTCGCTCGCCCTCGTGCCGACGGGTGACCTCGGCTGGATCTATGGCATCACCGCGCTGGTGAGCGGCGGACTCTTCGTCGCCGGCGCGGCGCAGCTGGTGGCCGACGCCACCCCTGAGCGAGCGATGAAGCTGTTCCATTATTCGAACACGTATCTCTCGCTCCTCTTCGTCGCCATCGCCGCCGACGTGCTGGTTCGTGCCTGAGAGGGCGAACGAGGACGGGCAGCCGAGCCACTCGGGTGTCGTGCGCCCGGGGCCCGAGCGGCCCGGCGCCGCAGGCGCCGAGAGCGGGATTGACGAGAGGGCGAACGAGGACGGGCAGCCGAGCCACTCGGGTGTCGCAACTCCGGGGCCGAAGCGACGGCACGGCGGGCTGCTCCTCGGCGCAATGGCGCTGGGTATCGCCGTCGCGGCCGGGATCGGCGCGGTGCGTGCGTCGGATCCGGCGGATCTCACGATCGATGCGGGCCCGGCCCGGACCCGGGTGCCCGGCGTGGCAACGAACGGTTCGATGGCGCCACCGTTCGATCTGGCGTCGTTGACCGGATCGAAGCGGGTGTCGTTGCAGGCGCTGCGTGGCCGGCCCGTCGTGCTCAACTTCTGGGCATCGTGGTGCGTGCCGTGTCGCGAGGAGTTCCCCGTGCTACGGGAGATCGCGCGCGACCATCCCGAGGTCGCGGTAGTGGGGATCACCTACAAAGATCTGCCGTTCGATGCCCGGGCCTTCGCCCGCACGTACCGCGCCGCGTGGCCGCTGGCGATGGGTGGTGAGGGCGACCCCGTGGCCCGGGCGTACGGCATTCGGGCCGTACCCCAGACCTTCTTCATCGACCGCGCAGGTGTCATCCGAGCTCGAGCGTTCGGCCTCCCCTCGCCGACTGCGCTCGCAGCTGTGGTCGAGCGCATCCGCCGGTGACCACGAACGGCGAGCCGGGCCGCGGCTCCGCATAATCTGCACCGGTGGCGGGACCGACGAATCAGATACCGGAGTCGCCGGGCGCGCCCGGGTGGTACCCGGATCCGTGGAGCGCCACCGGTGACGGTCAGCGTTACTTCGACGGCGAACGCTGGGGATCGAGCGAGCGGCCGCTGTCGCGTCATTCCGTGGTGGTCGACCCGTTCTTCGACGAACCGGAGCGATCCCGCGGCACCGGCCGCTCGTGGCGACCCGCGATCGCGTTGTTGGTGCTCTTCGCCATGGTGTGGGGCTACCAGAGCTACTTCGGTTCGGACTCGTCGGACCCGGCACCGGCCGCGGCTCCGATCACGGACGCGGCGGTCAGCCGTTCGGAGGTGGCGCGGCTGACCGAGCGGCCCTCACCGTCGGTCGAGCAGAGCTCGCAACCGTTGGGTACGCCCGCGCCGGCGCCGAAGGGCACCGGCGGATACGCCTTCGTGCGGACCCAGCGCGGGGACCCGCGCACACCCGTGGCCTTCGATCCGTGCCGGCCGATCCATTACACGATGAACCTGCGGGGCGCGCCGCGTGACGGCGCCGCGCTCGTGCGTGGCGCGATCGCTCGCGTGCGGCGCGCCACCGGGCTGTCGTTCATCGAGGACGCAGCCACCACGGAGGCGCCGAGCGGGACGCGGGCGGCCTTCCAGCCCCAGCGTTACGGCGACCGGTGGGCGCCGGTGCTGATCGCGTGGCGGGACGAACGCAACTACCCCATGCTGGCGGACAGCGTGGCCGGGATCGGCGGCGCGCAGGCGATCTCGATTCAGGCGGGATTGTTCGTCAATGTGAGTGGTCAGCTCGTGCTGGATCGGGACCAGCTCTCGATCGAATCGAGCCCGGATCGCCGCTTGGTCCGGGCGGTGATCCTGCACGAACTCGGTCACGTCGTGGGCTTGGATCACACCCGCGATCGCTCGCAGCTCATGTTCGCCGAGGAACAGGCTGCGGTGCGCGATTTCGGCGGCGGCGACCTCCGGGGCCTTCACCAACTCGGCGTCCAGGCCTGCTTCCCCGATGTGTGATGGCAGGGTCGGCGGATGACCTGGCACATCCGGCCGACGACGTCGGCCGACGGGCCGAAGCTCCCGGCGATCGAAATCCGAGCCGGTGAACAGTTTCGTGACACGAAGTACGCGGCGGTGGCCGATCATGCCCCCACTTCCGTCGACGAGCTCACCGCGTACGCGCGCGCGGGCCGGAGCTGGGTGGCGGTGGAGGGCGACGACGATCCGATCGGTTACGTCGTGGTGGACGTGATCGATGGTCTCGCGCACATCGAACAGGTGAGCGTGCTGCCGGAACATCAGGGGCGCGGGATTGGTCGCGGGCTCATCGACGCGGCGGAACAGTGGGCGCGCGGAGCCGGCCGGCCCGCGCTCACCCTCACCACGTTCACCGACGTTGCGTGGAATGCACCGCTCTACCGTCGCCTCGGCTTCACCGTGCTCGCAGAGCCCGACATCGGACCGGAACTCCGCGCCGTGCGGGCGGTCGAAGCTGCCCACGGTCTCGATCCGGCCACCCGGGTCTGCATGCACAAACTGCTCGACCTCTGAAGCGGTTCACGCGGGTGCGGCATGCCGCGCGCTCATCCCTCTTCCCACCGGAACCAGCGAGCCGCGGCGAGGGGTGCGGCGACGGCCCAAACGAGGAGCACCACGAAGTTGCCTACCGGGAACGAGTGGTGTCCGAGCACCGCCCGGACGCACTCGGCGAGCGCGGCCGCCGGGAGGAGCCGGGCCACGGACTCGACGGTGTTCGGCAGCTTCGCGAGCGGATAGGCCATGCCACCGAGGAACATCAGCACGAGGAACGCGGCGTTGGCGAATGCGAGGTTCGCCTCGGCGCGCAAGGTGCCGGCCATCAACATGCCGATACCGGCGAAGGCGACGGTACCGAGCAGGAGCAGGCCGATCGCGGGGATGATCGTTGCTTCGAGCTTCCAGCCGAGTGCGATGCCGGTGACCACGATCGCCGCCAGTTGGAGCAACTCGACGACGAGCACGTTGAGGGTCTTCGCCGCGAGCAGGCCGCCGCGCGAGAGCGGTGTGGAACCGAGTCGCTTCAACACGCCGTAGCGCCGCTCGAATCCCGTCGCGATTCCGAGGCTGACCATCGCACTCGCCATCACTGCGAGCGACAGGACGCCCGGCACCAGGAAGTCGATCGGATCTCCGGTGATCGAACTCAACGGGTTCACCTGGCCGAAGAACACCAGGATGCCGATCGGGATGGCGAGCGTCACGAGCAGGCTCTCGCCCCGGCGCAACGTCATTGCCAGCTCGAGCCGAGTCTGGGCTCGGATCGCGGTCGCGCTCATCGTGTCCCCCGCCGGCCGCCGCGGGCGAGCGGGGCCTCGGACGGCTCGGGCCCGTCGGGTTCCTCGGTGAGCCGGAGGAACACTTCTTCGAGGCTTGCGTGACCGGTCCGCATCTCGGTGAGCTGCACGTTCTCCTCGGCGAGCCAGCGCGTGGCGGCGGCGATGATTGCCGGCGAGGGTGCGCCGCTCACCACGTACTCCGGACCCGCGCGGCGTACCTCGCGGGCGAGCACGTTGCCCAGCCGCGGCGCGTCGACGGGCTGCGCGGTGGTGAAGCGCAGGGTCGGTTCGGTCACGTTGCTCGTGACCTCCGTGGGAGTGCCGAGCGCGACGACCCGGCCCCGATCGAGGATCGCGAGTCGGTCACAGAGTTGCGCAGCCTCGTCCATGTAGTGGGTGGTGAGGACCACGGTGGTGCCGCGCTCGCGCAGCCCCCTCACGAGCGTCCAGGTGTCGGCGCGCGCCCGCGGGTCCATTCCCGCGGTCGGCTCGTCGAGGAACAGCAGTTCCGGCCGGCCGATGAGCGCCAG
>JANPMG010000095.1:0-8891 GCA_031422675.1 Acidimicrobiia bacterium | reverse complement strand
CCATCGAGATCTTCGAAGACTTCTATCGAGACCACGACATCCCACCGCAGGCGTTGGTCGTCATCAGCGCGGCACTGCAACTGCGCGAGTGAGCGCCCGATACACCGACACCACCGAGCGCGGATGCCCGCTCGCGCGCGCACTCAGATCGGAGTCCTCCGTGACCTCTACCGACTCCGCGAAGGGCAGCAGTTGTAGGGATCGCAGTGGGGATGGGACAAAGTCAGCTCGTCAACGGCGAACTCGCAACTACGGAATTCGCACGCCAGAGATAGCTCTGGCGATCACGAGGCGCTGGATCTCGGAGGTGCCTTCGAAGATCGTGTAGATCTTCGAGTCGCGGTGCCACTTCTCCACCGGGTACTCGCGCACGTAGCCGTAGCCGCCGAGGATCTGGATCGCCTGCTCGGTGACCCACACCGCAACTTCACCGGCCTTGAGTTTGCTCATGGAACCTTCGCCCGCGGTGAACTCCTTGCCGTTGCGACCCATCCAGCACGCCCGGTGCACGAGCAGGCGGGCGGAGTCGATCTCCATCTTCATGTCGGCGAGCTTGAACGCGATCCCCTGGTTCTCGATGATCGCCTTGCCGAACGCCCGCCGCTCCTTCGCGTAGTCGAGCGAGTACTCGTAGGCGGCGCGCGCGATGCCGAGCGCTTGCGCGCCGACGAGTGGACGACTGGCTTCGAAGGTACTCATCGCCGCTTGCACGCGGCTCGACTGACCCTCGCGAGCGCGCGCCATCCGCCCGTCGAGCTTCTCCTTGCCACCGAGCAGACAGCGCCCGGGGACCCGCACATCGTCAAGGACGACCTCGGCGGTGTGGCTCGCCCGAATGCCCATCTTCTTGAACTTCTGCCCCATCGACAAACCCTTGGTGTGCGGCGGGACGACGAAGCTGGCCTGACCGCGTCCTTTGAGTTCCGGGTCCACGGATGCGACGACGACGTGCACGTTCGGCACCTTGTCGATACCACCGTTGGTGATCCAGGTCTTCGTACCGTTCAGCACCCACTCGTCGGTCGCTTCGTCGTACACCGCGCGCGTACGCAGGTTCGAGACGTCCGAACCGGCATCGGGCTCACTCACTGCGAACGCAGCAACGTGAATGTCCTCCGGCGTCCCGAAACATTCCGGCACCCACTCCGCGATCTGTTCGGGCGTGCCGCTGCCGACGATGCCCGAGACGCCGAGCGTCGTGCCGAGGATCGCCAATCCGATACCCGCGCATCCCCAGGCGAGTTCCTCGCTGATGAGCGCGAACGTGATGCCGGTCGGGTCCGAGAAGAACGACGAGATCGCCTCCCACGAGTACAGCCCGATGTTGGCCGCCTCCTGGATGATCTCCCACGGAGTCTCCTCCTTCTCGTCCCACTCCGGCGCGGCGGGTCGGATCACGTTCTCCGCGAAGTCGTGGACCCATTTCTGCATCTGCAGTTGGTCTTCGGTGAAATCGAGGCTGTATTCGGCCATGGCGCGGGGACTCCTCGGTCCGCCCGAACGGGCTGGCTAAGTTACTGACGAGTAACCGAAAGATTAGCCGCTTGCGGCGTCGCGATTCCCGCCCGAACCGGCAAAGAATCGAGGCCCGGCCACGCGGGGTGAGACCATGGACCGATGTTGCAGGTGCGGGGACTCTCGGTGGAGGTGGGCGGCAAGCTCCGCGTCGACGATGCCTCCTTCTCCCTGCACCCGGGCGACACGGTCGGGCTGGTGGGCCGCAACGGCGCCGGGAAGACGTCGATGCTCAAGGTCATCGCCGGTGAAGCCCCGGCCGCGGCCGGCATCGTTTCGCATCCCCCAGCCGTCGGTTACCTCCCCCAGAACCCGCGGCCGCGTGGGTCCGGCGTCGATTCCACCGGGCTGTCGCACGTGCTGTCGGGCAAGGGCCTCGACGCGCTGGCGCTGCGGATGGAGAAGCTCCGTATCCGCGTCGACGAAACCGGCGCCGAGAAGGACGCGGCCAAGTTCGCCCGCTGTGAAGAAGAGTTTCGCAACGCGGGCGGATACCGCGCCGAATCCGACGTCCGGACCATCGCGGCCGGACTCGGCTTGGGCGACGACCGGCTCGACCTCCCGCTCAACGCGTTGTCCGGTGGTGAACGCCGGCGCGTCGAGTTGACGCGCATCCTGTTCGCCGGCAGCGACCTCCTTCTCCTCGACGAACCCACCAACCACCTCGACAACGACGCCAAGCAATGGCTCATGGGTTTCCTGCGTTCGTATCGAGGCGCGCTGCTCGTGATCAGTCACGACCTCGAACTCCTCGACGCGTCCATCACGCGCGTACTGCATCTCGACGAAGGTGAGGTCATCGAGTACCGCGGGACGTACTCGCAGTACCAAGTCTCACGGGCGGCCGACGAGGTTCGAATCGGCAAGCTCGCTTCCCGTCAGGCCGCGGAAATCGAACGCTTGGGCCAACTGGCGAACAGCATGCGCGGCCAAACCGCCAAGCGCGCGAAGACCGCCAAAGCCATCGACACCCGCGTCGCGCGCTTGGAGCGCGATCAGATCACCGGACCAAAGCGCAAACAACGGATCGCAGTGCGGTTCCCGGACCCGCCCCGGCCGGGACGCGTGGTCCTCGAAGTGGACGGCATCACCAAGGGCTACGGCGGACCGGACATCTTCGAGGACGTCACGTTCGCTGTGGAGCGGGGCGAGCGGCTCGTAGTGATGGGCCTCAACGGTGCCGGCAAGACGAGCTTGATGCGGATCCTCGCCGGCCAGACCGAGCAGGACTCGGGGACGTTCTCGTTCGGTCACGGCGTCTCCACCGGCTACTACGCCCAGGAGCACGAGGGCATCCGGGCCGGGGCCACCGTCATGGATCACCTCAAGACGGTTGGGCTGCCCGAGTCCCAACTCCGCACGTTGCTGGGGGCGTTCGGGCTCTTTGGCGACGTTGCGTTCCAGGATGCCGGGACCCTTTCGGGCGGCGAGAAGACCAAGCTTGCGCTCGCGCAACTCGTGACCGGCCGGCACAACCTGCTGCTGCTCGACGAACCGACCAACAACCTGGACCCGCCCTCACGTGACGCGATCGGCGATGCGCTCTCGGACTGGCCCGGCGCGGTCGTCCTTGTGAGTCACGATCCGGACTTCGTCGCTCGGCTGGAACCGAGCCGGGTCTTGATGATGCCCGACGGCGACCTCGACTACTGGTCCGAAGACCTGCTCGATCTCGTCGCGCTCGCGTAACTTCGGCGGCTCAGGTCGTCGGGACGGTGGGCTTCGTGACCGGCGGCAACGTGCTGCTGGTGGTGGTGGTCGTCGACGAAGACGATGTCGACGAACTCGTAGTGGAGGACGACGTGGTCGAAACCGACGTCGAACTCGTCGAGCTTGAACTGGTGGAAGAACTCGACGTCGACGCCGGAAGTGTCGACGTCGAGGTTGTGGTCGACGTCGGTGCGGTGGTCGTGTCCTCCGTGACCTTCCCGATCGCCACGCCGACCCCCCCACCCGCGAGCAGGAGCACGAACGCGATCCACCACACCCCCGCCGGCCTCATGCTTTCGCCATGTCCATGAAGGCACGGAGTTCACGCTCGATGTCGGGACCGCACGGTTGATACAAGATTTCAGTGGTACCGGCGGCCGCGGTCTGATCGAGCCGGGCGCGCAATACCTCGGCCTCGCCAGTCCAGGTGAAGTTGGTGAGGCCCTCACCGGAGAGCAACGGCCGTTCCCGTTCGGTCACATTCACCAGATGATCTTCATGCGTGGCGAGGTGCCGGAGGTGGACCGGGATCCGTTCCAGCTCTTCTCGCCAGGCTGCGCCGCCCGGCAATCCGTCGGCCGCGGCCGGATCCGCCTCGTACATACCGTGGTACACGACCGTGAGTGCGGGCCCGGCCGCAAGGAGTGCCCGATCCGATCCGGGTGACTCCCCCGGGTCCAAAACGGTGCCGAACGCCAGCAGCGCACACCAATCGAACTCGGGATAACTGCCGAAGATGGACATCACACCGTCGCCGAGTTCGCGGGCGACGGCGAAACCCTTGGGTCCGTTGGCCGCGACCAGAATCGGCACCGGTGCGACGGTGAGGTATCCCGCCGGCGGGATCAACTTCGTGACCTTGCCGTCGACCACCATCTCCTCGCCGTTCAGCAACCCCTTCACCTGCGCGATGTAGGTGCGGGTGTCGGCCCAGGCGAGCGGTCGTTGACCCATGGTCATCCGCGCGGTGAAGCCGGTGCCGATCGCCACCGCGAGCCGGCCGGGCGCAAGCTCCGCGACCGTTGCGATCGCGCTCGCCTGTGCCACCGGGTGGCGCAAGTTCGGGACCAACACCCCCGGGCCGATACCGATGCGACTCGTGTGTTCGGCGATGCGCGCGAGGTACACCCACACGTCGCCGTACAACGCCGGCGAGTCGTACAACCACACGCGCTCGTACCCGAGCGACTCGGCGAGGCGCGCGTGTTCGACGACGTGCGGGCCCGGCGGGAACGCGCACGAGATCTGTAGGGAACCGCTCACGGGTTGTCTCCGAAGAGTTCGGGGCGACGGTGATCGCCGCTCGGCAAGGTGGTGCGAATCTGGCGTTGTTGTTCGAGGTCCAGATCCGCGGTGATGACGCAATCGCGATCCGGCGCGGTTGCGAGCACGATGCCCCACGGGTCAACGATCATCGAGCGACCGTGCCAGTGAAGTTTTTCGTTGCTACTCCCCCGTTGGTTCGGCGCGATGACGAACAGCTGATTCTCGATGGCCCGGGCCCGCAGGAGCGGCTCCCAGTGGTCTTTGCCGGTCGCCGCGGTGAACGCCGAAGGGAGTACCACCGTGTTTGCCCCGCGCCCGAGGTGTTCACGGAACAGTTCGGGGAACCGCAGGTCGTAACACGTGGCCATCCCGATCCGCAGCGGCCCGGCGTCGGCGACGACGACCTCGTTACCCGCGGTGATCGTGGCCGACTCGCGATGCTGCGCACCGGGCACGTCGACATCGAAGAGATGGATCTTGCGATAGCTGGCCACGATCTCACCAGCCGGGTTGATCAGACACGACGTGTTGTGGAGATGATCACCGTCGCGCGCGCTGCGCTCGGTGAAGCTGCCCGCGAGGAGGGTGACCCGGCGGGCCGCGGCGATCTCGCGCGCCCAGGTGATCGTCGGCCCGTCGAGCGGCTCGGCGCCGTCTCGCAGCTCGCTCGCGCGGCCCCAGAGGTTGAAGAGCTCGGGCAGCGCCACCAGGCTCGCCCCGGCGTCGGCCGCGTCGCCGATGAGCTGTTCCGCCGTTGCGAGGTTCGCCGCCTTGTCCGGCGTGGAGCACATTTGGACCGCCGCCACCCGCATGACCGCGACCCTATCGGCGCCGTCCGCTTCCCCGATGCCGACTCCGGTGGTCTCCCTCACCCTTGACTCTGTTCACTTTTGGGGATCCCCACCCCCCAGAGTGCACCGAACTGGGCGGACGTAGGAAACCCTCCGAGGCGCGGCGGGCTGGAGGCAGTTGGGTCAGGACCGCAATGCCCTCGTGCTCTGGACCCCGACGGCGCGGGACGGATGCCCAATATTCGGAATTCCTAATAGCTATACACATGTATAGGTAAGCCGATTCTCCGAAAACGAGTATCGGCACGCCAGCACCAACGAGGCCGCACCCGTGACGTGCGCTGAGCGCGAGGAGCGGGAACCACACCACCCAGGCGTTCGGCAAGACACATGGCGAAGCGGCGGCAAGCAGACCGGGGCTACTACTTGGCCCTTCTCATCCGCTCGCGCGGAAGACCGGATTCCACTCTTTACCGGCCAAAACGGCCGCCACGAGGATCATCACGCCTCACACCCAGGCGTGCCGCAATGACGCCAGGCGGCGAACCTTGCGAGCAAGATTGAGATATGCCTTCACAGTGGAGCGACCGCTTCGATCCCGCCAGATATGCCGACGACGAACCAGTGCATCTGTTCCGCTGCGATCAGTACGGGCCCCACGATGGCGGACAGTGGATGCCCGAGAGAATCTGGCATCGGCTGTGCCTGATGGCTCTCGCCTACGAGCTCCACCTCATGCCACTGTTGAATGGGTCGACAAATCCCGTGTTCTTGAACCCGAGCCAAGTCGATCAGTTGGTACGGGAGTGTCGGTACGTCGGGGAGCTTGTCAGCGATCCCATCGTCGAGTCGCAGGTACAGGCCGTGATCGCCCTTGCCGGTGAACGCTCCGAGGGCGCGTCGACGGACATGATTGGGATCGAGTTCCCGTAGCGCACGGCGCGACGTGCTTCACCGAAGCGTCACGTCACCGGTCCACCGCTGCTCAGGGTGGGGCGAGGCAGGGCAGGCCGCCGCAGGTATCCACGAGCACGCCGCCGGGGCGGAGGAAATCAGACTTCTGCTGTTGCGCGGCGGGCGTGCGACGGGGATTCTCGTGCGGGTCGGAGCCGTAGGCCGGGTTGCTCGGTGCGATGTTGCCGGTGGGCGGTGCGGGCGTCCCGCTGTCCCAATACACGATCGCCGAACCGTTCCACGGCAGGAACGAGATCGGCGTGATCCCCCAGAACGGGACCACATCGGTGCTTCGGCCCGGCGCGAGCCCCGGCAACAGGATGCGGGCACCGACGGTGCGCGCCGCGACTTCCGCAGTGACGTTCGCTACCTGATGATCACCGAACGCAACGTCGTAGAGCACCTGATGCCGGGGCGTGCCGGGATACGGATCGTCGGTGATGTGCTGTGCGTATCCGTTGGCTTCGGAGCGATCCCACAACATCTGCACGACCGAGAACCAGATCATGCGATCGAACTCGTCGGGATAGCTCGGATTGAGGATCGCCTTGTAGGTGTCGAAGTCGATGCTGCGTTGCAACAACGTGGAGTAGTTCATTCCCGGCACACCGAGCACGGCGCGTGTGAAGTCGGTGGAGACCGCAGTCAACGCGCCGCCGAGGATGCCGCCCTGACTGTTGCCGTCGTAGAAGATGCTGCCATCGAAGACCGGCGTGGCGCTCGCACCGAGGCGGAACGCGGCGCTGGACGCGAAGCCGTTCGGATCCTTGACCAACCGGGCGAGGAAAAGCTGGTTGAGGAAACCTTGCTGGGTGCGGTCCGCCACCTTCGGGAAGTTGGACACGTCCCGCAACGTCTCGACCGCAACTCCGATGTCCTCGTTCGCGAAGCCGGTCCACTTGGTCGCGCAGAACACGATCCGGTGGACATCCGCCATGGTGCGAACGTTGCCGGCATTGACCTCGCCGTGGCTACCGAGGAGTCCGTGGCCGTAGATCGCACCGCGCGCCCGGGTCACCGGGTCGAGACCGTTACTCGAGACCGAGCGCGGGATGTTGCAGATGAACTCGGCCGTGAAGTTGCCGTTGCGCACCGGGAGCGCGTCGGGCCCGCCGTTGGATTCGTAGTTGAACCGGCTGCCGGGAGCGCCGGTGCCGGTCAGGTAGTTCGGCACCGTGAAGGTCCCGGACACCCGACGGAAGATGCGGTCGTCCACGTTGTCCTGGGTGCTCGTCACCTGGAATGCGGGCGCGGCACCGCCCAGCGAGGCAAACGCATCGTCGCGGATGTGGAGCATCCGCCCGGCGATGTTGTTCCCGCTCGCAACCGTGAAGTCCCACGCCAACGTCAGGTCCGCGCGGGCGATCCCGGAACGAGCGAGTTCGGCGAAGACATCGTCCATGTGCGCTCGACGCGCTTCGATCGCCGGGGTAAAGGTGGGAATCGCGTCTCGGTACAACGCGAACCCGCGCTCGGCCCCGATCGGTGCGCCGGTGGAGTCTCGAAGGTTTCGCATCGCGACAATGAAGCGGCGACCTTCCGGCAGGTTCTTCGCCACCCGCACGATGAGCGACGGCTGGTCGGCCGGCTCGGCCTGCGAATCCAGTTCGGACCAGATCGGCCACCGCTCACCCGTCGCCGCGTCGATGAGGACGATCGGCTGATCCGGCGCCAACGACGCCCCAATGTTCGTGATCGGCGCCGCCCCGGTTCGTGCGAGATCGAGCCGGGGGACGTACGTGACGATCATCGCGCCGGGGCTGAACCCGTCGTTGCGATTCCATTCCGTGGGGTCGATCGGAACGTTGGCCGAGTTCGACGGCATCGAGCGCGGGTCGAAGTGCACACGCCGGCCGGTCCCACTCGACGCGTCGGCCACGGTGAAGAAGTCGTTCGGGAATGGCATCAGGCACTTGCGCGCCGCGATGGGATCGCAGCGATCGGCCGTCGCGGTGTCGACGTTGGGTTCCCAGGAGATGCTGGCGAACCCGCTCTCGCGCTTCGTGCCGTCACGCCGATACGCGCGGGCGCGGATCGTCACGAGGCCGGGGGTGAGATCACTCGCGTGCAGCGACGCGGTGCCGCCGGTGGCGTCACGGACGATCCGATCACCGGGGAGATCGGTGGTGGCGGTCGGGTCGGGCCACCCGACGATGATCGAGATCTTCAACGTCGCCGGATCCAGATTCGCGTCGAGGCGGACATCGAGATCGACGTTCCCCGACGCCGGCGCCTGGGTAGCGTTCGTGGGCGCGACGATGTGGACCCCCGACGGCTTGGCCACGCCGTGACCGGGGAACCACTGACCGGGGACTCGGCAGCCGGCGAGGACCATTGCGCCGACCACTGCCATTGCACTCACGCGCCGAACTCGACTCATCTGCGGTTGCCTCCCCTGGCGAACCCGCGCAGCGTACCGACGCGCGGAGCGTGGCCGCCAGGGCCGTATGCACTCACCCTCCGCGGTTCAGGACTGCTCGGGGTGCTCGGCTCGGAGGGCCAACGACTTTGCGCTGTCGGTGAGCACCGTGCGAATGAATACCCGCATCAATCCGGCGGTGCCCGGATACCTCTGGTCGAACTCGCCGTGCCAATCGATCCGGGTCCCACCGGCTTCAGCGGTCAGGGTCACATCGGCTCGATAGTTCTTGATCG
>JANPMG010000094.1:0-1593 GCA_031422675.1 Acidimicrobiia bacterium | reverse complement strand
AAATGTCTTCCTTTCATTTAGACATGTTGTCTTATACCCTTTAGGTTGGGCACTTGCCCCTTCGCCCCGGCTCCCCGCCGGGATGTGGGGCGCCGGGACCGCCGCAATCGTTCGCCTCTTGATCGCCGCCGATGCGCCGCTGACCCAGGTAGCAATCGCGGACGCGGTCGGCGTCACCCAGCCGCGGGCGTCGCAGGTCCTCAAGCAACTCATCGCGGCCGACGCGGTATCGGTATCCACCAGTGGCTACCGCGGCAAGCGGGCGCGCCTGCTCGATCAGTACGCGCAGCGAGCCCGGCCGCATCTCGTCGCGCCCGAAGCGTTCTGGTACAGCACCCGTCCCCTCATCGACCAAGCACACCGAATCGTCGACACCGCGCGGCGAGCAGGAGTCGCGACCGCCTTCTCCGCGGATCTCGGTCCCGACCTCCTCGTCCCGTGGCGCCACCCGACGATCACGATCGTCTACGCCGACGACCAACTCGCGCTCGGGCCGGCAGGCTTAGTGCCAGCCGAGGGCAGAGCCGACGCGAGCGTCCTATGGCGAACGACGAATGATCGAACGCTCCTCACGTCCCGTGAACGACCCGCGACCATCGATGGGATTCCGATCACCGATCCCGTCCAACAATGGTGGGACCTCCGTGACCTCGGCGGCGAGGACCGCCTCGAAGCGGCAGGCCGGCTGCGACGAGCCATCATCGACAAGACCCTCACGACAGTCACGTGAACCATCCGTCACCGGTAGTTCTGGCGAGCCTGTCCGCCGCGATGGACGGCAGCTTCGTCGCGATCACCGACATCAGCGATGTGATGAACACGATCGGTGCCACCACCGACTACCGACTCATCGGCGGCGTCGCCGTCCTGCTGCACATCCAACGACTCGGACTCGACCTACCGCTTCGAGCCACCGGCGATGCCGACATCGGCGTACCACCGCACCTACTCAAGAATCCGGCACTCATCCCCGCGATCGAATCGATCGGGTACGAAAAGGTTGCCGGCAACCGATGGGAACGACGACTCGACGATCGCCGCATTGCCGCGGTCGACTTGCTCGTGCCCGCCTACACCTCCCGGCCGCGCCACACCCGACGGGTCGGGAACGTCGTCACCACCGAGGTTCCCGGACTCGCGGTCTCCCTCCGCCGATCCGGAATCGCCGTCAACACACAGCTCCGACTGCTGGACGGTGAAGTCCGCGAGACAACCGTCATGCTTCCCGACGCGCTCGCAACTCTGATCCTCAAGGCACGCGCACGGACCGTTCGCGACGAGGCCCGAGACGCCGCCGATCTCTGGCGTTGCCTCGAGATTGCCGCAGCCGACGGCGTGACACCCGAAACTGTCGACGGTGAACCCGGCGCAGACGACCTGCGCAGCCTCCTCAATCGAGAGCTCGGCCCGGACGGCGTATCGCTCGACACGATCACCCGCGATCTCCAAGGGGACGCGGCGGCGCGGCTTCGTACCCGAATCCGGTCGCTCCTTGCCGACGTCATCGGTGCCACCTGAGCTGAAGGGTCAGCACGCCGTGCATGCGGGATGGTGCGGCCGGCCAGACAACGCTCGGCGGCTGTTCGCCGGGAC
>JANPMG010000093.1:0-5569 GCA_031422675.1 Acidimicrobiia bacterium | reverse complement strand
TCGGACCGCTGGGAAGGGTCTGACTCGGTCATTGCGCTTCCGGGCCCACGGCCTGCTTGCAGTACTCCCTGCGATGGCGCGGGTGGATCACGTCTTCGTCAGCCGTGACGTCCATGTGGTCTCGGTCGCGAATCTCCCGGCCTCGGGCAGCGACCACCATCCGTTTGTCGCCACGCTCGCGGTCCGCTCCGACGGGTGAGACGGCGTGGAGGCAGTTCGGCGTGCTGATGGTGCGGTGGGGCTAGGTGTTCTCGATGCGCGCGACGGGTGCCGTGGCACCGCGGCCCGACGGTGCCGCGACCACGCGGACGCCGGAACTTGCGTCGTCGACGCGGCAGTCCACCGGGAAGCTGGCCCCGGCTTGGTCGCCGACCTCGCGTGCCTCGGCGACGAACGCGTCCCGGATCACGGCCACCTCGGCATCGGACAGGTTGGCCACGACGTCGCGGAGCCCGTCGGCGTCGAGACTGTCGGTGAGTCCCAGCGCGTCCACCATGGCGAGCAGCGAATCGCCGCGCGCGTGCATGTCGACGATGCGCTGACGCGTGGCCGGGTCGCCCCAGAGTCGTGCGGCCGCCTGCGGAAGTTGCATGGCCATTGGCATGTTCTGCCCCCTTCGATGATGGGCGGTCAATCGTGCTCGAGTGGCTGCTCGGGTTGCTCGTCGAACTGCTGCTCAAGTGCTGCCGCCTCCTGCCGCGCCCGTTCGGACCAGAACGTCGCCCCGGCAGTGTGACACAGATGTTCAGCGCGCTCCAGGTGTGCGCGCGCAGTCTCGGGGTCGCCGTCGGCGGCGGCGAGGCGCGCCAACCAATGATGATGAGTCCCGAACACCGCACCGCCGGCGCCGAAGACACAGAACTTGTCCGCATGAGACTCGAGTTCGTGGCGGAGGATGGCTCGTTGGCCCGACGAGCCACAGCGGGCGGCCACGCCACCGAAGAGTCCGACCGCAGCGGTAAAGAAGTTGTCGTGCGGCAACGTGATCGAGTGATCCCCGACGGCGCGGTCGAGCAGCATCCGGGCCGAGTCGGTGCGGCCGGCCTCGGACAACGAAATGGCGAGGAGCGCGGTGCCGGCGAGGATCTGGGGGTCCGCCTGGTCCGGCGTCTCGAGCCCGACCGTGATCTCACGGGTGCGGCCCTGTTGGTAGCGCAACGCAAAGGTCTGCAACATCTGGACGCCGGCGCTGGTGGGCATCTGTAACTGCTTGCCGAGAAGCGCCGCGGCCAGCACCAGCTCCTCGGAAAGGAACGAGGTATCGCGCATCAGCCCTCGGGTCGCTCGGAACGCGCGAGACCAGTAGACGTCGGCCGGTATCGACGTCTCGTCGGCAGTTTTGGTCATGACGTCCAGCTCGGCGTCGAACTCCGCCATCTCGCCGTTGACGAGGAGTTCCACGAGGAGGTGGCGGGACGCGGCACCGGCTCGATGGGTGAGCCGGTGTTGTCGGGTGTGCTCGTAGATCTCGCGACTCACGCGCAGCCGTCCGGCGAAGTTGCCCTGGAGGATCTTGCTGACGTATTGGATCTCGAGCATCGACGATCGCGCCTCGGGGTCGCTCGATTTGGCGGCGAGGACTGCCGCGTCATGAGCGAGTGCGTTGACCTTGCCGGGGTCGAAGTACGCAATGGCCATCGCGCGGCTGCGCAGCAACGGGATGCGCTCGGTGGCGGTGGCATCGAGACCGTCGAGGGCCTCGTCGACGATCGCGGCGAGCACCCGGCTGTATTCGGAGTCCAGCACGGCTTCGGCCGGCGTGGCGGAGAGCGCGGCGGCGGTGAGCAGCGGGTGGTCTCCGAAACCGCGAGCAGTGTCGGCCGCTTGGAAGTACTGGGTGCGGGCCGCGTCGAGGTCGCCGGTGTTCTCGAGTGCGTGGCCGTACGCGAGGACGAGCCAGCCGATCGCAACCGCCGGCCACGCCGCCTCGCTCGCACACGCGATGGCCATCTCATACCAGTTACTCGCGTCCTTGTGGGCGTAGCGCGCTTCTGCGTCCCGTCCGGCGCGCTCCACCGCGGCCGCTGTCCGGCTCGCGTCGGAGGTCGGGCGCGCCGCAAGGAGATGGCGGGCCACCTCGGACCACCGTCCTTCGATCGCCTGTTCGTGGACGTCCTGTTCCAGGACGTCGGCGCACGCCAGATGGTCGCGGGCCCGCCGGCTCTTCGGGAGGTTCTTGTAGACGATGTTGCGGAACAGCGGATGCGCGAACCCGAAGCGGTCGGTGTCGAGCTCGACGATGACGCCGATCTGCATCCCGCGTTCCAGTCCGTCGAGCACGTCGGTCGGTGATGCGCTGGCTGCGGCGGCGAGGTGGGGAAGGGAGAACTCGCGACCGAGCACCGATGCCAATCGGATGAGGGCAAGCGTGGACTCATCGAGCGGTCGGAGGCGTCGAGTGGCCAGGGCGACCATGTCGTCGGGTGCAATTGCTGCGATGTCGGCTTCGGGGTGGAGTTCGAGTTCGCGCAGGACCTCGCGCAGCGCAAGGGGATTGCCGTCGCTCACGTCCACGAGTTCGTCGATGCGTTCCAACCACCGCGGTCGCCGGTCGGCCGGCGCGACTGCGTCGACGAACGCAACGATCTCGGAGCGGGTGAAGCGGTCGAGATCGATGCGCAGATCGGGGTTCGCAAGCCGACCGCTCGCGGTCGCGTCGTGGAGATCTGTGTACCGGTCCCGCGTATCCCGGCGGAACGTTGTGAGGACCATTAGTTGACCACGCGCGGATCGAAGCACGTGACGGAGCAGAAGTAGGGCGTCGGGTCGGGCCCAATGAAGATCCTCGATCACGATCAGGCGCGGACGGCTCGGTGTCATCAGCGCAGTGGCGACGGCGGTGAACAGGCGTTGGCGCCCGGCGCCCGGTTCCGCCGCCGCCGCAGCTTCGGGAAGTCGACCGGTGAGGTCCGGGACCAGCCGGGCGAGCTCGCGCCGGACGGTTCGATCGATGTCGGCCGGCGGAGTGTGGTCGAGGACCTCGCGCAGCAGCGCCGGAAACGGCTCGAAGTTCTCAGCCGGGTCCGGTTCGCAGCGCGCGAGCACCAGGTGGCCGTGCTGTCGACCTACCTCGTCGGCAAGCCGGTGTGCGAGCGCGGATTTCCCGATACCGGTTACACCCGTGACGTAGGCGAGTTGCGGGCTGCCCGCGACGGCACGCTGCCACGCGTCGAGGAGATCATGGAGTTCGGCGCCTCGCCCGACGAACGAGATGCGTTCGCGTGGGCCGGAGCGCGCCCGTCCGGTCCCCGATCGTGACCCGGCGAAGTCGAGTGCGGGCTTCTGTAAAACGATTGCGTTGGCGAGGTCTTGGAGCGTGCCGCTCGGCAACAGGCCGAGGCCGTCGCGCAGGGCAGCCTTGACCCGACCGAACAGCGTGAGCGCATCATTCTGGCGATTCGTGCGGTAGAGCGCCAGCATGAGGTGGGCGGCGAGGTTCTCGCGCAGCAGATGCGCTTCCATCATCGGCTCGAGGATGCGAACCGCCTGGGCGGCTCGGTTGTCGTCGAGGAGTGCGGCGCCGTATCCCTCCAACGTGTCGAGGCAGAGGACGTCGAGGCGGATGACCTCGTCCCGAAACGCATCGAGGTTCCGGAACTCGGCGTAGTGCGGTCCGGTCCACTCCGCAATCGCCGACTCGTAGAGGATTGCGGCCCGATGCGGTTCGCCGCCCGCCGCGGCCCGGCGGGCGGCGGCGGCGTGGTCTTCGAAGCGAAACACGTCGACGGCGGCCCGGTCGATGGCGAGCGCGTACCGACCATCCGATGCTGGGAGGACCTCCGGGTGAGCCTCGAACGCCGAACGGAGGTGGGTGGCGTGGACCCGAATCGAATTCGCGGCACTTTTTTCGGTCGCCGACGGCCAGAGGGCATCTGCGATGGAGTCGGGGGTCATGCCGTGGGGATAGTGGGCGATCAGCAGCGCGAGGAGCGCCTGACATTTGGGTCGCGTGATCGGAATCGGTTGCCCGGCGTGGGACACGGTCAGGGGCCCGAAAACCTTGATTTCCAACGGTGGACCGCACTTCCAGCTCGGTCGGGGGGACGGTGGGCGGGTCGGTTAATGGCGAGTTAATTGCCCCGGAGTCCAATGTTCCCGTGACGACCACCGGGAATGCAAGGTCGATGTCGAGAAATCGTGGCATCGCCCTCGCGTTCGTGGTGGCTTGGGTCCGCCAACTTGGCGGGCGGACGCGCACCGGGTTCGATGAGCCCGTGTGCGCACGGCAGGGGTCCGTCTCGCTGAGCGGTGGACCAAACCCCGGTTTCGGGGCACGACCGGAATCGGTGGCAGTGGACCGGACCCGGACCCGCAACCGGACCTGACCTGGTCTCGGTGCGGTTGGCGTCCCCCAGCGCCCACCGCATCGAGACCGGCGTCATGCTCATCTCCGCGACCTCGATGCACCGGTTCGACCGGACGCGCCATGCTGTGATCTCCAGCTGACAAGGGGGTCGCGGTGGGTATCGCGTCGGGGGCGCGTGAGGATGAGGCGATCCGCGTCGGCATCGAGCAATGGCTGCGTCAGCGCGGTACCGAGGTCATGGAGCTGCGCGATCGAGCGGACCTGGGTGCAGCCGCGGTGGGCCCGATCTCCCGTCCGGCCGCCGGATTGTCGACGGACACGGTCTTCGTCTCGGTGGTGGACGCGGCGGGCGGGAAACACGACCTCGTCGTGCGGCTGGCGCCGGTCGGTGACGGGCTCTTCCCTGAGTACGACCTCGGCCGACAGGTGCAGGTGCAGAACGCACTGGCCGGGGCCGGGATCCCGACGGCGTCACCGGCCGTGTTCGAGGCGGACCGGTCCTGGCTCGGCGACGAGTTCATGGTCATGCCGCGAGTTCCCGGGCTGGTCGTGCCCAGCAAGCCGTCGTACCCCCGAGCGGGTTGGCTCGCCGAGCGCAGCCGATCCGAGCAGGCGGCGTTACTCGACGATTTTCTGCGCACCCTGGCCGCGCTTCATCGGCTGGATCTTGCGGTGGTGGGGTCGTTGATGGGTGGGTCGACGGTTTCGCTGGCCGACACCTGCGCCCGCGCGTGTGACTACCTCGATTGGGCCGGCGCCGACGGAGCGATTCCCGGGTTCTTGACCGACGCGCGGGACTGGTGCACGCGGAACCTGCCGAATCCGGCGACGCCGGTGTCGATCGTCTGGGGTGACGTGCAGCTCGGGAACTGCGTGTTCACCGACGCGGGCAACGTCGGCGCGTTCCTCGATTTCGAGCTCACCGGAACCGGTCCCGCTGAGCTGGATCTCGGCTGGTTCCTCGGGCTGCACGAGATGACCGCGGCGGTGGCCGGTGTGGACCTCCCCGGGTTCGGCGACCGCGAGTCGATGGTGAGCACGTACGAAGCCGCGCTGGGTCGTCGCGTGGAAGCGCTGGCGTGGTACGAGACGTTCGCGCTGCTCCGCAGCGGCGCGATCATGGTGCGGATCGCTCGGCTGCTCGCACAACGGGGCATCGACGATTCATGGTTGAGGAACGACAACCCCACCGAAGCCGCGTTGATCAGAGCGCGCGCCCGGGCGGAGTCAGAGGAATGACGCCTCGGCGCTGAGGTTCATCGC
>JANPMG010000092.1:0-7178 GCA_031422675.1 Acidimicrobiia bacterium | reverse complement strand
ATCCGAGACACCCTGGCTGTCGCCGTCCTCGTCGACAGAGTCGCCCTCGTCCTGGTTGTCGATGCCGTCGTTGTCCGTATCGTCGGCGCCATCTTCTATACCGTCGTCGTCGGTATCCGAGTCAAGGACGTTGGTCCGGGCCTCGGTCTCGTTCTCGTTGGTGAGGTCATCGCCGTCAATGTCCTCATCACCGTCTTCGACTCCGTCATCGTCGGTGTCGTCGTCGTTGGCGTGGTACACGTCGGCGATATTGCCGCTGCCGCCACCGAATGCAACGTCGATCGCGTATTCTGTCCTGGCTCGGAGTCCATCCCGGTCACGGTCCAAACCCGAATCGAGCCGACCCACAATGAGACCGTTCGCGCTCTCCCAGCAATCCGGCAGGCGGTCGAGATCTGTGTCCGCCGACGTCGTCGTGCAAACCAACGCGCCCGCAGTTCCCGTATGCGCAAGGACGAAGAGGCCCCCAAGCGACAGAAACAACGCACAGGATGGCGCGACCACACGGCCGAACCCTTTTCGAAGTGTCAGCATCGTTCCCCCAGGTTGATACTCGCGATCGGCATCCACCGAACCCGGCATAACTTACGCGACTCTCAGAAGTTTGGCCACCATTTTCCGACTTCCTGCTCGATCCGCGCGGAGAGAGAGCTTCAAGGTCCCTTCGGACTAGGGCCGTCGGGCAGCGGGCCACCGATCGTGAAAGTCGGCACCAAGGCGTACTTTCGCCGAGACGTAAACCTCCGGTCGCTGGCGCGACGCGACACCCGACGGTTCGCGACCAGACCGCCCAGGAGCCGGGAAGGAGATTCGAACTCCTGACCTGCTCATTACGAGTGAGCTGCTCTACCGACTGAGCTATCCCGGCGGGGACGGAGCAGTGTACCGGTCACCCATTCCGGGTCCGGGACCAAAGCCGAGCCAAGCGAGCCGAGCCGCGCGTTCACACCACGGCGGGAAGATGGGAAACCAGCCGCAACAGCAAAGACCCCACGTTCGGATTGAACTCGTCGGCTTGGCGAGCCGCACGACAGGCCTCCAGCGCGTCGACGGCGCGGGCGGGGTTCACCCTTGGCGCGTCCGGCGAATCCGCGAGGACCGCCAGGTACACCGCCTCGATCGCACCGATGCCCTCGATCAGCGCGTCCGTCTTCGCCCGGCGAAGCTCCTGCTTCTGGCGCTCGCCGAGCCGGCGCTTCAGTGACGCAGCCATGCGAGGCTGATACCCGCGCGCCTCGATCTCGGTCTCGAGCGCGTCGAGCTCCTCGGCGGCCGCCTGCTCGGACGCGGCGCCAGCGCTCGCTAACGCGGCTTCGAGTTCCTCCACCAAATCCACCACCGTGGCGGCTCGACCGTCCACGCGCGCCACGATGTTCGAGAACGCGCAGCGCACAGCTTCGATCGCGGGCGTACGAACGGGCGACGCGTACGCGAAGTCCACCCGTTGACAGCGCGATCGGATCGTCGCCAGCAGACCCTCGGGCCGGCCGGTGAGCAACATCACCACCGTGCGCGGCGGCGGTTCTTCGATGCTCTTCAACAACGCGTTCGCGACGACCGGCTCCATCCGATCTGCGTCCCGCAGCATCACCACCTTGCGCACCCCCTCGACCGGCGCACGATGGATCTCCGGCAAGACGCGCGGCAGCCCCGGATCCCGGCGTGCGGTCTCGCCGCTCCGAGGCGCGCGGATCTCGTTGGCCAGGGTGTACGTGGCCGTTGTCGGTTCGAACTCCACGACATCCGGATGGGCGCCGCGGGCCACCAGAGACGTGGTTCTCGCGTCGGTCGCGCCGATGATCTCGCACGCAAACGCGCGGGCCGCTTCGAGCGCGCCGGACCCGGCGGTCCCCACGAGCAGGTAGGCGTGGGACGGATGGGCGGAGGCCGCGCGCAAGGTGGAAACTGCGCCGTCCTGACCGCTCACCGATTCCCACATGATCGGTCGATCCTAGGAGGCGGTGGGATCGGCGCTCAGCAGCGGTGCAACGACCTCACGCACCCGCTCGGCCACCACCGCGGCCGCGCCGACTCCATCCACCACGGTCCAGCCCGAGCCCTCGGCCAACTGTCGGTAGGAACTCCGTACCTGGGCGTGAAACGCGCCACCTTCACGTTCCATCCGATCGGCCCCGGAGGACCGACGGGCTTCGGCCGTGGCGTCATCCACGTCGAGTACCAGAACGAGATCTGGAATGAGGCCGCCCGTCGCGAAGTGGGACAGCGCGCGGATCTCGTCCACACCGAGCCCCCGCACCACGCCCTGGTACACCAGCGAGGACGGCACGTACCGATCGCTCACCACCCATGCCCCGCGCGCCAGTGCGGGGCGCACCACCGCGTCGACGTGTTGCGCGCGATCGGCCGCCATCAGCAACGCCTCAGCCCGTGGTCCGACGGGATCGCCGTTGAGCAGCAGGCGCCGTAGCTCGACGCCGAGTTCGGAACCGCCCGGTTCATGCGTGGCGATCACGTTGACGCCTTCATTGCGTAACCACGTGACGAGCAGATCACACTGGGTCGACTTCCCCGAACCGTCGCCCCCTTCGAGGACGACGAATCGACCGCTCATGCGGACCCGTCGGTCGGATCGACCGACGCGTTCCCGCCGGGAGTCGGCGCCATCGTCGGATGGTCCGATGCGAACCGCGACAGTTGCCGACGTGCGTACAGACCGGACGCGACGGTGAGGGCGCCGCCAGCCCAGAGCGCCACCCGCACACCGGGGAACGAGTAGCCGAATCCGCCGACCTGGATGTGCTGCGAATCGGTGAAGAGTGAGAAGACCCAGTCGAACAGGTCCGCGAACAGCGGCGACACGATCAGCGACAGCAGGAGGCACAGCCGCACCACCGCGTAGAGCGTGGCGAACGTGCGGCCCCGCATCTCGTCCGAGACGGTCTCCTGGATCATCGTGAATCCGGTGACGTACGCGCTCGCCGCGCCGGCCCCCACGATCGCGATCAGGAGCGCCATGATCCCGCCGACGTTGAAACTGACCGCGGCGACCAGGAACCCGCCACAGCCGATCACGGCCCACGAGAACACCGCCTCGCGCGGCAACCGCTTCTGGAACGCGAGGATTGCGAAGAGCCCGAGAGCGGCACCGGTGCCGAGTGCGGCCAACATCACGCCGTATTGCGCTCTGGAACCGAGCACCTCCTCGGCGAACAACTGACCGAGCGGCACCATCGCGCCGGCACCGATCAGACCGCCGCCCAAACCGATGATGACGGCGCGGCTGAACGGCTCGGAACGCATGAACTTCACACCCTCCTTGATCTCGCGCATGCTCGATGCGAGGTCGAGCTTCTTGGTGCCGTCGCGAGCCGGGCGCGGGATCGGCAACCGGAACACGATGAGCGCCGACGTGATGTAGGTGATGGCGTCGAACCACAGCGAGAGGACGTCCGTATCCACCTTCAGCGACTTCAAGGCGTCGAACCCGCCGAGCCAGGTGGCGACGACGGAGAGGACCGCGGCGATGCCGGCGCCGAGCGGAAACGTGCCGTAGGACGCGACAAGCGAGAGGGTGTTGGCCGAGGCCAAATTCTCCTCGGGAACGAAATGCGGAACCGACGCATCCTTCGCCGGACCCCAGAGCAGCGTCATGATCTCGATGAAAAACGAGGCGACGACGAGCAGCCAGAGGCTGCTCACGAACGGCAACGTGCAGATCAACGCGGCCCGGCCGAGGTCGCAGAGCACCATGATCCGACGTCGATCAAACCGGTCCACCATCACGCCGCCGAGGGTGGCCAGAAAGAACCCGGGCACCATGCGTGCGCCCATCACCAGGCTGATCGCCGCCGCCGACCCGTCCGAGACCTGCGCGGTGATGCCCAGGATCGCGATCAGGCCGACCCAGTCCCCCAAGCTCGAGAACACCTGGGCCAGCCACAGCCGCAAGAACGGCCTCGACCCGAACAGGTGGAACGACGCCGAGGGAACCGGTGTTTCCTCACCGGCACTCGGGATGAACGGCGCGGGGTCAGCGCCGGGCCGCCGACCGGGCATCCCCGTCCCGGGTTGGGAAGGGTTAGACGCCGATGCAAACGACTCGGAAGAGGCTGGTGCAGGCGCGCCGGAATCCGACGCGGGCGGCTCAGAAGGCGTCGTCACCGCGACCGAGTGCCTCCACGGCGGCCACCTTCTTGGCCGCAGCCTTGCGGGCCACTGCGCTCTGGCCCTTTTTCACGACCCGGGTGGTACCGGCGGCCGGCTGCGATGCGGCCTTCTTCTTCGCGGGCTTCTTCTTTGCGGATTTCGCAGTCTTCTTGGCCGGCTTCTTCGCGGTCTTCTTCGCTTTGGTCGACGGCCCCTTCGCGGCGCGCTCGCGCAGGAGATCGAGCGCGTCCTCGAACGTGATCGTCTCCGGATCCAGTCCGCGCCGGATCGTCGCGTTCGTGGCGCCGTCGGTGACGTACGGTCCGAAGCGACCGTCGAGCACCCGGATCGGCTTCCCCGTGTCCGGACTCTCGCCGAGCTCGGCGAGGGGCGGCTTCGCCTGCTGACCACGCCCGCGTTTGGGCTGGGCGAAGATCGTCTCGGCCTGCTCCAGAGTGCAGGTGAAGATCTGATCCTCGGATTCGAGACTGCGGCTGTCCGTCCCCTTCTTCAGGTACGGGCCGTACCGTCCGTTCTGCGCGGTGATCTCGTTGCCCTCGGGATCGGCACCCACCACGCGCGGAAGCGCCAACAGTTTCAGCGCCGTCTCGAGATCGACCGTCTCGGGATCCATCGTCTTGAACAACGACGCGCGCGGCGGCTTGGTCTTGGCCTTCGCACCATCCTCCAGCTTTCCGAGCTGGACGAACGGACCGAACCGCCCGTTGAGCGCGAGCACCGTCTCGCCCGAGACCGGATCGGTCCCGAGTTCGCGCGGGCCGGCCGCACCCTTGGCAATGAGTTCGACACACCGTTCGACGGTGAGTTCATCGGGCGCCAGATCCGCCGGCAGCGGACACTTCTCGTCCCCGTGGTGCAACGACTCACCCGTGTTCCAGACCCGCACCACGAACTCGCCGCCGGTCTCATCCGTGCCGATCAGGATCTTGTTGACCTCGGCCATGTCGATCTTCGCGAGGTGCTCCTCGGAGACGAGTTCACTGAGGCCGGCGGTGCCGTTTCCGAAGTAGAAGGAATGCAACCACTTCTCGGCTTCGCCCTCGCCGCGCGCAACCGCGTCGAGCGCTTCCTCCATCGTGGCGGTGAAGCTGTAATCCACGAGGTGCGAGAAATAACGCTCGAGGAGCTGGGTCTTGGCGAACGCCGTCCATGACGGCACCAACGCGTTGCCCTTCTTCCACACGTAGCCGCGCTCACTCGTGATCGTGTTGATGATCGACGCGTACGTGGACGGGCGCCCGATCCCCGAGTCCTCGAGCACTTTCACCAGCGTGGCCTCGGTGTAGCGAGCCGGCGGTTGGGTCGTGTGGCCGTTGGCGTCCAACGAACGACACGCCACGCCTTCGCCTTCGCCCACGCCCGGCAGGACGGCTTCGTCTTCGTCAGCCGCGGCGGGGTCGTCGCTCACGTCGACGTACGCCATCCGGAAGCCCAGGAACTCGTACGACTTCCCCGACGCACGGAAGACCGCGTCTTCGCCCGCGCTCGACGCGCCACCGAGCCGGATAGTGACCCGCCGGCCGCGCGCATCGGTCATCTGGCTGGCGACCGTCCGCATCCACACCAGCTCGTAGAGCTGCTGCTCGTCGCGCGACAACTCGCCGCGCACGTCTTCGGGAGTCCGAAAACGCGCCCCCGAGGGCCGGATCGCCTCGTGCGCCTCCTGCGCGTTCTTCGTCGTGTTGGCGTAGGACCGGGGGGCGGGCGGCAGATAGGCCTGACCGAAACGTTCGACGATCTGCGCGCGAGCCGCGTCAACCGCCTGGTTCGAAAGGCTGATCGAGTCGGTCCGCATGTAGGTGATGTACCCACGCTCGTAAAGCCCCTGCGCGACCGACATCGTGCGCGCGGCGCTGAACCGGAGCTTGTTGCCGGCCTCTTGCTGCAGGGTGGTCGTCTTGAACGGTGGCTTCGGTCGCTCGGTGAAATCCTTCGCCTCCACCTGACGGACGGTGAACACGACGTCGGCGAGCCGGCCGGCCAGACCGCGGGCGTCGTCTTCCAGCAGCCGGGCGGAGGCGGAATCGGGCGCGAGTTCACCGGTAGCGGGGTCGAAGTCACGGCCGGTGGCGATCCGACGGCCGTCGAGCTCCACCAACCGAGCGCCGAACTCCGTGCCGCGCGCCGCGAACCGGCCGTCGAGATCCCAGAACTCGGCGGTCCGGAACGCCATTCGTTCCCGTTCACGCTCCACCACGAGGCGCACGGCCACACTCTGGACCCGGCCCGCGGATCGGGCGCCGCCGACTCGCCGCCACAGCACCGGCGACACCTCGTAGCCCACCAGCCGGTCGAGAGTTCGGCGGCCCTCCTGGGCCTCGACCAACTTCATGTCGAGCTCGCGCGGGTTTGCAATCGCGGCGTCGATCGCTTCGCGGGTGATCTCGTGGAACACCATCCGCTTGACGTCGGTCTTCGGCTTGAGTACCTCGATCAGATGCCACGCGATCGCCTCACCTTCGCGATCCTCATCCGTGGCGAGGTAGAGCTCGTCGGCTCCTTTCATCGCCCGTCGCAACGTGGCGACCACGTCCTTGGAGCGACCTTCCGGCGCCGCGTACTCCAAACGGAAATGATCGTTGACGTCGACCCCGAGGCCTTTGCGCGGGAGATCCCGCACGTGGCCGAAGCTCGCCAACACGGTGAAATCATCGCCGAGGAACCGGCCGATCGTGTCGGCCTTCGTCTTCGATTCGACGATCACGAGGGACTTGGCCACAACCACATTCTCTGAACTCGAGACGACGGGGACCGGGCGAAGGTAGCGCCCAGATGGACCCAGGTGCCCGGATGGGCCCCTAGTGTGCTCGGATGCTTGCTGCCATCACCGATTGGATCGACCCGGAGAACCTGCTCGAATCGTTCGGGACGATCGGGCTCATCTTCATCGTCTTCGCCGAGTCCGGGCTGCTGATCGGCTTCTTCCTTCCCGGCGATTCGCTCCTCGTTACCGCCGGCCTGCTGGCCTCGGACGGCAAGCTGAACTTGACCGTGATCTTGATCGGGTGCTTCGTGGCGGCGGTGGTCGGCGACCAGGTGGGTTACCTCTT
>JANPMG010000091.1:0-14488 GCA_031422675.1 Acidimicrobiia bacterium | reverse complement strand
GTTTCGTGAACTCGGGCGCAAGTACGGGGCCGACCTCGGTGAGGTCATTGCGTTCCTCGGTGACGCCTCCGCCCGGCTGGAGACCCTGCGCAGCCACGACGCACGCGTCGCCGAACTCGAGGCGGCGCGTGCCACCGCACTCCAACAGGCGGACACCGCCGCGGCGCAGTTGCGCGCGGTGCGAGCTGCGGCCGCCACGCCGTTCGCGGACGCGGTCACCGCCCAACTCCGCGAGCTTGCGATGTCCGGCGCGTCGATCGACGTGGAGATCGTGCCGGGGCCCATGGTGGAGGACGGCGCCGACGACGTGACGATGCTGCTCGCGGCCAACCCGGGCGAACCGCCGGGACCGCTGGCCAAAGTGGCGTCGGGCGGTGAGCGCTCCCGTGCGCTCCTCGCGGTGCGGGTGGCGGCCCAATCGTCGGGCGCGGTGCCGACGGGGCGGGCGTTGGTGTTCGACGAAGTGGACGCCGGTGTGGGCGGTGAGGCCGGCGCCGCGGTGGGGCGGGCACTGGCAGAACTGGCACAGGACTCCCAGGTACTCTGCGTGACCCACCTGGCCCAGGTGGCGGCGTGTGCCCGGACCCAGGTCGTGGTGCGCAAGGGCGACGTCGCCGGCCGCACGATCGCCGGCGCCGGCATCGTCGACGGGGAGGACCGCGTGACCGAGTTGTCTCGGATGTTGGCGGGAGTGGAGCAGTCCGACCACGCGCGTCGTCACGCCGAGGAACTCCTCGCCCGGGCCGGAGCCGCCCGATGAGGCGGGCCAAAGATGCCGTCGTCGATCCGCTGGTGGTGCCGCTCACCGGTGTCGCCCGGGTCGACCGGCGCACCAAGGATCTCACCAAGCGAATGCAACCGGGTGAGATCGCGGTGATCAACCACGCGGACATCGACCGGGTGGCGGCCGAAGGTCTCATCGCCGCGCAGGTGGGCGGGGTCCTCAACGCCGCGGTGTCGATCACCGGTCGGTATCCCAACGGCGGTCCGATCCGGCTGGTGGAGGCCGGGATCCCGCTCGTCGACGGGATCGGTGAATCGATCATGGAGGCGGTCACCGACGGCGATGTGCTGACCGTCGAGAGTGGTGAAGTCCGCCGCAACGGTGGCCTGCTCGGCTCCGGGACCGTGCAGACCGTGGAGATGGTCTCGGCCGCGATGGAAGCGGCCCGCGCCAACATCGGCGACGAGTTGGAACGGTTCGCGGCGAACACGCTCGAGTACATCTCGCACGAAGCCAAGATCATGTTCGAGCCGCTCGAACTCCCCGAACTCCACGCGAAGTTCAAGGGTCGCCATGCGATGGTCGTGGTCCGCGGTCACGACTACCTGAGCGACCTTGCTGCACTCAAGGGCTATCTCCGCGAGTACCGACCGGTGCTGATCGGCGTGGACGGCGGCGCCGACGCATTGCTCGATCACGGTTTCACGCCCGACATCATCATCGGCGACTTCGATTCACTCTCGAACGACGCCGTGCACTGCGGCGCGCAGCTGCTCCATCACGTGCATCCCGACGGCCGAGCGCCGGGCCGAGAGAACCTGGAGGCGTTGGGGTTGGCGCCCGGTGCAGGCTACGAAGAGTTCGTCGCCGAAGGCATGAGCGAAGATGTGGCCATGTTGCTCGCCTACGAAGCGGGCGCCACCCTCATCGTGGCCGTCGGGACCCATTCCACGATGGTGGAGATGTTGGACAAGGGCCGCAAAGGGATGGCGTCCACGTTCCTCACGCGTCTGCGGCTCGGGCCGGTGCTCGTGGATGCGAAGGGCGTGAATCGACTGTACGAGGGCCGTATCCGCCGCCGTGACATCCTCGTCCTGATCCTTGCCGCGGTGTTCACCATGGTCGTGATCGGCCTGGTTGCCCAACCGCTCCACACTTACGTTGACGGCATCCTCTTGACCCTCGACGACCTCTGGTACTCGATCACCCACTGAAGGCCTGATGATCAACTTCCGGTACCACGTCGTCTCGATCCTCGCGGTCTTTCTCTCGCTCGCGATCGGCACGGTGATGGGTGCATCCTTCGTCGGTCGGGGTGTGATCGACCGATTGAACGACCGCATCAACACGGTGCGGACCAACACCAAGGAAATCAAGGCGGCGAACGAGAAACTGCAGAGTGACGTCGACAAACTCCGTGCGTATCGCGACCAGACCGCGTCCTTCACCGTGGGGCGGAGTCTCACCGGACTGCGGGTGAATCTCGTGGCCGAGCGGGGGGTCGACGGTGGTGTCGTGGACGCCCAGGCGGCCCTGCTGCGTGATGGCGGGGCCACGGTGGCGGGGGTGATCTGGTTGGAAGACAACTGGAAGATGACCACCGCGGCCGACGCCGCGGCGCTGCGGACCGCGACCGGCTTGACCACGAGAGGTCGAGCCGCACTCCGGGCCGGTGCCGCGCAGCTGCTGGGCAAGCGGCTCGGCGCGGCGCCGGAGCCGGCCGCGGACCCGGCCGCACCGCCGACAACTCTGGGGACTGCCCCGGCCGATCCCGCACCGGCGAAGGATTTGCTCACCGAGTTGGCCACCGCGGAGTTCATCACGTTGGGTGGCGTGGCCGGCAGCCCCACGCCGTCGGCTTCGGCCTTCGTCGCGGCGGCGAGCCGGGTCCTGGCGCTCGGCGGGCCGGGCCACGACGTGCCCCTGGATGTGGTTCCCGCAATCGCAGTCGGGGTGGAGAGTGGGGGAACCCCGGCGGTGGTGGCCCAGGCGTTCACCGAGTCCGAGACGACGCCGGATCGCGGGAGTTGGATCGATGCAATCGCCGACTCGGATGCGCTGCGCGGCCGCGTCAGCACCGTCGACGACGTCGAGACCGTCGAGGGGCGGGTGGGCGCGGCGCTTGCACTCGCCGAACTCTCGCTCGACACCGTCGGTAACTACGGCATGGATCGCGAGCGAGCGGTGCCCGAGAAGCTCCCGGCGGTCCCGAGCGCCCGGTAGCTTCCGCGGCGGGTGACCGTGCGGCGGTCAGACTGATCCCGTGACGGTGGTGGTGGCGTGGGTGCTCGGGTTCTTGGCCGTGCGCTTCCTCGTGCTCACCGGGCGAGATCTCGTGTTGGCGCCGATGCTCGCGCGGGAGAACTTTCGCGGGCGCACGGTGTACACCGCCGCCGGTTTGGTCCTGGTGATGGCGGTGTTGGTGGTGGAGGCCGGCCGCTCCGGGCTCGGTGCCATCGGTCTCGGCGACGCCCCCGGAGTGAACGCGGCACGCCCGCTCCTGCTCTTCGCGGCGCTGGGATTCGGGTTCCTCGGCTTCATCGACGACATGCTCGGTGGCGAGGATCGTGGGTTCCGTGGTCACTTCGCGGCGCTGGCGCACGGTCGGCTCACGAGCGGGATGGTCAAGCTCCTGGGTGGCGCCGGCATCGCGTTGGTGCTCGCCGCCGCCCCCGGCTTCGTCACCTGGGCGCGCCTCTTCGCCGATGCCGTCCTGATCGCGTTGGCGGCGAACCTCGCCAACCTGCTCGACCGCGCGCCGGGCCGGGTGATCAAGTGCTCGTTGCTCGCCTACGTGCCGCTGGCGCTCGTGGCCGGGACCGGGCCCGTGGGGATCGCGGCTGCGCCGCTGCTGGGCGCCGCGGTCGGGCTGCTGCCCGAGGACCTCGGCGAGCGGGTCATGCTCGGGGACACCGGCGCCAACGTCCTGGGCGGCGTGCTCGGTCTCATCGTGGTGCTCGAATGCTCGCGGACCACGCGCAACGGTGTGTTCATCGCGTTGATCGTGCTCAATCTCGCGTCGGAACTGGTGTCGTTCAGCCGGGTGATCGACCGCGTGCCGCCCCTGCGGTGGTTGGACCGGCTCGGCCGTAACCCGGAGGCCGGCAGTCGCGCTTGACCCAGAGGATCTCGGGTCCGCGCGGCGCGCGCAGTGTCACGTCGTACCCGACGGCGGCCAGGCGCGCGCTGAGATTCGGGAACCGGGTGAAGCGCTGATCCGACCACCGGACGACGGCGCAGACCTCCGGCCGGCGTGCCGATGCCACGATGTCGGCGCCGGTCAGCGCCAGCGACCGGGTGGGAGAGGTGATGCGCAGGATCGAGACATCGACGAATCGGTCCGGCACGCGCCGGCCGGCGCGCCACACCAGTCCGGGCGTGTCACTGATCACCAACGCGGCGCGCGGGAGCCGCTCCAGCCGGTGCTCGAGGGTGGCGGTGATCCCCGTTGCCGGTTGGGGTCGGAGCAGCTCGCCGAGGTGCACGATGGACCAGGGCGCGGTCAACAACGCGAGCGTTGCGGCAATCGCGGGCATCCGGTGTCGGACGAGCGCGATGCCCACGAGGATCGCGAGTGGCACGACCACATGCGCAACATGGTTCCGCCACATCGGCGATTCGGTGAGCACGACCGCGACCGTGATCGCCAACCACGCGACGACCGGCCACCGCGATGGCCCCGGGAGCGTGTCGCGCTCAGCCGCACTCTCGTCTGCGGGTTCCGGAACGTCGGCGGCGCGGCGGCGGGAGGCGAGGAGCGCGACTCCGGCGAGGATTCCCACGATCGTGGCGGCGAGGAGCGGCGCGTCGCGCTCGAACAGGGTGGTGAACAACTTCGATGCGTTCGCGCCGATCGGTCGTTCGGTCACCGCGTCGGTGTGGTACCGCACGTACTGGTCGTAGACGCGTTCCAGGCCCCAGGGTGCGGAGCTCACCAGCAGCGTCGCGACCGCGACGACGGGGATCACGACGACATCGCGGGCCCGGCGGCGCGAGAGAATCCAGAGTCCGGCCGCGAAGAGCCCAGGAATCACGAGCAGGCTCTTCACCGCGAGCGCGGCCCCCGCCAGCACGCCGATGAGCAGCGCGCGCGCCAAACTCGGAGCGCTCCGGTACGCGAGTGCACCGAGCACAGTGGCCGCGGTCAGCGCGGCGCCGATACCGTCGGACGTGAGCGGGCCGGTGGTCCAGAGCACCGAGCCGCTGAGTGCGACGAGGATGGCGCTGAGCAGAGCCGCGCCCTCCGACGTGAGCCGCCGGGCGATGAGGAATACGAGGACACTCAACGCCACCCCGGCGAGTACCGACGCCGTGCGGGGGGAGTTGAGTTGGCGGAACGTGATCAGATCACCGAGCCAGGCGATCGGCAGGAACAGCGGGCCCTGGGACGAGAAGACATCCTGGAACGGAACGCCACCATGGCGCATCGCGATCACCGACATCGCGAACTGCCCGTCGTCGAAACCGAGCGACCTCGGTGCGAAGAACGCCGGGATGCGCACCAGCAGGGCGACGATTCCCACCCCGATCGCACTTCGCGTCTGCCGATTCATGCTCGTCACGCCCGTCGAAGGTACTGGCCCCAGCCGTCCCCCCGGATCACCGGTCGTCGCCGTCAGCGATCCGCAGCCTTCCGAGAACGCTCTCGGGCGGCTTCACGTTCCGCCTCCAACCGCGCCGCCTTCACCTCGGGGAGGTCACGGTCCGCCTGGTTGGAGAAGATGGCTTGGAGGAAATCCAAGATGGTCAGCCAGATCACGTTCTCAGCGTACGGGACCTGTCCGCCCGGATCACCGGAGTGCTGGTGATGACCTGGTACCGTCGATCTCCCGTGAGCACCGCGCGCATCCGGGACCGAGCACTGGGTCGGAAAGAGTTCGCATTCGCTGACCCCGACCTGCGCCATCCAGAGGCGACCCGGACCCCGGCAGGAGTTCTTTGCGGCATCCAGAAGAGCCCGGGAGCGACGAAGGAGCGCAACCGGGACCGACGCTCGAGGTTTTTACGGCATCCAGAGGAGCCCGGGAGCGACGAAGGAGCGATTCCGGGTCCGTCGGATGCTCGCCGCGGCGCGGCTGCGCCGCCAGAGGGTAGGAGTACCGCTCGGTCGTTCACAAGGGTGCGGCCTCCAGAGGAGCCCGGGAGCGACGAAGGAGCGATTCCGGGTCCGTCGGATGCTCGCCGCGGCGCGGCTGCGCCGCCAGAAGGTAGGAGATGGGTGTGGCGAAGCACATTTTCGTGACGGGTGGCGTGGCGTCGAGTCTCGGCAAGGGTCTCACCGCATCGTCGCTCGGGCGACTGCTGAAGGCTCGTGGTCTGCGCGTCACGATGCAGAAGCTGGACCCGTACATCAACGTCGACCCCGGCACGATGAACCCGTTCCAGCACGGTGAGGTGTTCGTCACCGACGACGGCGGCGAGACGGACCTGGACCTCGGCCACTACGAGCGCTTCGTCGATGTGCCGCTCAATCGCAAGAGCAACGCGACCACCGGATCGATCTACCAAGCGGTGCTCGCGAAAGAACGTCACGGCGCCTACCTCGGTGACACCGTGCAGGTGATCCCGCACATCACGAACGAGATCAAGGACCGGATCCTCTCGCTCGCGACCGAAGACGTGGACGTGGTCATCACCGAAGTCGGCGGCACCGTCGGCGACATCGAGATCCTTCCGTTCCTCGAAGCGATTCGTCAGTTCCGCAAGGATGTGGGGCGCGACAACGTCTTCTACGTGCACGTCACACTGGTGCCGTTCATCGGTCCGTCCGGCGAGCAGAAGACGAAGCCCACGCAGCACTCGGTCACCGAGTTACGCAGCCGCGGTATTCAGCCCGACGCGATCGTGTGCCGCTCGGACCGCCCGATTCCCACTCGCCTCAAGGAGAAGATCAGCCAGCTCTGCGACGTTCCCGAGCGCGGCATCGTGTCGGCCATCGACGCCGACACGCTCTATGAGATTCCGCTCGTCCTTCACGACGAAGGTCTCGACGACTACGTGTGCTCGATGTTGCGACTCGACGACACGCCGCCCGATCTCACCCGCTGGCAGGCGCTCGTGGACCAGGTGCGGGCCGCGGACTTCGAAGTCCGGATCGGCGTGGTCGGCAAGTACGTCACCTTGCCCGACGCGTACCTCTCGGTGGCCGAAGCGCTCCGTCACGGCGGGTACGCATGCGGAGCGAAGGTGGTGATCGACTGGATCGCGTCGGACGACACCGAAGGCCTGCTCGCGGAAGGTCGGTTGCGTGAGCTCGACGGCATCGTGATCCCCGGTGGTTTCGGGTTCCGCGGGATCGAAGGCAAGATCGCGGCGGCCGGGTTCGCGCGGCTGCAACAGATTCCGTTCCTCGGACTCTGTCTCGGTCTGCATTGCGCCACGATCGAGTTCGCCCGTGACGCGTGTGGTCTCGCCGGTGCGAACTCGGCCGAGTTCGATACCCAGAGCCCGCACAAGGTGATCGACCTCATGGACGATCAGCGTGAGGTCGTCGAGATGGGTGGCACCATGCGCCTCGGTGCGTATCCGGCCAAGTTGGCGCCGGGTTCGATCGTGCGTGAGCTCTACGGCGAAGAAGTGGTCTACGAACGCCACCGCCACCGTTACGAAGTGAGCAATCAGTACCGGCGTCGCCTCGTCGAGGGTGGGCTCGTGATGTCGGGTGCGTCGCCCGACGATCGGCTCGTGGAGTTCATCGAACTCCCGCGGTCGGTGCATCCGTACTTCGTCGCCACCCAAGCGCACCCGGAGTTCAAGAGCCGTCCGGATCGGCCCCACCCGTTGTTCTCGGGTTTCCTGCTCGCCGCCAAGGACCGGGCCGAGGGTCGGGCCCCGCGGCTGCCGCTGGCCGAGAACTCGGAACTGCGCGACTCGTCGTCGGTCGTCTGAGGCCGCGGCAATGCCCGACGGCGCCGACGCGCTCTCGCGGCTGTTGCTCGAACACGAAACCTGGCTGACCGTCGAACGCGGTCTGGCCCAGAACTCACTCGCGGCGTACCGGCGCGATCTCCGTCGCTACGAGCAGTACCTCCGTCGCCACGGCTTCGACGACGCCCAGGCCGTGCGTGAAGCCACCGTGAGCGAGTACGTCGACCACCTGAAGCGGGCACGCGACGAAGCGGGTGGGCCGCGGTTCGCGCCCGCGTCGATCGCGCGCGCGCTGGTGGCCGTGCGGAGCTTTCACCGATTCTGTGTGGACGAGGGTTTGGTGGCGACGGATCCGAGCGAAGAGGTGGGCGCCCCACGAGTACCGCAAGGACTTCCGAAGGCCCTGACCGAAGCCGAAGTCGACGCGCTTCTCGGAGCGATCGACGGCGACGACCCCCGCCCGCTCCGGGACCGCGCCATCCTCGAGACGTTGTACGCGACCGGGGTGCGGATCAGTGAACTCGTCGGCCTCGATCGCGATGACCTCGATCTCGAGGACGGGTTGGTCCGGGTGCTCGGCAAGGGCTCAAAGGAACGGGTGGTTCCCGTCGGGCGCAGCGCTCGGCAGGCGATCACCGACTACCTGATGCACGGTCGGCCCGAACTCGAACGACCGGGCACGCGCCGGGTGCCCGGCGATCCACTCCTGCTCAACGCTCGCGGCGGCCGGCTGAGCCGCCAGAGCTGCTGGAAGTTGGTCACGGCGGCGGGGGAGCGAGTGGGGATCACGCCCGGCACGCTGTCACCACACGTGCTGCGCCACTCCTGCGCCACCCACATGATCGAGCACGGCGCCGACATCCGAGTGGTCCAGGAGCTGCTGGGGCACGCCAGTTTGTCGACCACCCAGGTGTACACGAAGGTGTCGCCGGAACGCTTGCGTGCGGTCTATGAACTCGCGCACCCCCGTGCGACCAGGGCTCGGGTGCCCCGCCGGTAGGCTTGCCCGCCATGTCGACCACCGATCTCTCGACCCAACGCGACGCGCTGCTCGCTGAACGCGACCACCTGCTGACCCAGCTCGCCCACATGGGACGCACGCCGGGCACCACCGAGCTCGAGTTCGACGGGGGTTTCGCCGACTCGGGTCAGGTGACGGCCGAACGGGGTGAGGTCGACGCCCTGGCCGGATCGCTCACCGAGAACCTGACCGACGTCGACGCCGCGTTGGCCAAGATCGAGGCCGGGGAGTACGGGACCTGCGAGGACTGCGGGACGACCATCCCGCCGACCCGACTCGAAGCAGTTCCCGCGGCGCGCTACTGCATCACCTGCGCGTCAAAGCAGCACTGATCGAGTGGCGCTCGACGCCGATACGGTCATCTTCTTCGTCGCCCTCGTGGTGGCGGTCATCCTCCACGAGATCAGCCACGGCGTGGTGGCGCTCTGGCTCGGAGACGACACTGCGAAGCGAGCCGGCCGGCTCACGCTGAACCCGATCCCCCACATCGATCCGTTCGGTTCCGTGATCCTGCCGGCGTTGGCGGCGCTGTCGGGATTCGCCGGGATCGGTTACGCCAAGCCGGTGCCGGTCGACCCGAGTCGGCTGCACAACCCGAAGCGGGACTTCTTGTGGGTGAGCCTCGCCGGACCGGCCACCAACCTCTTCCTGATGTCGATCGCGGCACTCGCCGCGCACTTCGTTTTCCGTGGTATCGACAACGCGCGATTCGTGAGCCTGTCCGAGACGCCGATCGAGTTCCGGATCTTGTTCCTCTTCGCGATCGTCAACCTGTCGTTGGGCGTCTTCAACCTGTTGCCGATCCCACCGCTCGACGGGTCGGCGATCTTTGAGCGCTTCATGCCCGACTCGTGGCGCCCTCGTTGGTATCAGTTCCGACCGTACGGCCTCGTCGTCCTGTTCGTCCTCATCTTCTGGACTGGACTCGCGAACAAGGTGATCTCACCGTTGGTTGAGAACCTGGCCGACTTCGTCGTCTCGTGATCGGGCACTACGTCCGCCGCTTCTTCACCTCGTTGAACACGCGGCCGCCGAGTGCGCACGATGAGGCGTGGGTCGAGACGATCGTGACCCCGGGCGAACTCGCACTGTTCCGGCGGTTGTCCGATACCGATCGCCGTCATCTCGTGCACAGCGCGCGCGTGGTGGAGACCGCGCTCGGTGCGGACGCGGACCCGGTGTGGGTGCGGGCCGCGCTGCTCCACGACGTCGGCAAGTACGACGCCCACCTCGGGGTGTTCGGCCGCGTCTTTGCCACCGTGATCGCAGCCGCCGCTGGGGCCGACCGGATCGCCGGGTGGACCGACCGGGCCGGCTGGCGGGCGCGGGTTGGCCGGTATCAGAGCCATGGCGAACTCGGTGCGGAACAGATTCGCGCGGTGGGCGGCAGCGAAGCAGCGGCGGTGTGGTCCGAGCTGCATCACCACCCGGAGCGATTCGTACAGTCCTCGATCCCGCGCCAGATTCTCACGGTCCTCGACCGCGCCGATCACTGACCGGCAGTCACCCGGGCGCAAACCGGGACGCAGGAACCAAACCTTCCCCCGCGCCGTATCACCGGGTAGCGTGCCGCCAACGACATCGGGAGGTCGAGGATGGGCAGGATCCTGCAACGGAGCGTGGTACTCGCCGGATTGGCGGCGTTGGCACTCGTGCCGGTGGCCACCGACAGCGGCGGCGCCGGTACGAACGGTCATGAGCCGGACCCGACCCCGCCACTTTCGGTGGCCACGTCAGTCCCGTTTCCCGCGATCCCGACCAAGGCCACGACGCCGACGACTGCGTCGGGCGCGGTCCCCGGCGTCCCGGCCGGTGATGCGCCGACGATCACGGTGACGCCGCACACCAACCTGGTGGGCGGTCAGCCGGTGACCGTCGTCGGCACCGGATTCACGTCCACCGTGGTTCCGTCGGGTGGCATCGGTGTGGGCCAGTGCCGCGCCGGCGCTGTGGGTCAGGACGGCTGTGACCTCTCCAACCTCGCGTTTCCCCAACCCGATGCCAGCGGGGGCTTCACGCTGACCTTCAGGGTCCGGCGCACGCTCAACATCGGCGGCACCACGCTGCGCTGTGACGACGCGCCCGGCACCTGCATCCTCGGCGGGGCCGTGATCAACGATCAAGCCCGCGCCGCGTTCTCACTACTCGAGTTCGACCCGAACGCGCCTCGTCCCAACCCGGTGCTGACCGTGACGCCGAACACCAACCTCCTGAATCGGGATGTGGTCAGAGTCTCGGGGACGGGATTCTCGACAAGCGGTTACCTCGAGGTGAGCCAATGTGCCGTCGGCTCGCCGTACTGCTCGTCGGTGGTCTATCTCGGCGAGGAAACCTCGGGCGTCGACCCGCAGGGCAACTTCAGCGTCGACCTCTCCGTACGACTCCGGGCCCGCACGGTCGACGGGAGCCCCACCGACTGTCTCGCGGTTGCGTGTGAGATCCGCACCCGGAGCTACCAGGACCCGGACTACAACGTGTGGGCGCCGATCACCTTTGACCCGAACCAGCCGATCCCGCCGCCGCCGAGTATCACCGCCGATCCCACCACCGGTCTTGCGGATCGCCAGACCATTCGCGTCACCGGTGCGAACTTCGATGGAAACACCGGTCTGTGGTTCCAGCAATGTCTGGCGACCAACGACGGTTGTCGGTACATCAACACTCCGGTTTTCGTCGCACCGGACGGCAGCTTCTCGGCCGATGTGACCGTGCGGCGCCAGATCTACCGTTACCGCTTCCTCGACGAGCCGGGCCCGCCCGAGCTGGTGGACTGCGTCGTTGCGGGGTGCACGCTCGAGGCGTACACCGACGAAGGGTTCGAATCTCCGGCCTCGATTCCCCTGTCGTTCGATCCGGCATTGCCGGTGGCACCGCCCCCCACCATGACGGTCGACCCGTCGACCGGACTCGCGTTCCGCGCCACGGTCGCAGTGACCGGGAGCGGGTTCACGCCCAACGAGTTCGTCTACGCGGAGGTGTGCGTCGGCACCACGACGTACGGATCGTGCCGCGGTTTCAGTGGGACCCAGGCCGACAGTTCCGGCAACGTCGTGACCTCGGTGGAGGTTCGGCGTCGGTTCGTCGACTATTCGGGCACCACGATTGACTGTCTCGACCCGGGCACCGAGTGCACGGTCGAACTCACGAGCGACGACGGTGATCGGGCCAGTGCGCCGATCAGCTTCGATCCGCACGCGCCGATTCCGCCGCCGCCCACGGCGCGGGTGGCGCCGGACACGGACCTGGGTTGGAAGCAGAGCGTTCATGTGAACGGCTCGGGCTTCACGCCCAACGGCCGGATCATCGTCCAACAGTGCGCAGTCGGCCTGCCCGACCCGTTCCCGTTCCCCTTCCTGCAGTGCGCCGGCGGGAATTACAACGATTCTCGGACCGCCGACGCCCATGGGAATGTCGAGACCACCTTCACCGCTCGCCGCTTCATCACGAGCGGTCAACCGGATCCGATCGATTGCGCCGCGTCGTTCGGCCGATGCGTCGTGCGGATTTCTTCCGGTGACGACTTCGACTTCTTGGACGGTTTCGCCGACGTTCCCGTCGGCTTCGATCCACATTCGCCGGAGCCGCCCGGCCCACCGGTGACGGTGACGCCACACTCCGATCTCACCGACGGTCAGGTCGTGACCGTGAGCGGTTCCGGCTTCTCGCCGTTCGCGATGATCGGCATGACCACCTGTCTCGCGGGTACCCGAACCATCAACAACTGCGACATCAACGGCGCCAAGCTGCTGAACTCGGATGGGACGGGTGCGTTCTCCACGACGTACCCGGTGCGCAAGGTCGTGATGATCAACGGCACGGCGGTGGATTGCGGTGCCGCCCCCGGGACCTGCGTCCTCGGTGTGGCCAACATCGGTGACTACATCGAGTTCTCACTCACGTCGCTGACGTTCGGATCCGCCGCGGAGATTTCCCACGCCCCCGTCGAACGCCACGCCCCCACCTGAGCCAACCCGACCGGCAACTCGCACCAAAACGGCAAGCCATAGCTTGCGTTTCTGGTGCGAGTTGCGGAAAGGGGGGATGCGGATCGAGACGCGGGGCGCGTCGCGACGGGTCAGCGGGGGAGGAGGCCGGTGGCGGCGCGGACGCGCGTCATCGTGGCGTCGGCGATCTCTTGCGCGCGCTGCGCGCCCACTGCGAGTTGGCGGCCGAGTTCGGCGGGATCCGCGGCCAACGTGTCGTAGCGCTCGCGGGTCGGGCGCAGGAACTCCACCAACGCGTCGGCGACGGCCAACTTGAACGTGCCGTAGCCCGAAGTGGCGTACTCGGCTTCGAGCGCGGTCACCGGTTGACCCGTCGCCACCGAGAGCAGCGACAACAGGTTCGACACGCCCGGCTTCGCGTCCACGTCGAATCGAACTTCGGTCTCGGAATCGGTGACCGCGGACTTCACCTTCTTGGTGATGAGCGCCGGCGCGTCGAGCACGAGGATCGTGCCCTGGGGTGATTCCACTGACTTGCTCATCTTCGCCGTGGGGTTCTGCAGGTCCTTGATACGCGCGCCCACCGGCGGGACGGTCGCCTTCGGAACCACCAGCGTGGCGCCGAAGCGATGGTTGAAACGGCTGGCGATGTCGCGCGTGAGTTCCACGTGCTGGATCTGGTCCTCACCGACCGGTACTTCGTCGGTGTCGTAGAGGAGGATGTCCGCGGCCATGAGGACCGGGTAATCGAGCAGTCCGGCGCTGACCGACTCCTGCCCCTCACCCTTCTCCTTGAACTGGGTCATGCGGCGCAACTCTCCGACCGTGGCCACGCAGTTGAGGATCCACGTGAGTTCGGTGACCGCCGGCACGTGGCTCTGCACGAAGAGGGTGCAACGGCTCGGATCGAGCCCGGCGGCGAGGAGCAGCGCCGCCAGCCGGGTGGTCTCCGCGGTGAGTGCGGGCGGGTCGAACGGCACGGTCATGGCATGGAGATCGACCACGCAGAAGATGCCGTCGTCCTGCTGGTCGACCCAGCGCCCCACCGCCCCGACGAAGTTGCCGAGATGCATCTCCCCGGACGGCTTGATCCCCGAAAACTGTCGTGCCATCGGGCTGAAGTTAGTGGCGTGGCCCGGCCCCAGATGGTCCCAAATCGCGCGCCGTACGGTGACTAGGGTCGTTCTTCGCATGTCCTACGCAGTGACGACACCGGTCTACGAGGGGCCGTTCGACCTCCTCCTCCACCTCATCCTCAAGGAAGAGGTGGACATCTGGGACGTCTCGATCGCCGAGGTGATCGACCGGTTCATGGTGGAGGTCGAGAAGCTGGACCGCGTCGATCTGAACACGGCCACCGAGTTCCTCCTCATCGCGTCCACGCTCATCGAGCTGAAGGTACGCCGCTTGCTGCCGGGCGCGGAGATGTTCGAGCTGGACGAAGAGCTGCTGCGGTTCGAGGAGCGAGATCTGCTGCTCGCCCGCCTGCTCGAGTGCAAGACCTTCAAGGACGCGGCGAAGGTCCTCCAGGCCATGCTGCGCCGCGGCGCACGCGTGGTGTCGCGCTCGGCCGGACCCGAAGAACCATTCCGGTCCCTCTCGCCCGACCCCCTGGTCCGGGTGACCCCGGCCCAACTCGCAGCTGCGGCCATTCGGGGTTTGACCCCGCCGCCACCTCCGCCCGAGGTGGATCTCTTCCACGTCGCGCCGATCCGGATCAGCGTGCGCGACGCCGCGGATGCGCTCCTCCTCTCCCTGAACCACACGCGGCCGGTCAACTTCCGGACTCTCGTCGCGGGCATCGACGACCGCATCGAGGTGATCGTCCGGTTCCTCGCCGTGCTCGAGTTGTACAAGCAGGGCATCGTGGACCTCGATCAGATCGAGACCTTCGGCGACCTCACGGTGCGCCGGTTCGAGATCGCCGATTCC
>JANPMG010000090.1:0-7014 GCA_031422675.1 Acidimicrobiia bacterium | reverse complement strand
CCGGTCGTGCGGTCGATCTCGCGGATCGCGTCGCCGTTGTCGTCGGCGAGCCAGAGCGCGTTGTCCGGCGCCACGTACGCGCTGCCCTCGTTGTCGCGGACGCTGACCGTCGAGCCCACGAACGGGGTGGTGCGGATCAGCCGGTTCAGCCGCAGCGTCGGTTGGTTGGTGGAGATCAGCGCGTGACCGGTGCCGGCGAGCCCGCCGACGCCGAACCCGACGACCGCGACGGTCGTACCGAGCGCGGTGAGAAACCTGTATTGCCGTCCCATCTGTCCATCCTCAGCCCGAAGTCGTCCCGTTTCGCAGGCTAGGCGAGGTTTGCGGCGCCGTCGAGGCGACGCTGCAGGAGCATCCGAACGACCAAGTGATCCGAGTCGGTGGCGTCACGCGCCGGGCGCCCACACACGATCGAAGTTGGAAGACCAGTAGGTCCAACCGCGGACTGGCCGCGGTACCACGGCAGCTACTTCGAGCCGCGAGTCATCGAAAAGACATGGTCGAGGGGTTGGCGGGCCCGGTCGTCACGGCGAGGCCTCGGTGGCGGGTTGCGATGCAGGTGACTCAACAATTGGTGCGGACGCCGGCGCGGCAGGGGTCGCCTGCTCGACCGGACCAGGGAGACCCAACTGAGTCCGGAGTGCAGACAAGCGGGCCTTGGCTTCGGCATCGGCCTGGGCCTGTTCCACTTCCAAGGTCCGCGCCTCGATGCCCGAGCCCTGCAATTCGGCCATACCCGCCGCCCGCGCCGCGCGCGCCTCGATCTTGATGCGCACCTGCTCAAATGTCGGCACGTCGTCGCCGACGGTGGCGTTCAGCTGCGTGACGGCCTTGTTCATCTGCTCTTGCATTTTCGCCTGGTCGAGCTGACTCAGGAACTTCTGCTTCTCGCCGAGTTTCTTCTGCAGTGCCGATGCGTTCTGCTTCACCGCAATCTTCGCGGCATCGGCATTCTTCGCCGCATCCAACAACAGGGCCTTGAGTCCTTCGACCTCATGTTCGAGCGTGATCAGACGATTCGCGAACGACTCCGCGGCCTGCTGGTAGTCGAGCGCCTTGGCCGTGTCGCCCTTGGTCGCCTGTTCGTCGGTGAGGATCAGCGCCTGCCGCGCGCTACCCGTGACCTTTTCCAGCTCCTCTTCCGCCCGTTCGAGCCGCATCTCCGTCTGCTTCTGATGCGCAATCACGTTGGCGGCCTGCTCGGTCAGCCGACGATGTTGATCCTGCGCCTCCTGAATCGCCTGCTCGAGCTGGATCTTCGGATCCGCCTTCTCTTCCAGGCTGCTTCCGAGCTTCGTGCCGAGGTACTTCCACCACCGTTTGATCGCTCTGAACATGTTCTCACCCTAGACCGGCACCGAAACCGAAGGACCTCGACGGCCAGGCGATCGGTTGATCGCCCGCGAGACTTACTGGGCGGCGCCGACTTCTTCGAGCCCCAGCCGCAGAGATTCCAGGTCCCCGATGAGATTCTCCACGTCGTCGCCCAGACCCACCAGCACACTGACGTCGTCGGCCCGGAGCGATAGCTCAACCGCGCGGGCTACCGCTTCGTCCAGGCGTGCGTCCAGCAAACTCAATCGATCCCGCGCGTTGGTGGCGACAGTCTCGATTCGCTCACCGGACGCCAGTTGGGCTTCCAACGCCTCGACTGTTCGATCGCGAGAATCCACACCGGTCGGTGAGTTCGGGGCCGTCGAGCGAGTCTGCTCCAGGCGCGAGCGGACGTCGTGGAGGTCGAGTGATGCGACACCGTTGTCCAACGCTGCACCTCGACGCGCCACTCGCCAACACTCCTGCACCGCCGCATCGATCCGGACCCCGATCTCCACCAGCCGATCTCGCACCGGCCCATCCGGAACTGAGCTCACGGTCTCGGCAAAGCGCCGCTGCGCACGGAGTGCCTCTGCGACGAATGAGCCCCACGGCTCCCGAATACTCCGCGGATCAATCCGAGCTGTCCGAGTGCGGCGAGGCAGCGCCAACGCGACAACACCTGCATAGGCGACCGCGCCGAGGCCGACAACCGCGGCCAATGGCGCGGCTAGCAAGATTCCCGCGGCCGCGGCCGCGCCACCGGCCACGATCGCCGACGGTGCCATCACCGCGTCCGCCGTGGAGCGGCTCTTGAATCGCTCGGGAAGACGGTCGAGGAGGTCCATGCTCAGAAGTTGCTCACCACCGAGGTGAACACCGCCGAGATCGTCGTCGCGTCCGATGCGTCGTACACCTGGGCGTTGGTCGCGTCCGCCATTCGGCGCAGCGTCTCGAGGTCCGCGTCCTCCCCGTACGCAATCGCGAAGACCCGGACCTGCTTGGACTGCTCACCCGTGCTCTGAGCCCGCAGCGCCTTCAAGAGCCCATCGAGATCAGTGTTGCGGTCATCTTCGTTGCGACCGTCGGTCAGGAGGACCACCGCGTTGATCCGCGCTTCGTCGTACCCGTCGATCATCGCGTTGTAGGCGTCACGAGTCGAGGTGTACAGGGGGGTCCCGGCCACGGGAGTCAGCGCATCGATCCGTTGCGCGATCAGTTCTCGGTTCCCGGCAAAGGGGCCGACCGGCACGAGGTCAAGCCAGTCGTTGGATTCATCGGGACCGAGGCCGGTCGAGAAAATTCTCAGGCCGACCTCATCGTCGTCCGCGAACAGAGCGAGCGAATCGATCGCCGCCTGCTTGGCGAGGTCGAGCTTGGTGCCATCACCCGCGGGCTCGCCCATGGACCCGGATACATCAAGCAGCAGCAGCACCCGAGCCCGCTTGCGGTCGTCCTCCCACTTATCCAGCACGCGGGTCAACACATCCGGCTTCGGAACCTCGAGGAGAGTTTGCGGCTGGTTCGGGTCCAGGCCGTTCGCCGCGTTGATCGGGTTCCCGACCGGAACGCTGGAGTTCCCGGGCCGGAAACCACCCCGGAGCGCCCGCCGTTGGGCTATCGGCCGCTGAATGAATGTTTCGAACCGTCGCGCCGCCGTACGCGCTGGTGCGGTGACCCACGGCGCGTCGAGCACGATGAACGGATTGTCGGAGAAGACAGTCCCCTCTTTGGGGTACACCGCGACCAGCGGAACGCGGGGCGCGCGGGCGGTTTCTCCCGGGTCCAGGATGCCGTCCGGGTTCCCGCGGTTGTAATCGAGCACCGACTTCTCTTCGACGGCGACCGCCGAAACGTACGTCAACGCGGTACCGCGGGCGTCGTTGCGGTAGAGGTTGTTCAGGAACGTGAGTGAGATGTCGCCGTAGTGCACAACCGCCGACTCGATCCCGCGCGCAAAGTCCTCGACCTCAGGGCGTTCGACGTCTTCCAGCGTGAGGTCCGACGTCTTGCCGGTGGCGGCGTAGTACTGGGCGATACGCGCGTGCAGCCCGCTCGTGGAGTAGTTCGGGTTCGTCTTGCCGAGTTTGAACGCGCCCCACTCCGGGTGGCCGTACGCGGCCCACCCTGCAGGGTCCCGTGACAACCGCAGCACGTCTTCCCAACCGATGGGAGTCTTCGGCCATCCGAGCGCCTCGGCCATGGGCTTGGGCATCGCGATCACGAGTGGCGTGACCATGAAGGAATCGCTCGCGGGCGCCATCTCCGGTTCGTCCTTCTCCGCGAGGCGCTGGTTCAGGACCGCACCCCACGAACTGGCCGCCGGGGACCACACCGTCGGAGGCTCGCCGTTCACCGTCCGGTCCGGCCAGCCGTTGGCCAGCAATGTCGCGGCCGCGCCCGACGCCACTTTCCTGACGCGAACGAACCCACACTCGCCACCACCGAGTTCCGCCTGCGGGGAATCGTTGAACTCGTGCGCCAGGTCGGTGAGCAACGCCAGTTTCTCGGACGACACCACCATGTCGACCGGAACGCAGTCGCCGGGATCTTCGAGCCCGGATGAGCCATCAGAAACGCCGGTACTCGTGCATGCCGCGAGCAGAACGACCGCGACGACTCCGACCGATACCCATCGACCGGTTCGCGCCCGAACCCCTGACCGGCTCCGCTTCCCTGCACTCATCGAATGATCTCCCCCCACAAACCCGCCAGCGCTTCCAGCACTCCCGCCGCCGGCAAACCATTCGTGTCGGGCAAGCGGGGCGACTTCGGAATCCCGTCGGCGCTCGGTTGCCCTTGGACGCGCCAGCCGTTGATGGCGAGCGATTGCCGCGCGACGCTACTGGTCCCAAACTCCTCGAGGTCCGCGCCGCGGGCACCGACCGGGACGAACACCACGTCTGCGGTCGAGAGTGGCATCGGGTAGACCACACGCGTGCGACTGCGCAACGATGAAGCCGCCGCTGCCAATCCAGGGACAACCTCAGCTTCAAGCCCTGCCACCGCGTCGGACGCCACGAGTCCGGTCACGATCCACCGGCGAAACGGGGTCGTGGCCCCGGATCCAAACGCGTCCGACGGCACAGCATTCTCCAGCCGACCGAACCACGCGCCGAACGCATCGCTCCCCTCCCAGTCGATGCGCGCCACGGCCCCGACCCGAAGTTCGGGCGTGGCGAGGAAGTGTCCGACCGCTTGGCCGACCACGAGGCGCCCGATCCCGTCCTGCACCGGCTCGGCGTGCGCCGGACGCAGAACACCCCACTCGGCGAGCCCACCCAAATCTGACCAGGCGCGCCCGGCTTGTTCCCCAATGCAGCGCCAGGTGATTCCGTCCGCGCCACACGCGCCCTCGAGCACTTCGGCCCGGTCCTTGCGCAACGCAATCACGAGCGGCGAACGCCCGACCGGGGTCGAGGTAACGCCGAGCAGGCCCGGCAGACCGTTGCGAACCCGCGCGTCACGGACTCCTTCCGGCCACGGCGCAACCGCCAGCCAACCGTCCCACGGTTGATCCCCCGCCGATCCTTCGGTCAGGGCGCGCGCAATTTCTCCCGCCGGCGCGATCTCGACAACGACTCCGTCTTCGTCCTGCAATGTGCGACAGGTGGCGGCGAGCTCGGCGGAACAGGCGAGGCGCAACGTCGAGCCAACCTGGTCCCCGCGATTGGATTCGCCGTCAATGACCCACCGTCGCACGGCGACCGCACCACCGATCAGGAGGGCCGCAACCATGACCGCCACGGCGCGGCGGCCCATCATGTGGACTCCCCGGTTTCGGTTGCCGCGTCCGCGGTCTCCGGGAAGTCGACAGGCAGGAGCACACTCAGATCTTCGCGGGTCGGTGCATCGAGGGGCGCCACCCGAGAAGCATGGCGAGCCACCGCGGCCTCGAACACGTTGCGCGCCATGCGCGCGTTTCCGAAACTCGGCCCCCGTGGCGCGGCATTGAAGTGCTCCTGCACTCGCGTTCGCGCATCCGGCGTTGCGTGGTACTCCTGCGACCGCGAGAGCGAATCGAAAATCTCGAGGAGATCGTCGGTGCTGTAGTCAGGGAACACAATGGTCTGCGGGAACCGCGACCGCAGACCGGGGTTCGAGTCGAGGAACAACTCCATCGGAGCGGGATAGCCCGCGGCCACCACGACCAACTCATCGCGTTCGTCTTCCATCACCTTCAGCAACGCCGCGACCGCTTCCCGCCCGAAATCCTGCGGGCTGTCCACGGTCAGTGCGTAGGCCTCATCGATGAACAACATTCCGCCGAGTGCGGAACGGGCGACTTCCACCACGTTGGGCGCGGTCTGGCCGACGTATCCGCTCACGAGTCCGCTGCGGTCGGTCTCGACGAGATGACCTTTCCCCAGGGTGCCGAGCGCCAGGTAGATACGCGCGAGGAGCCGAGCCACCGTCGTCTTGCCTGTACCCGGGTTCCCGACGAATACCAGATGACGGCTCCGATCCACCACCGGAAGCTCGTGCTTGCGTCGGAGTTGCTGGACGCGGGTGAGATCCACAATGCGGCGGACCTCGGCTTTGACCGCGGCCAGCCCGACCAAGGCATCCAACTCGTCGAGCAAGTCATCGAGCGACGCCGCGGGCTCGGGGGCGACGACCGGCTGCACTTCCGGCTGCGTCGGTTCTCCGCGCTCGGCGAACGAGTGGACGACCTTGGTATCAGGCCGATGGACGCCCGTCGTGCGCAGAGCATCGAGCAGGAGATTTCGATATCGGTCGAGCGCGCGCAACGTTGCCGACGTGGGAAACGGCGCGAGCGCGCACACCGCGTGGCCCAATGCGAGCGCACACTCGTAGTAGGCCCACCCATCGGTGGAGCTTGCCACGCGGTCGAGTTCCACCAGCCGGAGAAAGAGATCGGAGGGAGCGTCCAGCGCATCCCGATCACGCTCGACGACACCCGAATCCCGCAGGTCCGCAATTGTTCCGATCGCCAGGTCGGGATCGACCGCGGCGAAGGTGGCTCGTAGGCCGTGCAACTCGTCGCCACTCAGGCGGCCGTTGGCACACGCAAACCCGGCCGCGAGCCGGCGGGCCTCGAGAAAAAGCCCGTGACGCACCCGGTCGGGATCAGCACCCCCCGACTCGGGCCAGCTGAGCACCACCGGCGTGAGCCGCTCCGTGAACTGTTCCGCCGCGGCCCCGAGGGGGTTGTCGATCATTCGTCCTGATCGTACGGGAGTCGCCTGGTCGACCGACACCTCCTCGATAGAGAGGCTTCGCCGGTCGGTTCGGCGACGCGAACTCCACGACCGCGGCACCGCCGAGACGGACACCGGTACAACGCCGAGGCCGCACAAGACACGTCGGGTCAGGACCTCGAGGGGCATACGACGCGCCGGCGGAGCGCCTCGCCGCCGCCGCGACCGCGCCCGTGAAGACACCGCAGGTGTTCCGACCGAGCTTGGCGACGACTCCGGCGTTGGATTCTCCGGACACGTTCGGCACTCCCCAGGGACACGCGGTCCACAAAACGCGAATCGACAACCACTGACATCGCGGAAGTGTGCGTCTGCATCACCAGCGTGCCCGGAGAGGGGATTCGAACCCTCACGCTCCATTACGGAGCCGGCGGGTTTATGCCGCGGCTCGTTCGTCTGCCGCGCGCGTTGGAATCCGCCGCGACCCCCTGAGCTGGGACTTCGCGCGACAAGCTGTCCACCGCGTCTGCGTCGCGCG
>JANPMG010000089.1:0-30914 GCA_031422675.1 Acidimicrobiia bacterium | reverse complement strand
CACTCTGCTCGCGCCCGGCTAAACGCCGGCCGAACGAAACGAGAGCCGATGACGCAGTTCCCACCGCCGCCCCCGCCGCCGCTGCCACCTCCTCCCGGCGGTGGATACGGAGCGCCGCCGGGAGGTGGCATGCCGATGGGTGAGGTCCCGACGTACCTCGCCCAAGCGATTCTCTGCACCCTGTTTTGTTGCTTGCCCGCCGGAATCGTGGCGATTGTCTATGCGGCACAGGTCAACGGCAAGGTCGCGATCGGCGACTACTACGGCGCGTCCCAAGCGTCGAAGAACGCCAAGACGTGGACCTGGGTCTCGTTCGGCATTGGCCTCGCGGTGATCGCGATTTATTTGATCGCTGTGGCCGTAGTCGCCTCGTCACGATCGACGCCGTAGACGTTCGCAGCCCTCAACCCCGCCAACCCGACGCTTGGTGACAGAGTGCGGATCAGCGCGGCGTCGCCTTGACGCCAAACCCGGCCAACCCGACGCTTGGTTACAGAGTGCGGATCAGCGCGGCGTCGCCTTGGCCGCCACCACCGCAGAGGGCGGCGGCGCCGAGGCCACCGCCACGGCGGCGGAGTTCGTGGATGATCGAGCCGACGATGCGCGCGCCGGACATGCCGACGGGGTGACCGAGCGCAATCGCGCCACCGTTCACGTTCACGACGTCGTCATTGATGCCGAGGTCACGCATGCTGGCGACTCCCACTGCGGCGAAGGCCTCGTTGAGTTCGAAGAGGTCGACGTCGGCGATCGGGAGGTTCGCCTGGTCCAGTGCACGCTTGATCGCACGGGACGGTTGGTGCAGGAGCGACGGGTCCGGACCGGCGACCATGCCGAAGCCGACGAGTTCGGCGATCGGGGTGGCGCCGAGTTCTTCGGCCTTCTCGCGACTCATCACGACGAGCGCCGCGGCACCGTCGGAGATCTGCGACGCGTTGCCGGCCGTGATCGTGCCGTCCTTCGAGAACGCTGGGCGCAGCTTCGCCAACGACTCCAAGGTGGTCTCCGGTCGGACGCCCTCATCTTCGAGGACCATCACCGGGTCGCCCTTCCGCTGCGGAACCGGCACCGCCACGATCTCGTCGGCGAGGCGACCTTCCTTCATTGCGGCCGCGGCGCGCTCGTGACTCTTCGCCGCGAGCTCGTCCTGAACCGCCCGCTCGACCTCGTGCTCGTTCGCGTAGCGCTGGGTACCGGTGCCCATGTGCTCCATGTCGAACGCGCACCACAGACCGTCATGGATCAGGGAGTCCACGACTTCCCCGTTGCCCATGCGGAATCCGCCCCGCGCCTTCGGCAAGAGGTACGGCGCATTGGTCATCGACTCCATGCCGCCGGCGACCACCACCTCGGCGTCGCCGCTCTGGATCATCTGGTCCGCCAGGTACAGCGCGTTCACACCGGAGAGACAGACCTTGTTGATCGTGAGCGCCGGAACGCTCATGGGGATCCCGGCCAGCGACGCAGCCTGGCGCGCGGTGATCTGACCCGCCCCGGCCTGGAGCACGTGACCCATGATCACGTAGTCCACCTGCTCGGGACCGACGCCGGCGCGCTCGAGCGCGCCCTTGATGGCGATGCCACCGAGGTCCATCGCACTGAGCGAGGCCAGCGCGCCCGACAACTTTCCGATCGGTGTACGAGCGGTGGAAACGATCACGGAACCGGGCATGGCGACTCCTCAGCAGCAGGCCGCCGGCGGAGTTACCGGCGAGTAGGAACGAGAAGCTATCTGACTGCTCGTTCGTTCGCGCCGCTCGCCGGGCGACCTACTCCAGCCGGACCACGAGCGGACGAGCAATTCGCCGGGCTACTACCGTCTGGCGCCATGACGAGCGAGATCGACGCCATCCGTACCGCGATCATGGAAGGGGCGCCCGGCGACGAGCTGGCCGCGCTGCCGATCCCCGAGGGTGTCCGCGGTGCCCTGATCCGGGCCGAAGACCAGGAAATGTTTGCGGGCATGCCGTCGGAGGAAAAGAACCCGAGCCGATCCACCCGCGTGGAGGAGTTCCCGTTCCCCGAGATCGCGCCGGATGAAGTGGTGCTCGCGGTCATGGCGAGTTCGATCAACTTCAACACCGTGTGGACTTCGATCTTCGAGCCGGTGTCCACGTTCGGGTTTCTGAAGCGGCTCGGCAAAGAGAGCGACTGGGCCGCTCGCCACGATCAGCCGTATCACGTGATGGGAAGCGACGCGTCGGGTGTGGTGATGCGCGTCGGGTCGGCCGTGCGCAACTGGAAGCCCGGCGACCGCGTGACTGTGCACTGCAACTACCTGGACGACCAGGACCCGTCCGCGCACGACGACTCGATGATGGCGTCCAACCAACGCATCTGGGGGTTCGAGTCGAACTTCGGTGGTCTCGCCGATCTGAGCGTGGTCAAGGCGAACCAGCTCATGCCCAAGCCCGAGCACCTCACGTGGGAGGAGGCCGCGGTCAACGCGCTGTGCAACTCCACGAGCTACCGCATGATCGTGAGCCCGAACGGTTCGCACATGACCCAAGGGCAGTCGGTGCTGGTCTGGGGCGCCACCGGTGGCATCGGCGCATACGCGTGCCAGTACGTGCGCAACGGCGGTGGCAACCCGATCGCGGTGGTGTCGAGCGAGAAGCGGGTTGCGCTGTTGAACGAGATGGGTATTGAGGCGGTGATCGACCGTCGGGCCGAGGGCTACAACTTCTGGAAGAACGACACGGAGCAGGACCCCAGTGAGTGGCGTCGGCTCGGCAAGAAGATCCGCGAACTGAACAACGGCTCGGACGTCGACATCGTGTTCGAGCACCCCGGTCGTCAGACCATGGGCGCGTCGGTGTTCGTCACGAAGCGTGGCGGCATGATCATCACCTGCGCGGCCACCAGCGGCTTCATGATCGAGTACGACAACCGGTACCTCTGGATGAACCTCAAGACCTTGAAGGGCTGCCACTTCGCGAACTACCGCGAAGCGTGGGAGGCGAACCGTGCGATCTGCGAGGGCAAGGTGCACCCGACGATGTCGAAGGTGTTCACCCTCGACCAAACCGGTGAAGCCGCCAACCAGGTGCACCACAATCAGCACGAGGGGAAACTCGGCATCTTGTGTCTCGCACCCGAGGCGGGTCTGGGCGTCACGAACGGCGAGATGCGCGAACGCCTCCTCCCGGAGATCACCCTCTTCCAACGCCACGCGTAGTGGTCGACGTGAAGTCGGTGTCCTAGCCCGCGGTGTGAATCGGTACGATCCGGGGATGCAGCTCACCGAGATCGATCACGTTGCCATTGCCGTCGCCGACCTCGAATCGGCGATCGCCTATTACGAGGAAACCTTCGGCTGCACCGTCGACCATCGCGAGATCATCGAGAAGGACGGCGTCGAAGAAGCCTTGCTCAAAGTGGCGGACTCCTACGTCCAGCTGCTCACCCCGATCCGCGACGACTCGCCGGTGGCCAAGTATCTCGCCACCAAGGGTGAGGGGATTCACCACGTGGGCTATCGCGTGGACGACTGTGCCGAGGCACTCGAGCGGGTCAAGGCCGCCGGCCATCGCGTTATCGACGAAGCACCGCGCCCCGGCAGCCGCGGCACCACCGTCGCGTTCGTGCACCCGAAGGGTGCGTTCGGAACGCTCATCGAGCTCGTCCAGGAGTAACCGCCCGTCCTTGGCGCGGCTCGTCATCGCGCGGTGCCGGGCCGTTATGGTTTGCGCCTTATGGCAGCTCAAGAACCCGTCGCGCCCGCCGCCCACCCGATCGAGGAGCGGCTCGACCAGCTCGCGGAACGGCGCGAGGAGGCGCTCCACGCAGGGACGCCCGAGGCCATCGAACGCCAACACAGCCGAGGCAAGCTGACCGCTCGCGAGCGCATCGACGTGTTGGTCGACCCGGGTTCGTTCCACGAGCTCGACATGCTCGCTCGCCACCGCGCCCACGGCTTCGGCATCGAGAACAACCGGCCCCCCACCGATGGTGTGATCACCGGGTGGGGAACCGTCGACGGTCGGAAGATCTTTCTCTTCGCTCAGGACTTCACCGTCTTCGGCGGCGCGCTCGGTGAAGTGTTCGCCGAGAAGGTCCACAAGGTGATGGATCTCGCCGCGAGCACCGGCGCGCCGTTCATCGGACTCAACGACGGTGCCGGCGCGCGGATCCAGGAGGGCGTCGTCTCGCTCGTCGGCTACGGACTCATCTTCCGCCGCAACGTGAACGCGTCGGGTGTGATCCCCCAGATCAGTGTCGTGCTCGGCCCGTGCGCGGGCGGCGCGGTGTACTCGCCGGCCATGACCGATTTCGTGTTCATGGTCAAGGGCACCTCGCACATGTTCATCACCGGCCCCGACGTCGTGCGCGCCGCCACCGGAGAAGACGTCACGCAGGAAGAGCTCGGCGGCGCGATGACGCACGCGTCCAAGTCCGGGGTCGCGAACTTCGTGTACGACGACGACACCACCTGCTTGGAGCAGGTCCGGTACCTCCTCTCGTTCCTCCCCGCGAACAACTTGGAGGACGCGCCGTACTTCGAGCCCGAAGACTCGCCGGATCGCGCGTGCGACGGAATCCTCGAACTCATCCCCGATGCGCCGAACAAGCCGTACGACATGAAGAAGGTGATCGCCGAAGTCGTCGACGACGGCGAGTTCTTCGAGGTCAACGCACGCTGGGCGATGAACATCATCTGCGGGTTCGCGCGCGTGGCCGGCCACGTCGTCGGCATCGTGGGGAACCAGCCGGCGGTGCTCGCCGGCTGTCTGGATATCGAGGCGTCCGAGAAGGCGGCGCGGTTCGTGCGGACGTGCGATGCGTTCAACATCCCGCTGGTCACGTTCGTCGACGTTCCCGGGTTCCTGCCCGGCACGAACCAGGAGTACGACGGCATCATCCGCCACGGCGCCAAGCTCCTCTACGCGTACTGCGAGGCGACGGTGCCGCGCGTCCAGATCATCACCCGCAAGGGATACGGCGGCGCATTCGTGGTGATGAACTCGAAGTCCATCGGCGCCGACCTGGCCTACGCGTGGCCGTCGGCCGAGATCGCGGTGATGGATGCGAACGGCGCGGCCAACATCATCTTCCGGCGCGAGATCGACGCCGCAGCCGATCCCGTGACGCGCAAGGCCGAACTGGTCGAGGAGTACTCGGAACGCTTCGCCAATCCGTACAAGGCGGCCGAGCGCGGCTTCGTCGATGACGTCATCGATCCGCGCGACACCCGCCGAGTGCTCGCGGATGCGCTGGAGATGTTGCGAACGAAGAAAGAGCAGCTGCCGGCGCGCAAGCACGGGAACGTTCCGCTGTGACGTCGACGCCTTCCAGTTCGGCGTCGACCCGCCCGGTGTTGCGGGTCGTCGACGCGAACGCCACCGACGAGGAAGTGGCGGCGATCGTCGCCGCACTCGCCGTGGTGCTCGCACCCTCGGACGGCGAGGCGGCCACGGCCGACACGCGGTCGCAGTGGGTGGACGCCACGCGCCTAGCGGGCCGGCGCACCGGCGTGCGACGCGGTGAGTGGCGACTCTCGGGCCGGATCGGGCACCGAGCCCGAGCGTGACCACTCCGGTCACCGACGGCGAGGTGGTCACCGTCGGACCCGACGCAGTGACGGTCTCGTTCGTGACCGCCGCGCCGGCCACGGTCACTTCCCGGCTCGGCGATGGCGAGGTCGTGACCGTCGGCCGGTACCACATCGCCAACTTCAGCGGCCTGGATGCGGCGACGGACTACCCGCTCGCGATCGAAGGACTCGCCGCCCCCACCGAGCACCTCCCGGCGATGGTCTCCACGCTGCCCCGCCCGCCGGGCGCACTTCTCGCCACCATCGCCACGGTGAACGACGTGCACTTCGGCGAGACCGTCTGCGGAATGATTCACACGATTCCGGAGGAAGATCTCGGGCCCTGGGTACGGGCCGAGCCCGGCGAAGATCCCTATCCCGTCACGATGAACCGCGCCGCGGTCGACGCCATCGCCGCGCGGGCACCGGATGTGGTGATTGCCAAGGGCGACCTCACGTGCGTGGGGAGTGACGCCGAGTACCAGCTGTTCCTCGACACGTACGCGCCGCTTGCCGCGCGCCTGCATCACGTGCGCGGGAACCACGATGCGATGGTGGATCCCACCCTGGCGCTCGAAGGCGCCCCCTATGCCGTCGACGGGAACGGCGTGACGCTCGCGATCATCGACACCGTGCGACCGGGCGAGGCCGGCGGCCAGATCACCCCTGATCAGCTCGCCTGGATCGACGCGACCGCGGCCGACACGTCGGGTCCGGTTCTCGTCTTCGGTCACCATCAGATCTGGGATCTGCGCGCACCGGCGCGGTCGAAGAACTATTTCGGGATCGATCCGGACAGCAGCGAAGCGTTCGCCGCGGTCGTCGGTCGGCGCGAGAACGTCGTCGGCTATTTCGCGGGTCACACGCATCGCAACCGGATCCGGCGGTTCGCCGAAGCCCGCAACGTCCCGTTCGTGGAGATCGGCGCGGTCAAGGAGTACCTCGGTGTGTGGGCCGAGTACCGGGTGTACGAGGGCGGCTACACCCAGGTGGTCCACCGACTCACGACCCCTGACGCGCTGGCGTGGTCCGAACGCACGCGGTACCTGTACGGCGGCCTCTACCCCGACTACTCCCGCGGCCCCCTCGCCCACCGCTCCTTCACCCACGTCTTTTAACCCCTCCCCGCAACTCGCACCAAAAGCGCAAGCTGGGGCTTGCGTTTCTTACGATGGTTCGTCAGATTGGAGCCAACTCGCGGGGATTGTCACACCCTGTCCCTAACGTCCGACTCATGGACGAGTTGATTGCACATATCGGGGCCAACCAGCACGGCGTGATCTCTCGGGCGCAGGCGCGTGCCGCTGGCTTCACCCGCGGCGCGATCGCGCACCGGGTCGACGCCGGCCGCTGGAACGAGATCACCCCGCGCCTCTACCGGTTGGCGGGCGCACCGGTGACCGATCGCTCGCGAGTCATGGCGACGGTCCTCTCCGCCGGGGCCGACGGTGTCGCCACGTCGAGCACGGCGCTCGCGCTCGGTGGGGTCCGCGACTTCGCGTTGCTACCGGCCTTCGCCGTCGTGGCGCGTCGGCCGCATGCCCTGGCGCTCGAAGGGGTGGCGGAGACATTCCGGCTCCCGGAATCACATCGCACGATCGTCGACGGCATTCCGAGCGCCACCATCGCGCGGGCGCTGTTCGATCTCGGTGCCACGGTCGGACCGCGCCGCTTGGCGCGAGGTGTCGATGCCGCGCTCGCGAAGCGTCGAGTCTCGATTTCGGAACTCGTGGCGCTCCTCGATGACCTAGCGGAGCGCGGCCGCACCGGTTCCGCCCGCCTCCGGGTGGTGGTCCAGGAGCGACTCGACGGCGACGAAACGCCGACGACGGTGCTCGAGAGCCGCTTCCTCGAACTCATCGACGACCACGGGCTGCCGCGGCCCGAGTGTCAGGTCGGCATCTCGGGACGGCGCGGTTGGATCGGCGACGTCGACTTCGCCTGGCGCACGGGTCGGCTCGTCGTCGAGACCGATGGCGGCGCGTTCCACGACAGCATCACCGATCGTGAGAACGACGAGCGTCGCGACCAGGCACTCGAAGCGGAAGGCTGGACCGTCCTGCGGTTCAGCTGGATCGACCTCACGAAGCGTCCGACGTCGGTGCTCCGAATCGTGAAGCGCGCGCTCGCGATCGCAGGCTGACCGCAACCCACGTAAGAAACGCAAGCCATGGCTTGCGCTTTTGGTGCGAGTTGCCGAAATGGGGGGTGGGTCAGGTGGTGAGGAAGGGGAAGAGGTCGAGCCAGTCGCGGCGTTGGTCCAGGTCCAGGTCGGCGACGAGCACCGCCGGCTCGTCGCGTGGCGCCTGCACCAACACGCGGCCGTAAGGGTCCGAGATGAACGACGAGCCGTAGAACGTGATCGACGTCGATCCCGCGATCTCGGTGCCGATGCGGTTCACGGCCACCATGAACGTTCCGTTCGTGATGCCGTTCCCGCGGATCACGTGCTCCCAGATCGGCTGCGTGTCGAACCCCGGATGATCGGGCTCGGAGCCGATTGCAGTGGGGTACACGATCACGTCCGCGCCGGCGCGTGAGTACGCCCGCGCCACCTCCGGAAACCATTGGTCCCAACACGTGGGGAAGCCGATGCGGGCATCGTCGAACGCGACGACGGGATGGCCGGAGTCACCGGGTCGGAAGTACCGATCCTCGTAGTAGCCCGCAGTCTTAGGAATGTGGAGCTTTCGGGTCTGGGCGAGCAGCGCGCCGTCGGGCGCAACGACGATCGCGGTGTTGAACCCGAGTCCGCCGTCGGTAGCGGCCTCGTACAACGACGCGTGCACCGGAACGCCAGCCGTGTGCGCGAGCTCGGTGACGAATCCGTGCGTCGGCCCCCCGGGGAGGTCTTCGGCCACCACCGGCTCGGGCGGCGTCTCGGTGATCGCAAAGTACCGAGACAGCGTGAGCTCTTGCAGACAGACAAGTTGCGCGCCGGCGGCCGCGGCGAGCTCGACCCCTTCGGCGAGCGCGGCCCGGTGAACGACGGGATCAGGGTGCCAGCGGTGCTGCACTGCGGCGATCCGGAACGACGACCGCGTGGCGTCCGTGACCCGTGCCGGTGAGTCCAGAATCGCGGGCGCGCACACCACCTTCATGCGCCGTGGACGCTAGTGGTACGCCGGCGGCTCCCTAACCTGATGGGTGTGCAAGCACTGGACGGCGTCCGCGTCATCGACATCGCAACCGTCATCGCCGCGCCCGGCGCCGCTCGCTATCTCGCCGACTTCGGCGCCGACGTGGTCAAGGTCGAAGCACCCGGTGGCGACGGGACCCGCCGCATGGGTTGGCTCGATCCCGCGGACGGCGACTCGTACATGTGGAAGCTCGTGGCGCGCGGTAAGCGCACGATTGTGCTCGACCTCAAGACCGAGCGCGGGCGTTTGGATCTGCTCGGGCTGCTGGACGATGCCGACGTCCTGGTCGAGAACCTCCGGCCCGGTACCCTTGAGCGGCTCGGCTTGGCTCCCGACGATCTGCTGGCGCGCCGCCCCGGCCTCGTGATCCTCCGGGTCACGGGGTTCGGTCAGACCGGTCCGTATGCGCAACGCCCGGGGTTCGCCACGATGGCCGAGGCGATGAGCGGGTTCGCGTCGATCAACGGTGAGCCCGACGGCGCGCCACTGCCGCCGCCGATTGCGTTGACCGACGAGGTGACCGCGATCGTGGGTGCGTTCGCGATCCTCGCGGCGCTCCGCCACCGGGATCGCACCGGCGAGGGGCAGGTGGTGGATGTGAACCTGCTCGACACGATGCTGTCCTTGATGGGCCCGCTGCACAGTGCGTCGGCCCAGCTCGGGTACGAACACCCCCGGCTGGGGGGCGGAATCCCGTACACGGTGCCGCGCGGGACCTATCGGTGCGCCGACGGCGCGTGGGTGGCGGTGTCGTCGTCGGCCGAGTCCGTGGCCCGGCGGCTCATGGTGCTGCTGGGTGTCGGGGACGACGAACGGTTCGCGACCTTCGAAGGGCGAGTGGCGCATCGAACCGAACTCGATTCGGTGGTCCGGGCGTGGATCGGAGCGCGCCCGACGGCCGAGGTGATGGCCGCGTTCGAGGCCGCCGACGCGGCGATCGCACCGGTCTATTCGATTGCCGAGGTCGCGCGCGATCCCCACGTCGTCGAACGGGAGTCGCTCATCGAGGTCGACGGCATCACGATGCCGGGCCCGATTGCCCGATTCTCTCGAACCCCCGGTGAGGTCCGGTTCGTCGGCCGCGCGCTCGGCGCCGACACCGACGAAGTCTTGGCCCGGTCGAGGACACCGCTGCCGCGCGGGCGACCGGATGGCGGGCAACCGGACGAGCCGCCACAGTCCCCCCGGGGAGCGTCGGCGTAGAGAACCGCGCGTGGACGCGGGCCCCAACAACTCCCCGGACGGGCTGCGCGCGAGAGTGTGACGGTTCCGAGTCCGTGAACCAAGCAATGCTTGTGGACAACGTTGGGGACAGGCGCACGAAGCCTGGGGACGACGGTGTGGACAACGGTGCCGGCCGACTCGAGTACCACGCTCCGTCACTTCCCAGTTTCTGGGCCCTTCGGTCATCGCGTACCCCGGTGATCGCTATCCACAGGCACCGGGGACTTGTCCACCGCGCCGGTGGGTTTTTCCCCACCCCGGTGGGGATTTCACTAGCTTCGCGGCGGCCAGTCGGCTACACATTGTCCCCTTCATCAGGGAAAACGGGAGACGGCGTGACGCAGTGGACGAATGACGAGATCGAAGCGGCCACGGCGGGTCAGACCGTGGCCAGCCTGTTTCGTGACACCGTGCGCGCGCTTCCGGAGCACGTCGCGCTGCGAGTGAAGGCCGGCGATGCCTGGAACGAGATGACCTACGCCGAATACGGGGACCAGGCGTGCCGGGTCGCCGCCGGACTCGCGGCCTTGGGGGTCACGCGCGGTGACCGGGTGGTACTGATGATGCGCAACCGCCCCGAGTTCCACGTCGCCGACATCGCCGTGCTGCTCCTCGGCGCGACCCCGATCTCGATCTACAACTCGTCGTCGGAAGACCAGATTCTGTATCTGGTGGGTCACTGTGGCGCGACCGTGGCGATCGTCGAGGACGAGGGCTTTCTCGGCCGGGTCCTGGCCGTGCGGCCGCAGCTCCCGCAACTGCGCGAGATCGCGATCATCGAGCCGACGGCGGATACGCCCGAGGACGTTCACCCGTGGACAGCGCTGTTGGCCAACGAGCCCGGAGACCTGGACGCGCTGGCGACCACCGCGCAACCGGAGGATATCGCCACCATCATCTACACCTCCGGAACCACGGGTCCGCCCAAGGGTGTGGTGATCGATCATGCCAACGTCGCCTGGTCGGTGAAGTGCTTGCGCGAGGCCTTGCGCGATGTCGACGTCGAAGGCGCGCGCCTCGTCTCGTACCTGCCGATGGCCCATATCGCCGAACGCAACGTGTCGCATTACCTCGGAGTGGCGTTCGGCTACGAAGTCACGACGTGCGCGGAGCCGGGCAAGGTTGCGCAGTATCTCCCCGAGGTCCGCCCGCAGGTGTTCTTCGCCGTGCCGCGCGTTTGGGAGAAGATCCACGCCGGGGTCATGGCCATGGCGGGAGCCGACCCCGAGCGCGCCGCGCAGCTCGATGCCGCGCTGGCCGTCGGTCTCAAGGCGGCCCAGGCGCGCGCACGTGGCGAGGATCCGCCCGCCGAGATCGCGGATGCGTACGCCGAGGCCGAGCCGGTCCTCGGCATGATCCGGACCGCGCTCGGACTCGATCAGTGCATCGCTGCGATCAGTGGCGCGGCGCCGATCTCGGTTGAGATCTTCGACTTCTTCCGCGGCCTCGGCGTGCCGCTCTCCGAGGTCTACGGGATGAGCGAGACGTGCGGTGTGATGACGTGGGATGCCTTCGCAGTGCGGGCCGGCACGGTCGGCCGTGCGGTGCCGGGCGTCGAGGTCCGCCTCGCGGAGGACGGAGAGGTGATCACCCGCGGCGGCCACGTGTTCCGGGGTTACCTCGACGATCCGGAGAAGACGGCGGAAACGGTCGACCCCCAGGGGTGGCTGCACTCGGGCGACATCGGGGTGCTCGACGCCGACGGCTACTTGAAGATCGTCGACCGTAAGAAGGAACTCATCATCACCGCCGGTGGCAAGAACGTCTCACCCGCGAACCTCGAATCGGCGCTGAAGGCCCAGTCCCTCATTGGTCAGGCGTGCGTCATCGGCGACCAACGGCCGTTCATGAGCGCGTTGGTGGTACTCGACGGTGATGTGGCGCCGGTGTGGGCCGCCGCCCATGGCATCGACGTGACCGGTCTCGCAGCACTCGCCGTCGAACCCGAGATTCGCGCCGAGGTGGACCGTGAGGTCGCCGACGCGATGCGCGCGTTCAACAACGCGGAAGCGGTCAAGAAGGTGACGATCCTCCACGAGGAGTGGCTCCCGGATTCCGAGGAGCTCACCCCCACCAGCAAGCTCAAGCGCCGTGGCATCCACGCCAAGTACGCGAGCGAGATCGAAGCCCTCTACTCGTAGGGCAATAGAGCAATCAGTCAGTCCGACGTTGCGATCTCGAGCCGGTCGCGCCCGCGCGCGAGCGCGGTCTCGAGCGCGGATTCGGCGCGGTCGATCAACTCGGTCGCGCTGAGCGCATGGGTGGGGTAACACGCGATTCCGGCCGAGACGGTGATGACGCCGGATCCGCTCTCGTGGTGCAACGTGCCGCGGATCCGTTCGGCCGCCCAGACGGCCCCGGCCTCGGCAGTGTCTTCGAGGATCGCGGCCGTCATGGTCAGGCCGACGCGACACGCCGCATCTGACTCCCTGAGGGTCTTGATCATGGTGTCGCCGAGGGCCCCGATCGCGCGGTCACAGGCGCGGGCATCCTCCCGATCGAGCCCGTCGATGTCGAAGATCACGATCGCGATCGGCTGGAGGTGGCGGCGGGCGGCGGCCACCCGCTGCTGCACCAGGACCGGGAAGAACTGTTCATCGAGCAGTCCGGACGCGCTGTCCATTGCGGTCTCCATATCCATCGAAGGGGCAAGGGCCAGGGATTCATCGGTGGTGGCCTGACCACCGAAGATGGCCGTGAGCGAATCGAGTTCCCGGCGGTACTGATCGCGTTCCTCGGTCCTCGTTGCGACGGCGTGCACATGCACTCGGGTGCGGGCGCTGATCGCCGCGGCGAAGATCGCGGCGGTGAACCCGCTGATGCCCGCGATCAGCCCGAGCTGGTCGAGGTCCAGGGCGCTCCCGACGACACCGACGGAGAGCGACACGAATCCGGCCGCGAGCGCGCCGATGAGATACCGATCGTTCACGCCCACTGCATCGGCGCGGGATGGCACTCAGTGGAGGGCTTTTGTCCGCTCCCGGCGATAGTCGGCCGCGAGTTCGGCCAGATCGGCCATCATCGGCGCCAACTCGTAGTCCTTGGGCGTGTAGACCCGGGCGATTCCAGCCGCCTGAAGGGCTCGAGCATCCGCCGGCGGAATGATGCCGCCCACCACCACCGGCGCGTCCACATCGGCCTCGCGCAGCAGCCGCAACGTCTCCGGGACCAGTTCCCGGTGCGACCCCGAGAGGATCGACAGCCCAATCACGTCGACGTCCTCGTCACGCGCCGCGGCGGCGATCTGCTCCGGAGTGAGACGGATCCCTTGGTAGACGACCTCCATGCCGACGTCCCGGGCGGCCACCGCGATCTGTTCGGCGCCGTTGGAGTGACCGTCCAGACCGGGCTTGCCCACGAGCATCCGGAGCGGACCGCCGAGCTCGTCGGACAACTCTTGAACTCGGCGCCGAACCGCAAGCATTCCTTCACCGACCGACGCAGCAACTCCGGCCACCCCCGTGGGCGCGCGGTACTCACCGAACACCTCACGCAGCGCACCGGCCCACTCGCCGACGGTCCCGCCGGCGCGCGCCAACGCAATGGTCGCCTCCATCAAGTTCTCGGTGGTGGAGGCGACCGCTCGGACCTGGTCCAGCGCCCGGCCGACGGCATCGTCGTCACGGGCGGCGCGCCATCGTGCGAGTGACGCGATTTGCTCGCGCTCGGCTTCCGGATCGAGTTCGAGGATGTGGCTCGCGTCCTCACCGGTGAGGGGCGACGGCTCGGTCTCGGTGAAGCAGTTGACGCCCACCACCTTGCGGGTGCCCGCCTCGATGGCGCGCACCCGTTCGGCGTTGGATTGCACGAGGCGCGCCTTGACGTCGTCGATCATGGCAAACGCGCCGCCACCGTCGAGGACCCAATCGAGTTCGGCGGTGGCTTCCTCGACGAGTTCGGCGACTTTGCGCTCCACGACCTTGGAACCCTCGAAGAGGTCCTCATACTCGAGCAGGTCGGACTCGTACGCGAGTACCTGCTGCATGCGCAATGACCACTGCTGGTCCCACGGCCGAGGCAGGCCCAGCGCCTCGTTCCAACAGGGCAGTTGGATGGCTCGAGCGCGCGCATCGCGAGACAGGGTGACGCCGAGCATCTCGAGCACGATGCGCTGAACATTGTTCTCGGGCTGGGCCTCGGTGAGACCGAGGGAGTTCACCTGCACGCCGTAACGGAACCGGCGCAGCTTCTCGTCGGTCACGCCGTAGCGCTCGAGACAGATGCGGTCCCACATCCGCGTGAACGCCCGCATCTTGCACATCTCTTCCACGAAGCGCGTGGTCACGTCGATGAAGAACGAGATGCGACCGACAACCTCCGGGAACTCTTCGGCGCTCACCTGCCCGGAATCGCGGACGGCATCGAGCACGCCGATCGCGGTGGCCAGTCCGTACGCCAGCTCCTGGACCGGGGTCGCGCCCGCTTCCTGGAGGTGGTACGGACACACGTTGATCGGGTTCCACTTCGGGATCTCGCGCACCGTGTAGGTGATGAGGTCGACGGTCAGCCGCCGGCTCGGCTCGGGCCCGAAGATGAACGTGCCGCGGGAGAGGTACTCCTTGACGATGTCGTTCTGACTCGTGCCCGACAGTTCGCTCCGGGGCACGCCCTGCTCGTCGGCGAGGGCTACGTACATTGCGATCAGCCACATGGCCGTCGCGTTGATCGTCATCGACGTGTTCATCTCGCCGAGCGGAATGCCGTCGAAGAGCGTGCGCATTTCGCCGAGGTGCGGAACCGGCACTCCAACTTTGCCCACCTCGCCGTGCGCGAGCACGTGGTCGGGGTCGTACCCCGTCTGAGTGGGCAGGTCGAATGCCACCGACAGACCGGTCTGGCCCTTCGCGAGGTTGGACCGGTAGAGCTCGTTCGACGCCCGCGCGGAGGAGTGTCCCGAGTACGTCCGGATCATCCATGGCTTGCTGATGGCTCGTTCGCTCGCACTCCTGACGGAAGGGCGTGCGTGGGGCTCGCTGCCTCGCGGCTCGCCTCCGCTGCGCTCCGGCTCGGGTGGGGTCATGGGGGGCCGAGTTGGTTCGCTCCGGGGCTGCTCGCCTCCGCTGCGCTCCGGCTCGGGTGCGGATTGCGAGGCGGGTTCGGGTGGGGGCTCAGGTGTCGGATCGAGGCGCTTCATGTTCGTCCTATTTGCGGTAGTCGAAGAAGCCGATCTTGGATTTCCGACCGTAGCGTTCGGCGCTGACCATGCGGCGCAGCAGTGGAGCGGGGGCGTAGTTGGGATCCTTGAACTCGGCGTAGAGCGCTTCGAGGATCGCGAGGCTGGTGTCGAGACCGACGAGATCGAGCAGCGCGAGCGGTCCCATCGGAAAGTTGCAGCCGCCCTGCATGGCCGCGTCGATGTCTTCCTTCGTGGCCACGCCGGCGTCGTACAACTTGACCGCGTTGTTCAGGTACGGGAACAGCAGCGCGTTCACGATGAACCCCGCCTGATCCTTCACTTCCACCGGCTTCTTGCCACACGCCTCGGCGAACGCGCGGACCGTCGTCATGGTCTCGTCGCTCGTGGTGATGGACCGCACGAGTTCCACGAGCGGCATCATCGGCGCAGGGTTGAAGAAGTGGACACCACACACCACCTCGGGCCGGCCGGTCTCCATCGCCATCTCGATCACCGGGAGGGTCGAGGTGTTCGTGGCGAGGATGGCCCCGTCCTTCACGATGCGATCGAGTTCGTTGAAGAGGTGCTTCTTGGTGGGGAGGTCCTCGAGGATCGACTCGATGACGAGGTCGCAGTCACTCAACGCGGCGAGGTCGGTGACGGCGCTGACCCGCCCGAGCACGGCCGTGCGCTCATCGTCCTCGAGCTTGCCGCGCTCCACCTGCTTGGCCAGCGACTTCTCGAGCCCGGCCACCATCGCGTCGGCCGTGGTCTGGGAACGACTGCGGAGCACCACTTCGGATCCGGCCTTCGCTGCGACCTCGGCGATCCCGCTCCCCATGATGCCCGATCCGACGATTCCGACGCGCGTGGTCACGATGTGAAACTCCCCTTCGAGAAAGCGGCGAGGCTAGTAACCCGCTGGACCATTCCGCCAAGAGAGGGTGGCGTTATTGTCGCCGGGATGCCCAACCGATCCCACCCCAAAGGCACGCTCGCGCTCATCGGCGGCGGTGAGTGGGGTGAACATCATCAGGCCTTGGATCGCCGCCTGCTCGAGATCAGCGGCGGATCCGGCGTCGTCGTCCTGCCCACGGCCGCGTCCTACGAGCACCCGGAGGCGATCGCCGAGACCGCCGCGGCCCACTTCGCGCCACTGGGTGTCACCACCACCACTCTGCCCGTCCTCAACCGGCGCGACGCCGAGGATCCGGCCCACGCGACCGTGGTCAACGCCGCGAAGTTCGTCTACATCACCGATGGCTCGCCGATGCACCTGCGCTCGGTGTTGAAGGGCTCGGCCTTGTACGAGGCGATGCTCGCCGCGTATCGCGGCGGCGCCGTGATCGCGGCTTCGGGTGCGGGCGCGACGGTGTTGTGTGACCCGATGGTGGATCCGCGCGGTGGGGCCTACACCGTCGGTCTGGGGTTCGTGGAGAACCTCGCGGTGTTCCCGGATCACGCCGCGGCGCCCGCGCACCTGCTGGAACGTTCGATCGAACTCCGCCCGAGCGATGCGGTCCTCGTGGGGGTGGACGCGGAGACCGCGCTCGTGCGCGAACCCGCCGCCCAGTGGTCCGTCGCCGGCGCGGGCCAGGTCACGGTCTACGCGGGTGGCACTCCCACCACCTACGCGCCCGGCGCCGCCGGCCTCGCTCTTCCCTAGCGACCTCGCGCCGCGAGCCGGTGGGCGCAGCGACGCGTCCCGCTCAGGGCTGGGACGACGTCGGCACCGTCGTGGACGTGGGCGCAGTGGTGGAACTGGGTGCCGGTGCCGGTGCCGAACTGGGCGCGGGAGCAGGTGCCGGAGCCGAACTGGGCGCAGGGGCCGGAGCCGGGTTCGTCACCGTGATCCGGATGCGCTTGATCGTGATCTTCTTGGCCGGCTTCTCGGTTCCGGGCTCGACCGGCAACTTCTCGATCTTCTGGGCGATGTCGAGCCCCGCGGTGACCGTTCCGAAGCGGGCGTAGTCGTTCGGCAGTGTGGCGCCCCGCGAGCCGGTGACCACGAAGAACTGGGAGTCGAAGGTCCCCGGCGCCTCGCCTCCGCCCTTGGCGGCGGCGAGGCTGCCCACGGGATAGTTGTCGGTCGGCACTTCTCCGACGACCGGGTTGCCTTCGCCACCCTGCTGGTCGCAGGTGGGTGAACCGCCCTGGATGACGAAGTCCGGCGACAGCCGATCGAAGCAGAGGCCGTCGTAGTAACGCCGGTCGGCGAGGCGGATGAACCGCTTCGTCGCCTTCGGTGCGTTCTTCGCGTCGAGGGCGGCCACGATGGTGCCTTCGCTGGTCTCGATCGTGGCGGTGTAGTTCTTGTTCGCATCGAAAGCACGAGGTTTGGGCGTGGCCTTCGTGTCGTCGCCGCCGGTCAGGGTGATGACCAGCGCGATGATCGCGAGCGGGATCAGCAGGATCAGCAGGCCGCGCGTCGCCTTCATCCGCCGATCGCGCTTCAGCAGCCGCTCGCGTTCCTCACGCGCCCGCTCGCGGTTTTCTTTTTGACGTTCTCGCTTGGTGGCCTTGGACACGGCGGCGGAGTCTAGGAGGTCCGCGTCGGGGGGTTCGGCGTCGGGGGGTTCAGCGTCAAGGGTTCGGCATCAAGGGGTCGGGACGGGTGCGACGTACGCCCGGCAGGGCTGGGACCGGATCGACGGGCACGGCGCGGCTTCGATCCCGAGATCCGGTCCGGACACCACCGGCAGGACGATGCGCGACGGGCGCGCGGGGTCGTGCGCAATCCGGTTCGTGACTGCTCCGCCGGTTTCCGCGGTCGCGAATGCCCATTCGGGACGATCGCCACCCGGCGCCTGGATGGTCAGCCGGATCCGGCTCCCCGCGCGGAACTGATGCGCGAACGGGAACAGCGCAACGCGCGCGGACACGAGCGTGTCCGGCGGGAGCGGCTCCATGTCCTGGATCTCGTCGGAGTGGAAGGGGTTGAGCACGGTGGACCGAGATTCGTCGAGCTTGCGGTGGCTCAGCTTGAGCCAGCCGTTCTGCACGTACCGCTCCTGTCCGTTTGGCAGGATCTCGGACAGCGTGACCTGCACGTCGTTGTCCGCCGCGGTGGACGAGATCCAGAGGTCCACACTCCCGGTCCCGGCCATCGACAGTGTCCGCTTGAGCGGGTTGGTGGCATAGGAGACCGACGCGCCGTCCACCACCGGCCGCCAGTCGTAGGTGGGTGTTGCCGCCCAGATGTTGCCGCCGGTGAAGTTCTTGCGGGGTCGGACCGACGGGTCGGGCCGATAGATGTCGTTGGCTTCCGCAGTCTCGGGGCTTCGGGTGGTCAGGCGACCGCGCGACCGGAGATGCCAAGTGCGCGCCTTCGTCTCGGGAATCGGCCACGCCGAGAATCGCGATTCACCGCGGGGCATGAGCGAGCCCGGGTCCAAGCCCGGCGCGTTCCCGGTCTCCCAGAGGATCTGCACCCGCGGTTCGGCCTCGTACGCCGTGCGGGCTTGGTCGAAGGTCATGCCGGGGAAACGGTCCGGCGGGATCGCGAGCCCACCGATCCCGGTGATCACGCTCCAGAGTGCCGGTGCGAACACGCGCACGGCCCCCGAGACCACCGGGGCGCGACGGCCGACGTAGAGATCGAGGAACTCACTCGTCGCGAGGAGTGCGGTGGGGTCGAGCGATTCGGTGTGCGTTCCGTTCTGTCCGAGGGCGCGCACGTAGGTGCCGGGCTTGAATCGGTTGAGCATGTTGGCCCAGTGGCCGCCGGTCTGCTCGTCCTGCCAGGCGCCGATCAGGAGCACCTTCGCGGAGATGTCCTTCGCGAACTCCGCGGGCGCCAGCGAATCGCTGCCGTTCGGGAAGTCGTAGGTGAACTCCGGATCGAGCTCCGGCGACGGGTTCGGATGTTCGTAGGTCTGCTCGAGCAGGTCGACGTTCTGGCCACGCAACAACATGTTGTCGGCGCAGATCGCGTCGCCGCCGTTGATGCGACCGACCACCCAGCCAGGGGCGTTGGGGTTCGGCCACTTGTTCTGTTCCACGCGCTCGGTCGCCCAGTTGAGGGCGAACCCGTTGTTGAAGATCCCGCCGGGATAGAGCGTCCCGCGCCAGGTGTCGTCGATGACCGACACCGGGGTGATCGCATCCAGGTGCGGCGGCTGGGAGCGGGCCACGAAGAGCTGGCTGATGCCCGCGTAGGAGATGCCCACCATGCCGACGTGACCGTCGGACCAGGGTTGGGCGGCGATGGTCTCGATGGCGTCGTAGCCGTCGAGGGACTGAAGGTTCTCGAAGAAGTTGAACGCGCCGCCCGAGCACCCCGACCCGCGGATGCTGACGCCCACCCACGCGTACCCGCTCGCCGGCATGAGCAGCTTGTACTGAGGTTGACCCGTGCTGGGGTTCGACGGGTCATAGCCCGAATACTCCATCACCGTCGGGTACGGGCCGTTCTCCGGCGGACCGGGCAGGACCACCTGCACCGACAACGTGGTGCCGTCGCGGGTGGTGAGGTATCCGTACCCGGAGTTGTTGCCGAGGTTCGAGGCGTCGAGAACCTGGTTGTCATAGAGCGACTGCGGCGGCGTCCCCGCGGCGTCGAGCACGGTGATCGAATCGCGCACGATCGAGGTGGTGTTGCCCACGATCCACACGAGATATCCCGAGCCACTCGCCGCGTTGTGGAAGTTGTAGCCGCCGAGTTCGTCGACCACGCCCACTTGTTCGATGATCGAGTTCCGGATCAGCACCGCGAAGATCCCGGCCGGCGCGTGCAACACGGCAACCTGGTGGACACTGCCGCGGATCTCGAGCGTGGAGTCGGCGGCTTGGGCGACCACGCGCTCGGCCTGCGCGCTCGCAGCCGCGGATACCGGCGCGGTTTCGGTGGCGGCCGCGCCCGGAACGGCGGTGAGCCCGGTGGGTGTCTTTGGTGCGGCACCGGGCTCTGCGAGCACGGCGGCATCGGCGGTGACGCCCATGACGGGGAGCGAAAGGGCGGCGACCAACGCGACCGCGAACCAACGAACAGAGCGCACAGGAAGCCTCCCAGGCAACAGTGAAGCGGTCATTGTGGCAGAAATCCGGCGGCGGCTCGACGGTCGGACGACCTGGTTTTGTTCGAAGCGCCCGCTCGGACGCCAGGTACTCTCGCTCCGTGGCCCTGATCGTGCAGAAATACGGCGGCACGTCGGTCGCCGACCCCGATCGCATCCGGGCCGTCGCCGATCACGTCGTCCGGACCCACCGGGCCGGGAACGAAGTGGTGGTCGTGGTCTCGGCCATGGGCAAATCCACCGACGATTTCGTGCGCCTCGCCCACGATGTCTCGAGCGATCCGCACGGCCGCGAGATGGACATGCTCCTCACGGCGGGCGAACGCATCTCGATGGCGTTGCTCTGTATGGCGATCATCGACATGGGTTTGCACGCGGTCAGCTTCACCGGCTCACAAGCCGGGATCGTCACCGACACGGTGCACGGGAAGGCCAAGATCCTCGAGGTCAAGGGCGACCGGATCCGGGCCACGCTCGCGGCGGACGCGGTCGCGGTGGTCGCCGGCTTCCAGGGCATCTCCACGGACCGAGACATCACCACCCTCGGGCGGGGCGGATCCGACACCACCGCCGTCGCGCTCGCGGCCGCGCTCGGCGGCGAGGTGTGCGAGATCTACACCGACGTGTCCGGGGTGTTCACCGCGGACCCGCGTGTGGTTCCGGAGGCGCGCAAGTTGGCGCGGGTGTCCTTCGAAGAGATGTTGGAAATGGCGGCGACGGGCGGCAAGGTGCTCGCACTCCGATCGGTGGAGTTCGCGCGCAACTATGGGATTCCCGTGCACGTGCGTTCGTCGTTCACGTGGGAGCCCGGTACCTGGGTGGTCGAGGAGGACCTCAGCATGGAACAAGCGATCATCTCGGGAGTCACGCACGACACATCGGAAGCGAAGGTCACCATCGCGCAGGTCGCGGACCGTCCCGGCGTCGCCGCGTCGCTCTTCCGCGCGCTGGCGGACGCCGCGGTCAACGTCGACATGATCGTGCAGAACGTGTCGACGGCCGGCCACACCGACATCTCGTTCACGGTCCCGAAGGACGATCTGCACCGCGCGATCGGGGTGATGGAGAAGATCTCCACCGACCTGGAGGCCACCGGCATCACTCACGACTCGAACGTGGCGCGCGTGAGTGTGATCGGTGCCGGGATGCGCACCAACCCCGGCGTCGCCGCGAAGATGTTCGAGGTGTTGGCCGGCGAGGGCGTCAACATCGAGATGATCAGCACGTCGTCGATCCGGATCTCGTGCGTCGTCCCGTTGCCTGACGTCGAGCGGGCGGTCATCGCGCTGCACTCGGCGTTCGATCTGCAAAACGCTTGAATCCCGGCGGTGTCCGGTCGATACCCTTTTCGAACGTTCGCAGTGGAGAGGGATTGAGTTGTGACGGTTGACGTGGGGGTGATCGGGGCCACGGGTCTCGTCGGCCAAGAGATGCTGCGCATCCTCGAGCAACGTGCGTTCCCGGTGGGAACCCTGCGCGGGTACGCGTCCCCGCGCTCGGAAGGGCGGGCACTTTCGTTTCGTGGCGGGCAGGTCACGTGCGAAGTGTTGCGAGACGGGTGCTTCGACGGCCTGGACATCGTCATCGTGGACGTGGACGACCCGTTGGCGCTGGAGTGGGCGCCGATCGCGGCGGCCGCGGGCGCGCGTGTCGTCGACAACTCGGCGGCCTTCCGGATGGAAGCCGACGTTCCGCTCGTCGTGGCCGAGGTGAATCCCGATGACCTCCGCCACCTGCCGCGCGGGATCGCTTCCTGCCCGAACTGCACCACGATGGTGCTGGTCACCGCGCTCGCGCCGCTCCAACGGGCCGCCGGAATCGAGCGCCTGGTGGTCTCCACCTACCAGTCGGTCTCGGGTGCGGGCACGCCCGGCATCGTCGAGCTGGACACGCAGTGGAACAAGTTCGCCGGGGACTCGGAGTCGTTGCGCCGCGCCGCGACCGTCGAAGGTCTCATCGGTCCCGGTGAGGTGTGGTCGAAGCCGATCGCCGGCAACGTGATCCCGCTGGCGGGTGCGGTGAAGGAGGCTGGATATACGAGCGAAGAATGGAAGCTCGTGTACGAGAGCCGCAAGATCCTCCACGACGACACGATGCGCATCACGGCCACCTGCGTGCGGGTTCCCGTGTACGTCGGTCACGCGATGGCTGCGAACGTTGCCTTCCGGGACCCGATGACGCGAGCGCAGGCCGTCGAGCTGCTGTCGAACGCGCCCGGGGTGTTGCTCGTCGACGGTGGCGACGGCGCGCCCACGTCACTCGAAGGGGCCGGGATCGATCCGGTCCTCGTCGGACGACTGCGCGAAGACCCGAGCCAGCCGAACACCCTCGATCTGTGGGTGACCGGGGACAACCTCCGGAAGGGCGCAGCGCTCAACGCAGTGCAGATGGCCGAGCTGCTGATCGCCTGATCCGGACCGAGCGAGGCTCTCCCCAAGGCTGGGGATTTCGCCGTCGGTGCGTCAGCCGGTCGACGCGAGCCACCTATCCTCAGCCTCTCGATTTCGACCGGACGGCGAAGTACTGGTCGGGGAGGTTGTGTGACCGACCAGCAACGACACCGGGTTCCGCGCGCGGCGCGAGCGGCTCGGGTCGGCATGCTCGGAATCGCGATGGCACTGGTTGCCGCAACTGCGGGCACGGTGTCGGCGGCGGCCGCCACCGACGGCTCGTGGACGGTCACGTCGACCCCGTCCAACGTGCGGGCCGTACACGCGACGCTGCTGCGAACCGGCCAGGTGCTCCTGGTCGCCGGTTCGGGCAACAGCCGCTCCGAGTTCAGTGCCGGAACGTTCAAGACGTCGCTGTGGGATCCGAACACCGGAAATCTCACGGCCGTGAACACCCCGTGGGACGCGTTCTGTTCCGGCCACGCGGCCATGGCCGACGGCCGGATCCTCATCGCGGGCGGGACCGCCGCGTACTCGAGCCCGGCCACCAACAATCAGCCCGCCGGATCGAAGGAGGCGTACCTGTTCGATCCGGTGTCGCGCCGCTACCAAGCGGTGCCCGATATGAGCCGGGCGCGCTGGTACCCCACCCTCACCCAACTCGGTGACGGACGGGTCTTTGCCCTCGGTGGTCTCGACGAAGCCGGTCGGTACACGAGCGAGTCCGAGATCTTCGACGGCTCCACCTGGTCGAGCCCGGCCCCCGGACCGAGCAACTACGTGTACCAGCCGATGTATCCGGCGCTGCACCAGATGCGCGACGGCCGTCTGTTCTTCTCGGGGGTGAACGCGTTCGGTTCGAACGCCGCCGAGGTCCCGCCCGGCCTCTTCGACATCAACAGCCGCGCGTACACCAACGTGCCGGGCCTCACCGACGATCAGCGTCGCGATCAGGGCGCGAGTGTGTTGCTCCCGCCGGCGCAGGACCAGCGCGTCATGGTGATCGGCGGCGGCGATCATTCCAATGACGTCAACGCCGTGAGTTCGACGGCGATCGCCGATCTCCGCGCGCCGAACCCGTCGTTTCAGCCGGGCCCGCCGATCGAGCGCGCCAAGATGTACGTGAACGCGGTGGTGCTGCCGAACTCGACGGTGCTCGAAACCGGTGGCGCCACGAAGTCCACCGTGTTCGCCGGCGCGCCGGTGTTGAGCGCCCAGATCTTCAACCCGAAGTCCAATACGTGGACCAAGGTCGCGTCGCCGACCGTGCCCCGGCTGTATCACTCCGCGGCCGTGCTCCTCCCCGACGGTCGGGTGGCCACCTTCGGAGGGAACCCGACGTCGTCGTTCGAGATGCGGATCGAGGTGTTCACCCCGCCGTACCTCGAGACCGGGACCGCCCGCCCCACGATCACGGGCACCACCGCCGATCTCCGCTACGGCGACTACGCAACGTTCGCGACGACCCAGGTGGCGCCGATCACGAGCGCCGTGCTCGTCCGGCCCGCGTCAGCCACGCATCAGAGCGACCCGAACCAGCGGTTGGTGGACCTCGGGTTCACGCAGACGTCGACCGGCGTATCGGTCACGATGCCCACCGAGCGCAACCTCGCGCCACCGGGCTGGTACATGCTGTTCGTGCTGGACGCGAACGGCGTGCCGTCGGTGGCGAAGTGGATTCATCTCGACGGCGGGGGCGGCAACGCACGCGGCGGGTACACGCTTGACGGTTTCGGTGGGCTCCACCCCTTCCGGGTGGGTGGCGGCACCGTTGCGCCGCCGGTGGACCGCGCTCCGTACTGGCCCGGGTGGGACATCGCTCGCGCGGTGGCGCGCCGGCCCAACCGCACGACCGGGTACGTCCTGGACGGCCTCGGTGGTGTGCATCCGTTCGCTGCACGCGGTGCCGCGCTGCCGCCGGCGGTTTCGGGGACCCCGTACTGGCCCGGATGGGACATCGCTCGGGGAATCGCGCTGGTGCCCGACGGTTCCGGCGGCTACGTCCTTGACGGCTTCGGTGGGATCCATCCGTTCCGCGTCGGCACGGGATCGCTGCCGCCGCGCGTTTCGGGCGCGCCCTACTGGGGTGGACAGGACCGTGCGCGTGGCATCACTTTGCTACCCGACGGTTCCGGTGGGTACGTCGTGGACGCGGCGGGCGCGATCCACCCGTTCCGGATCGGCTCCGGGCGTCCCGGGGTCCCCGCGGTGCGATCTCCGTATACCCCGGGGGCCGCGCCCGTGCGCGGCGGTGCGATCCAGCGCAACAGTGCGGCGGGTTACGTCCTCGACGGTTTCGGTGGTCTCCACGGTTTCGCCATCGCGGGCGGCGTTCCGCTCCCCATTACCGGTGCGCCTTACTGGCCCGGCTGGTTCATCGCCCGAAATGTAGCGATCTAGCGGGACGCAACGTTGCGGCACGCCGCGACAAACGGTGCGGTGAACGTGGACCGTGAGCAAGCGAAGTGACCGTGCTCGTGGTCGACCAGGTGGGCACGCCGAATCATGTTCGCGAGTTCGGTCTGGGCTTCCGGATCGACGAGGCGGTCGTGGTTCGTGCGCAACACTGCGGTCGGAACGTCAACGTCGCCGATCCAACTGCGTGAATCGAACCGGCCGATGCTGCGCGCCGCCTCGGTGAGCATCCGAATGTCGTGACGGCGCATCTCGTCGGCGGCCCACTCGAGGAAGCCGGCCGGCCGGTGGGCATTCACCCGCCGGAGCAACCCGGCACCGGCCGCCGGAACCGCCGCAAGTTGCCCAGTCATGCGAGCCAAACCCGAGAGCGCTCCGAGGTACGCGTCCGTCACGCGGCGCGACGAACCCACATCGAACTGCGATGCGGTCGCGCAGAACACCAAGCCGGACACCTTCTCCGGGTGCCGGTTCCACAGGAGCTGCGCAACCGGACCGCCCATCGAATATCCCGCCGCAATGACCGGTCCGGTGTCGAGCGTGTCGATGAGCGCGGCCACATCATCCGCGCAATCGGCGAGTCGCATTGCGCGTCGGGACCGCACGCCTCGGGCGTGGCCGCGCAGGTCCGGGGCGATCACGTGGAACTCCCGGCTGAGGGCGTCGAACGTGCGGAACCAGTTGAGGCCGCCACTGGCCAGGTATCCGTGGAGCAGCACGAGGGTGGGTGCTCCGGGGGGCCCTTCGACCTCACGCACGAACGTGGTACCACGCCCGGGGAGCGCAACCCGACGGCCGAGCGGTACCGCGGGCCCGAGCCGGCCGTCGGCGCGCACGACCGATTCCGGTACCCGGTCCCCGACGACGAGCCGAAGCACGTCGGTGGCCGTTGCGTGCATACCAGCCTCCCCAAGCGGTCACGTTCGGACACCATGGTGCCACGCTCTGCGGTCTTGCCCGCCCATTCCCGTGGGGATCTAATCTCCGCGGATGGCTGAGACCGTGGAATTTGCGAGCAATGGTGGGACGGCGACGGGGTATCTGGCCCGCCCGGAAGGTGGACGGGGACCGGGAGTTCTGGTCATCCAGGAGTGGTGGGGCCTCAATCCCGGGATCATTGAGATGGCCGACCGCCTCGCCGAAGGTGGACTCACCGCTCTGGTTCCGGACCTGTACCACGGCGAGCTCGCGGCGCACGACGAGATGGACAAGGCGGCCGCGCTGATGAGCGCGATGCCGCCGGATCGGGCGGCTCGGGACATGAGCGGCGCCATCGACTTCCTCACCGCAGACGCCGGTACCACCGGGGAGAAAGTCGGTGTGGTGGGGTTCTGCATGGGCGGGATGCTGGCGCTGATGATCGCGGCCAACCGGGGCGATGTGGTGGCGGCGGCAGTTCCCTTCTACGGGTTTCCCCAGGGTGATTCCGAGCCGGACTGGACCGGTCTCACCGCCGTCGTGCGCGGTCACATGGCCGAGCACGACGACTTCTTCGGACCGGACGCGGCCCGGGCCCTCGAGTCCAAGCTGCAGGAACTCGGCAAGGACGTGGAGTTCACGGTGTATCCGGGCACCGGTCACGCCTTCATGGGCCCGCACAACGCGCTCGGCACGCTCGACGACGAGTTGGCCGCCGAGATCTGGCCCGGCGTGCTCACCTTCCTCCACGAACACCTCGGATAGCCGAGCGTCGGGTCGCTTGCCCCGAAGTTCTCGGCTACATCCGCCCGGCTTCGATGACGCGCCGGAGGAACTCGGCGGTTCGCGCCTGCGTCGGCGCCGTAAAGATCTGTTCGGGTGATCCCTCTTCGATGATGAGTCCCGATTCGAGGAAGCACACGCGATTCGCTACCTCGCGAGCAAAGTTCATCTCGTGGGTGGCCAACATCATGGTCATCCCCTCGCGCGCAAGCTGACGGACGATGTTCAGCACTTCGGACACGAGTTCGGGGTCGAGCGCGCTGGTGATCTCATCGAGCAGAAGGACCCTCGGCGCCATGGCGAGCGCCCGAACGATCGCCACCCGCTGTTGTTGCCCCCCGGAGAGTCGATCGGGATACTCGTCGGCCTTCTCGTGCAGGCCGATGCGTGACAGGAGGTCCCATGCCCGTTCGGTCGCGGCTGCCTTCGGTTCCTTCAAGACTCGGATCGGGCCGAGGGTGATGTTCTGCATCACCGTCTTGTGCGGAAAGAGATTGAAGCTCTGGAACACGATGCCGACGTCTTGGCGGAGCGCGTTGACGTTGACTCCCCGGCCGGAGACGCGCTCGCCGTCGAGCACGATCTCGCCACCCTGGATGGGTTCGAGCGCATTCACGCAACGCAGCAGGGTGCTCTTGCCACACCCGGACGGACCGATGAGGCAGATCACTTCATGCTCGTCGACCGCGAGGTCGACGCCTTTCAGGACGTGATTATCGCCGAAGTATTTCTGTACGCCACGAAGTTCGAGGAGGCTCACGATCCTCCTTGGGTCCGTTGCTTGTCTCGCTTGAGCAGGTAGTCGACGAAGCGGGTGAACGGGATCGTGATCACCAGGAAGAAGAGCGCGGCACCGAAGACGGGCGAGAGGTTGAAGTACTTGTTCTTCAAGAGTTGTGCGGCGCCGAGGACCTCCACGTATCCGACGATCGAGGTCAATGCGGTGTCCTTCTGGAGCGCAACGGCGTCGTTGAGCAACGGCGGGAGGATCCGGCGGACCGCCTGCGGCACCACGACGTGTCGGAGCGTCTGCCACTGGGAGAGCCCAAGGGATCGGGCGGCGGCCGCTTGGCTCCAGTGGATGCTCTCGAGCCCGGCTCGGTACACCTCGGAGACGTAGGCGCCGTAGACGAGGGTGAGGGCGAGAACCGCGAGCCAGAAGATCTGGTTGTCCTTGGACATGGAGTCGAATCCCGGCACCCGCGCCAGGCCGAATCCGAGGACCACCAGATAAATCACGATGATGGCCGGGACACCGCGGAAGACGTCGGTGTAGACGATCGCGAGGATCCGCACCGGTGCACAGGCACGCCCGGGCAGGAGCCGAACGATGGCAACGAGGAGCGCCCAAACGAGCACCAGCACCTGGGTGACGGCGAAGATCTTGATGTTCAGCCAGAACGCGTTCAGGAGTGCGTTGTGCCCCTTCCACATGAAGGTGAAGTCGAACATCACGGAGCGAAGCGCGCCGTCGTTGGCGCCCAGCAGGAAAGCAATGAACGCGACGATCAGCGCAGTGAGCCCGAGCCCGACAACGAACCACATGGCGTCACGAGCGTCCTCGGCTCGCACCCGCGCGGATGCGGGATCACTCGCAGCCGCGAGCCGGTTCGCCGCGATTGCTCGGTTGACGGCGAGCAATCCGTAGAACACGGCCGCGACACCGAAGAGCCCGAGGAGGATCTCGACGGCACGACAGACCGCGAGTTCGGAGCCACTGAGATCGACGCTTTGGTCGAAGTAGATGAGCATCCACCACTCGACGGCCGCGCTGATGCCCGCCGAGATCGCAAATGCGACCGCCGTCGTGAGATTGGATCGAAACGCGGGCAACGCCCGGCGCCGTGGCGCGCCGGGCGTTGCGAGGAGAGCAGGTGTCGCCGGGGAATCGCCCGTCGACGTCTCGGTCACTTGATCGTGATCACCGGAATGTTGCCGGGATCAGCAGTGAGGTCCTTCGTTGCGAGGGCCTTGATCTCACCGGAGTCGGTCAGCTGCTTGAAGACTGCGTTGATGGCGCCGACGTTGGCCGAGCCCTTCGGGATGATGGCTCCGTACTGATCGGGCCCACCGGGCTGCTCGAACTGGGCAACCACCTCGAACTTGCCGCCCGAACGCGCCGCTTGCCCGAGGTTGATGGCCGTGTCGATCAGGAACGCATCGACCTGCTCGGCTTCCAGCGCGGTGTATCCGTCAGGAAGTTGCTGGTACACGCGCGGGCTCTTCGACGGCTTGATCGTGTCCAAGAGGTCGATCGCCGTGGTGCCGGTCTGGACCCCCCACTGAACTTCCTTCGCCTCGGCGAGGGTTGAGACCTCGGTGCCGGTGCGCACGAGCACGCCCTGGTTCGACTCGAAGTACGGCATCGAGAAGTCGACGACCTCGGCGCGCTCGCACGTGATCGAGATCTGGGAAAGTGCGAGGTCGTAGTCCGTGGCCTGTCCCGCGGTGATGGAGTCGAAGCTTTCGTTGCGGATGACGAGGTTGTTCAGACCGAAGGCTTTCTGCATCGCTCTCGCGATGTCGTACTCGTATCCCGAGGTGATGTCGGTGGGGTCATCATCCGAGCCCTCGAAGAATCCGGGACCGGGAAGGCTGGTGACGACGGTCAGCGTGTCGGCCGTGATCGGTTTGAACGACTCCACCGATCCGACGGTCTTCAGGTAGGCGTCGGCCGGTCCGGTGCACTTCGTGGCGGGTGCCTTGGAGCCGGAGTTCTCCGGCTTCGCACTGCTACCGCTGCTGCTGCCGCAGGCGGTGAGGGCGACGGCGAGCGCGAGTGCCGCGCCGGTGAGGACGGTCGATCGAAACTTCATGGATCCCTCCGGATTTGGTGAACGCGCGACCATACCGTCGGCCCGGCCGTTTTCCGAGGCCTGCGCAGGAACCCAACGGTCAGATCTGCGCAATCTCCGCGATCGCTCGGGTGAACTGGCTCGTTTGCCGGGCGGCGGTCAGCTCGGCCCGACGACGGCCGGCGCGGAGGCGCCGGTCTGCGTTCACTGTCCCCGCAGCCACCCCTACCGTTGCTGGGGGGACATTGGACAAGACCTGAGCCGGCCAGTGGCGGGTCAAGTGGTCGCAGTCGGGTCGTAGACTTGCGAGCGTGTCGATTGCAGATCAGCTCTTTGAGGAACGACGGCTCCGCCGTCGCGCCGGTGACCAGCGCCTCAGTGACGATGGCCGCGAGGTCCTGCGCCGGATCACGACCGGAGACCTCGCAGACGAGTTCGGGAGATCTCTCGAAGAGATCTCAGACGCGGACCCGTTGCTCACCGGTACCGACGACCACGGCTGATCCGGAGACTCGGCACACGTGATCGTTGTCGACGAATACCTCGCGGTCCGCGTGGTCGGCGGTGATTGGCCGGGCGGGCTTCCCGACGATGACGACATCGCCTTGCCCGCCTCTCGGTATTGGCGGTTGCTCCAGCGACTCCACAATCCGTCGGGCGGGCAGCTCTCCTCAGTTCTCGCGGGATTGTCTGACCGTGATCGTGAAGTGATCCGTCATCCCCATCCCGAAGTGCTCGCGGTCCTCGATCCGCGGCCGTTGCTCGACGACGCTGCGGTGATCGCAGCCCGCTTTGGCACGGCTGGGCTCCTCGTGGCGGAGTCCCTTGCAGCTGGGCTCCAACATCGGCGTGAGCTCTGGTTCGGCCGTGACCGCAACGTCGGTGTTCGTCTCCGTCAGATTGCGGACGATCTCGGTATCACGATTCACGTTCTCTCGTGAGTGCGGCCCACCCGTTCGCTCCCGGCGCCGCTACATGGAACCACCGAAGTCTCAGGCGGGCACCGCACGCTCGCCGTCCCCAAGTCCCTGATGATGATGCTCGCCCACCACCTCGATGCCGAGAACATCTCGCGGCTCGATCGCGAGGTGATGGTGCACACGAGGGCCGACGGTGCACCCCTCGAGTCCAGCAACTGACGCCGACGAACCTGGGTTCCGGCCGTGACCGCCGCCAGCCTCGGCGGCGTCACGTTCCACGATCTTCGCCGGGCCAAGCAACCGCGGTGGTTTTGCGAGGACTCGACCTCAAGACCGAGCGAACCCGTCTCGGGCCCCTCCGACACGCGCCGCACAGTCGGCGTATACGCCCAAGCAACGAACGTTGCCGACCGAGCTGCGGCTGACCGCCTCGGCGAGCACTTCACCGCGCGTCAGCCGGAGGCGCGCTCGATGGACGCGCGATGGAAGGAATCCGAGCAGGGCGCGCGCTGCGCCCGAAGCGTTGCTGACCAGCCGAAGCGGTGGTCGGGATGCCGGGATTTGAACCCGGGGCCTCAGCGTCCCGAACGCTGCGCGCTAACCAAACTGCGCCACATCCCGTAAGGGCCGAGAGTGTAGCGACCCGTCAGGCGGGAGCTGGAGCC
>JANPMG010000088.1:0-14758 GCA_031422675.1 Acidimicrobiia bacterium | reverse complement strand
GTCGTTGAACTGCGTCGTCGTCATCACCGCCAAGACTAGAACGTGTTCCTATTCTCCCGCTCATACGACTCCGTCGCAGGCCGCTCGGGCCCCGGCTCGGGGGTCGGCGCGGGCCACGTCAGTGGTGTGCATCCCTCGCCTTCGGCTCCCGCTCACGCGACTCCGTCGCAGGCCGCCCGTCGTCTTCGGTTCCCGCTGACCCACCCCATAGGGTGGCGAGATGGACTTGGGGCGGGTGGGGATCTGGACGCACTTCGAGACCCAGCCGATGGCGCGGGCCCAAGAGCTGGCGGGCGAGATCGAAGCGCTCGGCTACGGCGCGTTGTGGGTGCCCGAGACCGCCGGGCGGGACGCGCTGGTGAGCGCCGCGCTGTTGCTCAGTGCGACGTCGACCCTTCCGGTAGCCACCGGAATCGCCGGGATCTACGGCCGGGACCCGGTGTCGATGGCGTGCGGCCACAAGACACTCACCGAGGCGTTCCCCGACCGCTTCCTGCTCGGCCTCGGGGTCAGCCACGCACCGGCCGTCGAGGGACTCCGCAACCAAACCTACGGGCCCCCGCTGACCGCCATGCGCGAGTACCTCGCCGGCATGGACGCGGCCCCGTACTTCGCGCTCGAGCCGAGCACCGCACCCGTGCGCGTGTTGGCGGCGCTCGGACCCAAGATGCTCGAGCTGGCCCGCGATCACGCCGCAGGCGCGCACCCCTACTTCGTGCCCGTCGAACACACCGCCATTGCACGGGCCGCGCTCGGGCCCGACCGGCTGCTCGCGCCGGAGCAGATGGTGGTCCTGGAGACCGACCCCGAAATCGCCCGCACGATCGCCCGCCGCGCGATGAAGACCTACCTGCAATTACCCAACTACGTGAACAACTTGTTGCGGCTCGGTTGGAGCGAGGACGACGTTGCCGACGGCGGCACCGACGCGCTCGTTGACGCGATCGTGGCGTGGGGTGACGACGACGCGATCAAGGCCCGGGTGGAAGCGCACCACGCCGCCGGCGCGGACCACGTCTGCATCCAGATACTCCAGGACGACTTCTTCGCCGCCCCGCTCGACGGGTGGCGCCGGCTCGCGCCGATCTTGATCTGACGCGTCCGCGCCGCGAGGGTGGACCCGTTACGCCGGGAACGAGTCTTCGAGGCGCAGCATCCGGATCGCGTTGGTGCGGACGATCTGGACGATGGTGTCGTCGTCGAGGTCACGCATGATGTCCATCGCCACCTTGCGCGAGTGCGGCCAGGTGGAGTCCGAGTGCGGATAATCGGTCTCGAAGGTGATGGTCTCCACGCCGATCTCGTCGAGTGACGCCAGCCCGTGCGGGTCGTCGAAGAAACACCCGAAGACGTGTTCGCGATACGCCTGGCTCGGTGGGACCGTGACCTTGTCCGCCACTCCACCCCACCCGCGATTCTCGGCCCAGACCTTGTCGGCGCGATCGAGCACGTACGGGATCCAGCCGATCTGACCCTCCGAGTACGCCACTTGCAGTTTCGGGATGCGCTCGAAGATTCCCGACATCAGGTAGTCGGTGAGCGACATCGCGGCGTTCATGTACGTGAGCGTGGAGCCCACGGCGGCCGGCGCATCCGGCGACGTCGACGGCATCTTCGAGCTGGACCCGATGTGCATCGAGACGACGGTCTCGGTCTCGGCGCACGCGTGGAAGAACGGATCCCAGTAGCCGTCGGCGTCGTGGATGGACGGCAAACCGAGGAACGGCGGAATCTCGGAGAAGCACACCGCGTGCGCACCACGCGCCGCGTTCCGGCGTACTTCCGCGGCCGCGAGATTCGCGTCCCAGAGTTGGATGATCGGCAGTGGAACCAGGCGTCCACCCGAACCTGCACACCACTCGTCGAACTGCCAGTCGTTGTACGCCTTCACGCACAGGTCGGCGAGTTCCTTGTCCTTGCGTTCGAGGAACGTCTGGCCGCAGAACCGCGGGAACGTGGGAAAGGACAGTGATGCCTCTACCCAGTTCGTGTCCATGTCCTCGAGCCGCGCCACCGGATCCCAACACCCGCGGCGCATGTCGTCCATGGTGATGGGGCTGATGGTGATCTCCTCGCGCGGCACGCCGGCCGCGGCCATCACCCGGGTGAGCGGGTACCGCAGGTCTTCCATGTCCCACCAGTCACACCACGTACCGTCTTCATCGGGACCGGATTCGCGATAGCTGAACACCCCACCGACGAACGTCATCTCGGCCACCTTGCGCCGATGCATCGTGGGTCCGGCGGCCCGGAACTTCTCCGGGAGGCGATCCGACCACACGGTCGGCGGCTCCATCACGTGGTCGTCGACGGAGATGATCTTGGGGAACTCTTCGGGCGTGAACTGCATGGGCGCAGGCTACATCTGACGACCCGTCAGGTTGGTGGTGCGCATCCGCGTGTCGGCTACGCCGTCGCCATATGGTCCCGCGATGTCCACGATGAGCACCGGCCGAATCGCCGCGCTCGCCGGACTCGGTGGGTTGCTCTTCGGATACGACACCGGGGTCATCGGCGGCGCGCAACTCTTCATCCAGAAGGACTTCCATCTCTCCTCGTTCTCCGACGAGGTCCTGGTGTCCTGCGTCCTGATCGGCGCCATCGTGGGATCGTTGGTGGCGGGCTGGCTCGTCACCCGCGCGGGCCGACGCGTCGCGATCATGACCTCGGGCGGACTCTTCGTCCTCGGGTCGATCGCGGCCGCAGCCGCACCGAATGCGGGATCGCTCGATGCCGCGCGCATCGTGGTGGGGGTGGCGATTGGCATCGTCTCGGTCGCGGCACCGCTGTACGTCGCCGAGATGGCCCCGGCTGAGCGGCGCGGTTCGCTCGTGGCGATCTACCAACTCGCGATCACCATCGGGATCTTCGCCGCGTACTTGGTGGACGAAGCCTTTGCGCACGACGAAGCGTGGCGCGCCATGTTCGCGATCGGCGTCGTTCCCGCTGCGCTCCTGGTCATCGGTATGCGGGGACTGCCGGAGTCGCCGCGGTGGCTCGTGGAACGCGGTCGCCGGGACGAAGCCGCGCTCGTGCTGGGCCAGCTCGGCGCGGACGACACCGGAGTGAAGGCCGAACTCGCGACCATCGACGCCGCCCGCGAGCAGGACTCGGGCGCCGGGTGGCGCGCCGTACTCGGGCGCGCGGCCCGCGCCGCGCTCGTGATCGCCGTCGGCTTGGCGTTGATCCAGCAGCTCACCGGGATCAACACGGTGATCTATTACGCACCGCGCATCTTCAAGGCGGCCGGACTCGGGTCGAGCAGCGCCGCGATCTGGGCGTCGGTGTCGGTGAGTGTGGTGAACGTGGCCGCCACATTCATCGCGATTCGCTTCGTCGATCGGGTTGGCCGCAAACCGCTCCTGATGATGGGGATCACGGGCATGATCGTCGCGCTCGGCGCCCTCGCCCTGCTGTTCGCCGGCACGACCAACGCCGACGGGTTCTCGGTGCACGACGCCCTGACCATCGGGGCACTCTGGGTGTACGTGATCTCCTTCGCGTTCTCGCTCGGACCGATCGTCTGGATCATGATCTCGGAGGTGTTCCCTCAGCCGGTGCGCGGACCGGGGAACGGCATCGCGACGATGGCCGGGTGGGCCGGAAACCTCGTCGTCTCGTTGACGTTCCTGAGCCTCATCGACGCGCTCGGCGAGACCGGGACCTTCGCCCTCTACGGCGCGATCGGGATCGCGTCCCTCGTCTTCATCCGGCGTCGAGTGCCCGAGACCAAGGGCCGAACCCTCGAAGAGATCCAGGCTGCGATCACCGCCTAATACGCTCCCCCCTTCACGGTTTCGGCGTCCTGAAGTGCTGTGGGAGCGCGCGTGAGGACGCCAAAGCGGTGGGGAGTCGTCGTCGGAGGGGTGGAAGATGGACATCGGGACGATCCGAGAACTGTGGCGCTATCCCGTCAAGTCGATGGGCGGTGAGCGACTGGACCCGGCGACCGTGCGCACCGGCGGCATCGCCAACGATCGCGGCTGGGCCATCCGCGAGACCGCCACCGGCAAGATCGCGAGCGCCAAGCAGCCGCGGGCCTACCGGACGCTGTTGGACTACTCCGCCAACGCCGTCGGCGACTCGGATGACGCCGTCGTCACGATCACCGGCTCGGACCAGACCGTGGTGCGGTCGGTGGACCCTGATCACGCCGACGTGCTGTCGCGAGCCCTCGATCGCGCGGTGACCCTCGAGCGCGCCGGCGAGGTGGACGACGTCTATGAATCCGAGTGGCCCGACATCGAGGGTCTCGTGATCTCGAACCTGACGCTGGATCTCCCCGTCGCGATGAGCACCGAGAAGACCTCCTACGTGGACCTCGCCGCGATTCACCTCGTCTCGACGGCGTCGTTGGCTGCGCTGGCCGCGCGGCTCTCCGACTTGGAGGTTGATGTGCGGCGGTTCCGCCCCAACCTGGTGATCGACACCGGCGCCGCGACCGGTTTCGTGGACACCGAATGGGTCGGTCACGAGATGGAGATCGGGGAGGACACCGTGCTTCGCATCACCGACAACGCGACGCGCTGCGTGATGACCACGCTGGCCCAGGGCTCACTCGCCCAGGACCGAACCGTCCTGCAGACGCTGGCCGCCGAGAATCAGCAGGAGTTCGGTGGCCTCGGGCGTTCGGCGTGTCTCGGTGTCTACGCCGAGGTCGTCAGCGTGGGCTCGATCCACCTCGGCGACCGCGTGCGCCTCCGGGACTAGGGCTGGGATCAGCACCGGACTCGGGCGCTACTCCCATGCCGCGAGCACGGCGGCGGTCGTCGTCAGCGTGGCCACCAACGCGAGGGTGTTGGCGATCATCGCCGCGGCGTAGTCCGGCGGAACTCCGGCGACCGCGTCCGTCGGCATCACGAACTGATAGCCGAGATTCACCGCGTCGAACGCGAAGTTCGTCATCCCTATGTTCACCGACACGCCGACGCCGACGATCGTGCGAACGCCGCAGTGGCGCAGCATCGCGTCCAACTGCGTCCCCGACATCGGGCCCAAGCCGTGATGGCGCGCCAAGACGACGTCGCGCGGGTCGGTGCCGATGACGTCAGGAACCCCCACGGCGTCCGAGCCGGGCGAGAGGCGCAACGGTGCCTTCTGCACGCCGGCGAACAGCCGCGCGTTCCGATTGGCACCCACCAGGTCGTCACGGGTGGCGGCGGTGCAGTGGAACACCGGGATGCCGAGCGCCCGCGCCCGGTGCGCAAGGGCGGCGCAGTGGGCGATGAGCCCGACTGCTTCGGCCGCCGCCGCGAGCTCCGGCAACAGGGACGGCGAACCGACCACACCGTTCTGAACCTCTTGCAACACCAGCGCCGTGTGCGCCGGATCGACGAGCGTCGCGAGATCAGGGATGGCTCACTCCTCCGCGAACGAAAGGTCGGCGTCGGCCATGAGCACGGCCTTCACCACCTTGCCGGTGGCGTTGCGCGGCAAGGACTCGGTCCGGAACTCCCACACCGATGGCACCTTGTAGTACGCCAGCGTCTCGGCGCAGAAGGTCGCGAGCTCGTCCGCATCGAGTGTGGCGCCGGGCATCGCGACGACCACAGCCTTGACCTCGTGACCCAACGCCTCGTGATCCTGGGGAATGACCGCCACCTCGGCAACGCCGGGATGCGCTTCGAGCCGGTTCTCGATCTCGATCGGATACACGTTCTCGCCACCGCGCAGGATCAGATCCCGTTTGCGCGTCGCAAGGTACAAACGCCCGTCCTCCATCCGGCCGATATCACCGGTCCGCAACCACCCGCCCGGCAGTACCGTCGCCGCCGTCTCGTCGGGCCGACGCCAGTAGCCCGGCATCACCATCGGACCGCGCAGGAAGATCTCGCCGTCTTCACGTTCGGGCAGCACGTTCCCGGCCTCGTCGCGGATCTCGAGTTCGACGGTGGGGAGCGGTCGTCCCGCCGATTCGGGGAATGCCACCAACTCCTCCCCCGCGTTGATGGTGGCAAGCGCGGCACATTCCGTCTGGCCGTAGCCGACGCCCATTGCGCCCCGGAGGTTCGGAATCGCGATCCGAGCCCGCTCCAACAGTGCCGGCGAGAAGGCGGACCCGCCACCGCCACCGTTGCGCAAACCGGTGAGGTCGTACTCGTCCAGCCGGGGATGGTTGATGACCCGGTGCAGCATCGTGACGGTGTAGGACCACCCGGTCACGTTCTCAGCCTGGATGAGTTGCATCACGACGTCCGGGTCGAACCGGCCGAGGGTCCACACCGACCGCGTGCCGCTGATCATGAACGCGATGGCCCCCATGTGAAGCCCGCTCACGTGGAAGAGCGGGTAGGTCACCAACTGGCACACCGGCGGCGCCCCGGGCGGCCCCGGGTTGAGCATCGCGTTGCGGGCGCCGTGGAAGAACGACATGCCGATCGCACTGATGACGTTGCGGTGGGTGTTGAGCGCCCCCTTCGGCCGGCCGGTAGTGCCGCTCGTGTAGAGGATGAGCGCGGGATCGTCTTCGTCGATGGGACCCGTCGGCAGCTCGGCGTCGCCGAACGCGTGCCAGATGCGGTCGAAATCGTCCTCGATCACGATGGTGGGAACGCCCGGATCTTCGCCGTCGAGCCGAGCGAGCCGCTTCCGATCCGCCACGAGCACTTGGGGATCACTGTCGGCGATTCCGTACCGGATCTCGTCGCCGACCCACCAACCGTTCAAGCCGACGGCGATCGCACCGAGGCTCACCGCGGCCCAGAACGTCACGATCCACTCGGGACAGTTCGCAGCCAAGATCGCGACTCGGTCACCCGGTCCCACGCCGTACTCGTCGCGCAGCACTCGAGCGGTCGAGGCCACGGCGCGCCGATGCTCCGCGTGCGTGATCACCCGGCGCGTCTCGCGGTCGGCGAAGACGACGTAGTCCTGGTCGCCAAAGGCGGTCGAGTTCTCCAGGGCTTCGCGCAGCGAACGGAGTCGGTTGGTGAACACCGTCATCGGCTCACCGTGCACGAGTTCCCGGCCCACTTCGAAGAAGCCACCGGGTCCGGTCAGCGATGCTTCGAGTTCGGCCATTCCCGTCGGCATTCCTCGATCGTTCACGATCGGGGACCCTAGCGGCGCGCCGACGCGAGATCGGCGAGTCGGGCGGCCCCGGTTCGACCGAGCGAATCCGATGGTTTATCTTTTCGCCGCCCCCGGGAGCAGGGCCGCGGACCACCCTGCCCGGTCCGCCGGCCGGCCCCCGGGGGCACTTTTTCCAACCTGCGGAACGAACCGGCCGAATCGGTCAACTCGCGGCGTCGACGTGCCGAAGAACACTTCATGTTCACTCGGAAGCTGTCACCGGTCACCACCCTCGTGGTGGGCTTGGTCTGTGCAGTGCTCGGAGCGAGTTGTTGGGCGATCTCGTCGACGATCAGTGACGAGCGCACCGTCCTCAACGAAGGGTCGGCAATCGCCACGAGCGAGCCGGTACGCGAGGCGTTCGCGCGACAGATTGCCGAGGCCATCGCGCCCCGCTCCGCGGTCGCGACGACGACCGAGCTGAACGCGGCCAATGAACTCGCGAGTCGCGTGGTTGACACCGGTGCGTTTCAGCAAGCGTTCGTGGCGGCGCTACCGGCGATCTACGCGCAGGTGGTGCACGGATCAGCCACCGACGTGGTGCTCGATCCCGGCATCGTCAACCAGGCATTCGCGGCAGCAGGGGCGCTACCACCTCCGAACCTCGCGCTCACCGCACGCCACGCGGACTTGCCGGATCTCCGCAGCACCCTCGACGTGATGTCGAACCTGGCGCTCGCGTTCGGTGCCCTCGCCGCCCTGATGATCGGCTTTGGCCTCGCGATGGCCCCGCACCGCACCCGCGCCGTCATGCGCATCGGCCGCTGGCTCATCACCACCGGGTTGCTCGCGATCTTCCTGTTCTGGGCGCTCCCGACGCTGGCCCTCCTCCCGCTCGGCGGCTGGATCGGCGTGATCGGAATCCTGCTCGCGACCGGTGACTGGCTCACCCTGCCGGCCTCGGTCATGGCCGCATTCGGCATCGCGATCCTCGTGCTGGGCAATGCCGGCGAGACCGAGGCGCGCCGCCGGAAACTCGAAGTCATCCCCAGCCCGGTCGGGCGATCGCCAGTGCGTTCCTCAATCAGCTGAGGAGACCTGCGACGGCTCGGTCCCGTACGGACTCGAACCGGTCGAAGACGAGTTCCGCCCAGCGCGGGTCGTCGGGCGCGAACGCGGCGCGGATCTGATCCTTCACCGGACCGGCTTCGGGACCGCGCGGGTCGGCGTGGGCATGCAGCCACGCGTCGGCACGCAGAGCATCGGAGACCGCCACGATGTCCACGGTCCCCCACTCGATCGCGACACCCGCCACCGCCACGCCCGGCAACCACGACCCCATCGCGTCCAAGACGTCGCCCTGCACATCGGCCGAGACCGAGTTGCCGTCGGCCGGGACCCGGTATTCGTCGAAGCACTCGTCCAGGCGTGTTCGGCCCGCGTCGTCCGGGTGACTCGCGATGAGCTCACCGTGACCGAACTCGCCGAGTCCGGTATGAAGGTCCAGAATCGCGACGCGCGACGCGTCGCCGAGGTGCTGGCGGACGATCGCCTCCAGCGTGCGCTGCGACCACACCGGTCGCGTGCCGCCGAAGAAGATCCCGAGTGGATGCCGATACTGCCCGGCGCTCACCGCGGCTTGGAGACCGTCGAAGCCATGCTGGCCGGCGTACTCCAACAGCTGCTGCGTGGTCGCCTGGCGCGTGTCATTGTCCCACGACTCGGGCACGAGCGCGGCAGCGAGTTCGTCGTAGCCCGGGTTCTCCGGAAGCCCGGCGCCGAAATCGACACAGTTGCGATTGAGGTCCACGTTGTCTTCGTTGACGCGCCGGACCCACGCGAACCCGTAGGGGTTGATCGCGTGCACCACCACCACTGCGAGGTCGTCCCGAGTGGCGACGCCATCTCGCAACCAGTGAGTCTGACACATGCTGCCCGCGAAGCCCTCGACGCCGTGCGTTCCCGAAATGACGAGCACGCGATGGCGAGCATCCGGACGACCGAAGACGGCAACGTCGGTGGCCAGCACCGTGCCGTCGGGTCCCCGCTCGGGATGCGCGTGACTGACGATCGTGCCGCCGGCCGTTGCGGCTGCGTCGAGGAACTCCTGCCGTGCCGTGCCATACGAATCGGCCAGTGACATCGATGTCCCTCTCGTCAGGATTGCACCGGTCCGCCGGCCGCGGTCACCGCATACCAGACGTCGCCGATCGCATTGCCGTTCACATCACCGGCCTTCGTGTCGCCGGTGAAGCCGTAGAGCAGATGTCCGTTGTAGAGGACCCACTGTTGACCATTCGGTTGGCTACCGGTGGACGCCGTTGCCGTGAGGCCCGGGCCGAGAGTCGGGACGCCCGTCGCCTGAACGGGAGGCCACACCTCGAGGACGCCGGCCGGAACCGTGGAAGCGGTCGCCGTTCCGTCGGGGACGTAGAGGTACAGGACCTTGCCGGCCGAGTCGGCAACGACCTTGCCGAGCGGGGTGTTCACGAGTTGCAGCGTTGTCGAGGTGGGATCAGAAGAGCCGCCGGTCGTGCTCGAAGTCGACGATGATGAGCCTGACGATGACGACGAGTCGGTCGCCTGCTTCTTGGCGGAACTGTCACCGCTGCTGCCGCACGCCACCGCGCTGAGCGCGACCACGGCGAGTAGACCGATCATCTTCTTCGACATCTCAAACCTCCCAGTCCGGCCCGCACCCTAGGCCCGGACGACTTCCGGCGCGGATGACTGATGGGGGTCGACTCGCCCGCTCATCTCGTCGCGACGGTACGAGTGTCGCGGCCGGAGCGCAGCAACGTCCCGGGGGTGGAACCGGTCACGGCGTTGGCCGTCACCGTCTCCACACCGTTCACGAAGACATGCTCCACTCCGAGCGCGTCGGAGGTGAGTCGCGCCGAACCGCCGGGGAGGTCGGCGACCAGGGTGGCCGGTCCGGCGCCCACGGTGGCCGGATCGAACACCACGAGATCGGCATGCGCGCCGGGCGTGATCACACCGCGGTCCCGCAACCCGAAGAGATCGGCCGGGTCCGCGGTGATCATGCGGACTGCGTCCTCGATCGGCACGAGCTGGCGGCCGCGCAGCATGTCGCCGATGAAGCGCGTGGTGTACGGAGCGCCGCACATCCGGTCCAGATGCGCGCCGGCATCGGAGCCGCCGAGCATCGCCCGGCCGTCTTCCCACACGGACTTGCGGAGTTCCCACGACGCCGCGTCACCGTCGGGCGCAATCGGCCAGAGGATCGTGCGCAGGTCGTCGGCGATCACGATGTCGAGGAGCGTGTCGAACGGGTCGGTTCCACGTTCGGTGGCGAGGTCGGCGACGGTCCGGCCCTTCAAACCGTCGTTCGCCGCCGAGTACGTGTCGCCGAGGACGTAGTGCTTCCAGTCGGCGAGGCGACGGAAGACCCCGGCCTCGTCACTGTTCGCCCGTGCATTCATCCACTCACGGGTCGCCGGATCACGCAGTTTCGTGATGCGGTCCGCCACCGCCAGATTCATCACGTCCCCCCAACCGGGGAGCATGAAGAGTGCGCAGTAGTTCAGGAAGCTCATGTTCATCGGGACGATGACCGGCATGGTCAACGCCACGACGCGCCCGCCGAGCGCGGCCGCCCGGTCACTGGCCGACAACTGGCGGGGAACCCGGGCCGGGACCCGCGAATCCACGGTGAGCACGTTCCAGTTGAGCGGTCGATTGCCGGCTGCGGACATCCGTGCGAACAGGTCGATCTCCGCGTCGTCGAACTGGTCGAGACACCCGTCGATGATTGCTTCGAGCGTGGTGCCTTCGTGATCGCCGACCGCGGCGCACAGGGCGAGGACTTCCGCTTCGCTCGCCCATCGTGATGCCACCGGTTGACCGTCGCCGTCCGAGTGGGTCTTGGACAACGTGGTGGAGAACCCGAGTCCGCCGGACTCGATCGCCGTGTGCAACTCGTTCACCATGGCCGCGAGTTCCGCTTCGGTCGCTTCGCGGCCCACCGCCTCCGCGCCCATCACGTACCGCCGCAACGCGCAGTGCCCGACGAGAAATCCGGCGTTCACCGCGATGGTGCCGTCGAGACGATCCAGATATTCGCCGAACGACTTCCAGTTCCAGTCCACGCCTTGTTCGAGCGCGGCCAGCGGCATGCCCTCGACCTTGGCCATCATGCGCCGGAGATAGTCGGCGTCCTGGGCGTGGAGCGGCGCGAGCGTGAATCCACAGTTGCCACCGATGACACTCGTGACGCCGTGGACGCTGCTCGGCGATGCGCTCGGATCCCAGAACAATTGCGCGTCGTAATGGGTGTGCGGGTCGACGAAACCGGGGGTGATCATCAACCCGTCGGCATCGAGCTCGCGGGCACCCGAATCCTTGATCGTCCCGACCTCGACGATGCGGCCGTCGTGCACCGCGACGTCCGCGCGGCGGGCCGGCGCGCCGGTTCCGTCGACGACTGTCGAGCCCCGAACTACCAGGTCCACCATCCGCGCCGACTCCCCCATCGTCTCCGAGTGCTTCCGGGTTCGGAGGATATCGGTTCATCTCGCGCGTCTCCGAGAGCGGTGCTCGCGCCGCGACAACCCGACCGGTAATCTCCCGCGCCGTCGCCGAACCGAGGAGTACCCGTGGCCCGCGCGGACATCGAATGGGGAACGATCCCGCAGCTGCTCCGGCACGCCGCCGCCACGCGTGGCGACACGCCGGCGATCTTCGACGGCGACACCATCGTGAGCTGGACCGAACTCGAACGGGTCGCCCGCCGCGCCGCGGCCGGATATATCGCGGCGGGCGTCGAACCGGGCGACCGCGTGGCGATCTGGGCCCCGAACGTCTGGGAGTGGATTCCCGCGGCGCTCGGCATCCACCTGGCCGGTGGCGTGCTCGTTCCGCTCAACACGCGGTACAAGGGCGTGGAGGCGGCATACATCCTCGGCCGCAGCCGGGCGCGCGTCCTCGTCACCATGGACGAGTTCCTCGGCACCGACTACTCGCGGCTCCTCGCCGCGGCCGTGGACGACCTCGATCATGATCTCCCCGACCTCCGGACCATCGTCCGGCTCCGTACCACCGGCCCGCAGAGTTGGGACGAGTTCCTGGATTCCGGCGCGATCGAGAGCGACACCGAGATCGACGCACGCGTCGCGGCGCTGACCGCCGACGACCTCTCGGACATCCTCTTCACGTCAGGCACCACCGGCAACCCCAAGGGCGTGATGGAGACCCACGGCGCGACGCTGCGGGCGTTCCAGGCGTGGAGCGAGGTCGTCGGTCTTCGCGCCGGTGACCGCTACCTCATCGTGAATCCGTTCTTCCACGCGTTCGGTTACAAGGCGGGCTGGCTGAGCGCGCTGATGACGGGCGCCACGATCCACCCCCAGGCGGTGTTCGACGTGGACCAGGTGCTCGAACGCGTGAGCGCGGAACAGATCACCATGCTCCCGGGCCCGCCGACGCTGTTCCACACCATCCTCGACCATCCCCGCCGTCACGAATACGACCTGTCGACGCTGCGACTCGCGGTCACCGGCGCGGCGGCGATCCCGGTAGAGCTGATCACTCGGATGCGCGACGAGTTGACGTTCGAGACGATCATCACCGGCTACGGGCTGACCGAGGCGTCGGGCATCGCAACGATGTGTCGCTTCGACGACGATCCCGAGACGATTGCGACCACCAGTGGCCGCGCCATCCCCGACGTGGAGGTGCTCGTCGTCGACGACGCCGGCACGGAAGTTCCCCGTGGCCAGCCGGGCGAGATCGTGATCCGCGGTTACAACGTGATGCTCGGCTACTTCGAGGATCCTGAGGAGACCGCGGCCGCGATCGACCCCGACGGTTGGTTGCATTCGGGTGACATCGGCATCATGGACGAACGTGGCTACCTGCGGATCACGGACCGCACGAAGGACATGTTCATCGTCGGCGGATTCAACGCGTACCCCGCCGAGATCGAGAACCTCATGCTCGCCAACGATTCCATCGCGCAGGTGGCCGTCATCGGCGTGCCCGACGATCGGATGGGCGAGGTGGGCATGGCCTTCGTCGTCCCTCGCCCGGGCGCCTCACCCGCACCGGATGAACTCATCGCATGGTGTCGGGAGACGATGGCCAACTTCAAGGCACCCCGATACGTGGAGATCGTCACCGAACTCCCCCTCAACGCCACCGGCAAAGTCCTGAAGTTCCAACTCCGCGCCCTCGCCCACCAACGCCTCACCTCCTGACCGACGAGAATCTCGAGATCTCTACCCCCACCCCGAGCCGCAACGAGGAACGAGTGGAGGCGAGCAGCTCCAGAGCGTCCCGACCGGCACCATCTTGGCGATCTCGAGCGCAGGAGCAGAAAAACCAGCGTTGCACCTCGCGTGCAACAACCTCTACCGTGCCGCCCGATGAGCACCCAGGCGGTCGACGGCCGATCCGCACGCGCCCAGCGCACGCGGGACTCGGTGGTCAATGCGGTGCTCGAACTGGCGAACCAGGGCGATGCCCGGCCGACGGCGAAGGAGATCGCCGATCGCGCCGGGATCTCGGTGCGGTCGGTGTACGTGCATTTCGACGACCTCGACGACCTCTTCCGGGCGGCCGCGGCGCGCCACTTCGAGCTGATGGCGTCGTTGCTCCAACCGGTCGACGCGGCGTTGCCACTCGGGGCCCGGATCGTGGCGGCAACGAATCAGCGCGTCGCCATCCACGAGAACTTCGGCGCGGTCCGACGCGCCGCCGAGCAGTGGGCCCCGTTGTCACCGGCTCTCGCCGAGGTCTTGAGTACCGGCCGCGAAGTCGGCCGCAATGACATCGAGCGCTTGTTTGGAGTCGCGCTCGCCGGCCGCGCCGACCACGACATCGTGCTCGGTGCGTTCACGCTGCTGCTCGGCGCGGCTACCTGGGACAGCCTGCGCGCGCAGGGCCTCTCGGTTGACGCCGCCAGTGAGATCATCGTCCACACCATGACCCGCCTGATGGAGACGAACTGATGGAGACTGGCTGATGGACGTACTCCGCACCCCCGACGACCGGTTCGACGGTCTCCCGAATTTCCCGTTCGCCCCGCAGTACCAAGCGGTCCCTCGCGGCGACGGGACCGGCGATCTTCGAGTCCATTACCTCGACGAAGGTCCTGCGGACGCCGCCGAGACCGTGCTCCTCATGCACGGTGAACCGTCCTGGAGTTTCTTGTACCGGCACATGATCCCGGTGCTGACCGGAGCCGGCCACCGAATCGTGGCTCCGGATCTCGTCGGTTTCGGTCGATCCGACAAGCCGGCCGCACGCACGGACTACACCTTCGCCCGCCACGTCGAGTGGATGACCGCCTGGCTGACGAGCGTCGATCTCAACGACGTGACCCTGGTGTGTCAGGACTGGGGCGGTCTCATCGGGCTGCGCCTCGTCGCGGCGATGCCCGAGCGGTTCCGCCGAGTGGTGGTGGCCAACACGTTCCTGCCGACCGGTGACAGTTCCCCCGGCGACGCATTTCTCGCGTGGCAGAAGTTCTCCCAGGAAGTGGAGACCTTCCCGACCGGCGCCATCATCAACGGTGGCTGCGTGACGGATCTGAGTCCCGAAGTGATGGCCGGATACGACGCGCCCTTCCCCGACGAGTCCTACAAAGAGGGGGCCCGCCAGTTCCCGCTCCTCGTACCGACGTCGCCCGATGATCCTGAAGCGACGCCAAACCGGGCGGCATGGAAGGTGCTCGAGAACTTCAGCCGGCCTTTCCTCACCGCGTTCTCCGATGCCGATCCCGTCACCG
>JANPMG010000087.1:0-4156 GCA_031422675.1 Acidimicrobiia bacterium | reverse complement strand
TTGCGTGGATGGAGCTGGGTGATCGCCCCGACGGGTCGCCGTCGTGGTCGGCCCGCATGCTCGCGCTGCGCGACCGCGCCGATCTCGGCCCGTTCCGGCTCGGATTCCTCGAAGCACTCGTTCGTTTGGCTGATTGGAAGGCCAGCGCCGAGCCGGGAGGTTCGCGGCGATGAACGAACTGTTGCTCAAAGGCTGTCGTACCGAGCCACTCGGCTCGTACCTCAAGGCACTCGGTGTTCTGAGGTTGGTTGGTGAGCAAGCCGACCCCGAAGCCCGCGGCCACTGGCGCGGCGACACCTTCGTCTTGATCACCAACCTCGACCGGGACGCGCTCACGGAGTTCTTCCTCGACCGGTACGCACCCACCCCGGTGGTGTCCCCGTGGAACAACGGCAGCGGTTTCAAAGCGGAGAAGAATCCGGCTGCCGTCGCGGCATTGAGTTTGATCGAGTCATCGACGACGGAGCGTCTCGCCTCGTACCGTGGGGCGATCTCGGTCGGGCACGCGATCTACGCAGAGATGGTGGCCGGGTCCTGGGAGAAGGCAACCACGGTCAAGGCCTGTCGGGAGCGGCTCCCGGATGTTGCACTCCCATGGCTCGACGCGTCAGTTGTGCTCGCACCGACCAAAGAGGTCTTCCCGCCGATGCTTGGCACCGGCGGGAACGACGGCCGGTTCGATTTCTCGGTTGCGTTCATGGGACGTGTCGGAGATGTGCTCGGGATTCAAGATGGTCGCGGCGCGCCCGATCGAGATCGGTCATCCGAGTGGCTCGGTGCGGCCCTGTTCGATTCGGCGTCGTCTCTCATAGGGGAGGCAATCGGGCAGTTCTCGCCGGGAGCAGCCGGTGGTCCGAACTCCGGGCCAGCCAAGCCGGCTCCCAGCCTGGTCAATCCTTGGGACTGGGTGCTTCTCATCGAAGGCTCGATGGTGTTCGTGAGCGCAGCGTCACGCCGGATGGGGGAGGACGCGTTCGGGCGTGCCGCGATTCCTTTCACTTCGGAGTCATCGTCAACTGGTTATGGCAGCAGCGCCGGGGAAGGATCTCGCGGTGAAATCTGGGCACCTGTGTGGGCACAGCCCGCGAGCGCGGCCGAGGTCTGTCGGTTCGTGGAGGAGGGACGCATGACGTGGCGGGGCCACCAAGCACGCAATGGTCTCGACTTCGCGCGCGCCGCAGCGTCTCTCGGCGCCGACCGCGGGATCGATGGGTTTGTGCGTCACGCACTGCTAGAACGAAATGGGCTGGCGACTGCGGCGGTGTCGGTCGGCCGGATCGATGTCCGAGAACGGCCAGCCGTCGCATTGACCGGCGCGCTCGACGGCTGGTACGACCGAGTTCGACGCGGTGCGAATGCGCCTGGCTCCGTGACCAGCGCCGTTGCATCGGTCGAGCGCGCACTTTTCGAAGCGACGAGCGACGGCGACCCGAGTTCGATGCAAGCGGTGCTGCTCGCGGCGGCGGCGCTTGAGCGATCGGTCGGCCGCGCGGAGCGGTTCCGTGATGCCGCAAACGTGCGTCCCGTCGCGGGCCTCAAGGCTGTCGATTGGGTGCCAGCACTCGACGACACAACTGCTGAGTTCCGGATGGCTGCCGCGCTTGCATCGCTCCACGACGCTGATGGATCGGATCTTCGCGTGTTGCTGCGACCGATCACCCGGAGTGGTCGCAGCGTGGACTGGTCGATCGGCTCCGAACCTGTTGTGGGTCTCGGCTCGGCGCCGATTGTGCGCGTGCTGGCCGCCGCGCTCGCACGGCGCTCCGTCGATGTGAGCCGGAGCGGCCGATCGGATGCAACCGATCAGGTCGGTGTGCAGCCCGCATTCCAATACGGGCTCCGAGCGCCGGTGGACGACATCGCTGCCTTCGCACTCGGCGAACTCGAAGACGCGCGGCTCGGTCGGTTGTTCGAGGCGTTGTTATTGCTCGATTGGTCGCCGCCGATGCCCAAGCTCAATGCAGTCCGATCGGGGGGCGAGTCGGTATCGGCGTCCTGGTCAATCCTCGCGCCGTTCTTCCACGGGAAGCCGATTCGCCTTGTAGATCGCCCTGAGCTGACACTCACGCCAGAGGCAGCGTGGCCGTCGCTCTTGGCTGCGAGCCGCACCGAGGTAGTGATCGCGGCAGCGATGCGTCGAATGCGAGCGGCGCGGCTTCAACCCGTGTTCGACGGAGATGCTGCACACCGAATCGCCGAATCCGCGCCACTGGGTGAGCGCCTCGCGGCCGCGCTGCTCGTGCCGGTCTCGTCGTTCGCTATCTCAATGCTTGTCCAACAATCCGTGTACCAAGCTCAGTGAAGGAGAACTCCTATGGCAGGTAATCGTCAACTCTTCGATGTCCCGTTGCAAGTTGTTTCGGGATCACGGTTCCAACCCACTGGCTTTCCCGACCTCGGGACGGCAACGTTCAAACGTCCGGTCCGGAACGGTGGCACCACCGAGTGGGTCGACGCGATCCTCGTGGAATCGGCGCAATCGATGGCCAACCACCTGGAAGGTGCGGGCTGGGACGACGGAGCGGAGGTCCCGGCTGACGCGATCGCGGGCCTGCCGTTTGTGCGCGTCGTGAAGGCCGACGGGACCTACCTCACCTCGAGTCGGACCGAGGCACACCGGTTGGCTTCGGCGTTTATCAAAGACTCGGCCCTCGATGGCGCGGATATGAAGAGGGTGATCCGGGACCGGCTCGGGCTTCAAGACGATGTGCCGCTCGCCCCGCGAGAGATCGCGCGCGCAGTGATGGGCCTCGATCCGATGTGCTTGTTGCATGGCGTGTTCTTCGCGGAGAGCGCCAAGGTCTGGCCGGGTCAACCCAAGATCGCCCGCGCGGTCACCGGCTTCGTCGAAGCAACCGACGTCGAACGTGCCGATAGCGGTGGCGTGAAGCGAGACGCGGTGCGCCACGCGATCACTGAAGGCGCAGGCGGCTCGAGTGAGGGCTACGGGACGATTCCGTTCCACCGCACCGAGTGGACCGCAGCCGAGATCACCGCGTTCTTCACGATCGACCTTGGCCAGATCCGCTCCTACGGCTTGGGCGACTCGGGCACCGAGTTGCTATTGACCATTGCGCAATGGGAGATCCGTACACTGCTCGACGCAGGGCTGCGCCTCCGGACCGCGTGTGACCTCGCTCCGATCTCGGACGACATCACGGATCGCAAGGGCGAAGCTCTCGGTACGGAAGCCGAGCTCGTCGCACGGATCGCCACCTTGACTCCTGCGTGTGCAGAACTGCTCGGCGATGGTGTGATCGAGGTCGTTTGGAACGGTGGCGCAAAGAAGAAGAAGGCCGCCGAGACGCCGGACGAGTCGTGAGCACCACGGTCACTGTCGCGTTCCCCTGGGGCCGATATCACGGCACGCCATGGGGCCGGCATGTGAACGAGGCGGCCATCGAGTTCCCGCCTTCACCGTGGCGGTTGCTCCGCGCGTTCTATGCCACCTGGAAATGCCGTGCGCCGGAGCTCGATGAAGCCACTGTGTATGGCTTGCTCGATCAACTCGCGGTCGCGCCCACCTACGCGATCCCCGAGTACCTGGAGTCCCACACCCGCCACTACATGCCGGATGTCGCGGATGGAACCGACAAGGTCATCGACGCATTCGCGGTGTTGGAACGCGATGCGGAGTTGACGATCACGTGGCCGGTTGATCTCGACGAGGCACAACTGAAGGCGCTGACCTTGCTCGTCGAACGGCTGCCGTACATCGGCCGGGCCGAGTCGATCTGTGACGCCCGAGTTGGTGGTGCCGTTGACGATTCCACTGATCGAACGGTGATCGAACCGATGGCCGATGATGTGGTCGCCGACGATGTGTTGCGGCTCCTGGTGCCGGAACGTCCCCTCGACTTCTTCGCGCTGACCGCGCGCACGACCGACGTTCGCAAGGCCAAGCGTCTGGTGCCATCAGGCACCACGTGGCAGCGCTACAACGCCCCGCAGCCAACCACACCGACGCGCGTCCAAAGGCGCCCCCAACGGACGCGCCCGACCGCGGTTCGGTGGACCTTTGCATCGAATGCTCGACCGTCAGTGAACGCGACTGTTGCGATGACCGACGTGTTCCGTCGAGCGTGCATGAGTGCGTTCGGAAAACGCAACGGCGACAGCGCCTCGGTTCAGCTCAGCGGCAAGAGCGGGGCCGGCA
>JANPMG010000086.1:0-1672 GCA_031422675.1 Acidimicrobiia bacterium | reverse complement strand
CGCGCTGTTCTTCCCCAATGGCAGCACGATGCGGCAGGACTGGGCGCTCGGTGGCAGCGGCAGCGAGTACACGATGGGCGCCGCCCACGTCGCGCTCGAGCCGCTGCGCGCGAAGCTGTCGATGTTCAAGAACCTCGACGGCGACTACGGCGGTGCGCCCGATCACTCGCGCGGCACCGCATCGTTCCTGACCGGCGCGCCGCTGGGCGACATGGTGAGCCCGCAGGTCGACATCTCGATCGATCAGGTGATCGCCGACACGCTGGACCCCGATACCGCGATTCGCTCGCTGCATCTGGGTCCGACGCCCTACCCGAACGGACCGCCGTCCGATACCGGGTGGCCGTCCGGCTACAACACGTACATCTCGTGGTCGTCGCCGACCACACCGAACCCACCGCTCGAGAGCGCACGGGTCGCGTTCGACCAGATCTACGTGCCGCCGGACGCCGATCCCGGGGTTGCCGACAAGCGCGTGCGCATGCGGCAGAGCGTGCTCGACCACACCATCGATCAGATCGACACGATCACGCCGCGGCTCGGTGCCCTGGATGCGCAGAAGCTCGACGAGTACCTCACCGCGGTCCGCGAGGTGGAGTCGAACCTGCAGGCCGGCCCCGGCGATCCCGGCTGTGCCGGTGACGTCTCGGCGCCGGTCGACGGGCTCGCGTTCGCCGAGCACACGCCCGCCATGCTGGACGTGCTGACTCTGGCGTTGCGCTGCGACGCGACGCGGATCGCCACCTACTCGATGGACTACGGGTTCGGCAACAAGAACTTCGCCTTCCTTGGGCAGGGGAACTTCAACCACCACACGCTGAGCCACAGCGGCACGGAACCCGCGACCATTGCCGCGCACAAGGCGATCGTGCGCTGGTACATGGATCGGATTGCCGACTTCCTCGGAGCCCTCGACGCGGTCGACGAGGGCGGCACGAGTTTGCTCGACAACAGCGTCGTGTTCATCGGCAGCGACGTCGGCGACCCGTGGCCGCACGATCACTCGGATCTGACCGCGATGGTGGCCGGAGGCGGCGCGGGGGCCTTGAACCCGGGCCGGTTGATCGACGCCGCGGGCGCCTCGTACGACAGCGTGCTGCTCGCGCTGGCGTACGCGATGGATGTACCGGTGGGCTCGTTCTCCGGGGCGACGACGCCATTCTCGGGGCTCTGATCGCGGTTCGATCCTGCACTTTTGCGGAACGACATCACCGAGGTTGATCGCGAGCATGTCAGCGTCCGCTGGCGCCGGTCAACGGGCCGCGGGACTCGGGCGCGCGCCGATCCACCCGTGCCCCGGCCACGTAACCATCCCGCCGCTCGGGCATAGTCCTCGCCAGGCCGGAGTCACGCCATGCACCGTCGCTCGATCGTCGCGTTCTCGATGCTCATGGTCATGGTGCTCGGCTGCGCCAGCGACGCCGAGGAGATGGGCCCGATGTCGGTCCCACTCGACGGCATCGGGCGGGATGCCGTGTTCGTCGTCAACGGTGCGGACGCGACCATCACGGTGCTCGATACGAACGCAGAGGTCGTCGGTGACATCGAGCTGCATGGCGTCGCCTACCCGCACCACGCCTACCTCGACGCTGCGGGAGAGCGGCTCTACGTCGCGGCGCCCGGGATCGACCTCTCGGGCGGTCACGCCGCTTCTGGCGGTGAGCATGGCGGT
>JANPMG010000085.1:0-1723 GCA_031422675.1 Acidimicrobiia bacterium | reverse complement strand
ATCGGGCTCTTCGGATTTCAGCGGGGTGTGATGGTGGCGAGTAGGTCCCAGTTGGGTCGGCCGGCGTAGAGCAGGGCTCGGATCCGGTAGTGCGCGAAGTTCGTGAATCCGAACGCGACTCGCTTCACGCGTTTGATCAGGTTGTTGACGGCTTCGGTCGGCCCGTTGCTCACGTACGCCTGGTGCCACGCCGCGATCTGTGCGGACCAGCGGACGATGGTGCGTCCGAGCTTGTTCGTCTCGGGTGGGCATGAGTCGTCTTGGAGGTCGTGGCCGAGTTGGGTGACGAACTCGAGGGCGAGGTCGGGATCGTGATGGTCATACAGGCCACGGACCAGCTCCTTGGCGTGCCATGCCATCCGGACTTCGCCTCGCGGGTCGCCGGCTTGGAGGAGCCCAACGAGTTTCGCGTTGTGTTTCTCGGTGAGGCGTTCATGTGCGCGGGTCAACAAACGGCGCGACCGGTAGAGCGGATCATCGGCGTGGCCGCGGCGGCCGAGCGTCTCGTTCTGCACCCGACGACGGCAGTCGTCGACGCTCTTGTTCGCGAGTTTCACCACATGGAACGGATCCGCGACCTGAGTTGCGTCAGGCAGCATCGTGTCGAACGTCGACCGGTAAGGGCCCGAGAGATCCAACGTTGCCCAGATGACCTGGTCACACCACTGTTCGCCTCGTGCGGCGAGCCACTCGCAGGCACTCATCGCGGTGCGGCCCTCGACCATGTCGAGCAGGCGCCCGCCGCGAACATCAGCGATCGTGGTTGCCCACTGCTGGGTCCGGAAGAGGCCGAGCCGCACGAAGAGGGTCTCATCCAAACCGAGAGCGGTGACCACTCCGATCCGGTCGGGATCATCGACGAGTGCGGTCCCGTAGGCGAGGACGGTGTCCATGATCGTGTGCCAATCACAATCCAACTCGCGGGCGACTTCGGCGACGGTCCGGCCGTTCCGGCCGACTTGTTCAGTCACCCACCGGCCCGCCCGGTCGGTCATCACCAACCGCGGTGCGGAGATCGTCGGGACGTCCTCAGTGAACGTATTCACCAGGCACGCTTGGTTCGGGCATGCCCACCGGAACTTGCGCCACGCGAGTCGCGTCGCCCGACCGAAACACGGCAAGTCCACGAGCTCGACGACCGGCCGGTCCTTCACCCGCAACCCGCCAGCGCAGTCCGGACACGTCGGCCGCGGGCCGCCGGACTCGACCTGGACGCGCAGCGGTCCGTCGCGAACGTCTTCGACGCCCAGCACGTTCACGTCGGGCAACCCGACGAGGAGCGCGCACATGCGCGTATGGTCGAGTTCCACAGGGGCTCTCCGAATCCGGCTGGCGTCAAGAACCGCCAGATTCTCAGAGCCCCTGTATTACGCGGCGGATCCCCGCACCCCGCTCATTTCCGAAGAGCCATTTAAATGCCGCATTGTTGGCACATCGAGCCCAACAAGAGGGCAGACCGCTGCGGGCAACGGAACCCGATCAGCCCGCGCCCATCGATAGTGAAATTCAACTTCTTCTCGACCACTTCGTCGCCGCGCTGCCCATCGATACGGCGAAGCCGCTGGTCGGCGGAAGGCTGGTGGAAGTGGAGGAGGATGCCGGATGGCTGAATCATAAGGAGAGAGCCCGGCGCCGTAGAAGACGAAGTGCGCGCGCAAGCCCGATGGGTTCAACCGACGAAAGAAATCGAAAGAACTGAGATCGCGCGCGGTTGGCCGCTCTG
>JANPMG010000084.1:0-68146 GCA_031422675.1 Acidimicrobiia bacterium | reverse complement strand
TGACGCGCATCACTTCCAACATTGGGAACACGGTGGCGAAACGAAATCGGAGAACGGACTCCTGCTCTGCCGCCGCCATCACACGTTCCTGCACGCGCACCCCACCTGGACGGCGACGTTCCACGCCCAACGCTTCCACGTCTACCGACCCGACGGCACCGAGCTCCACCACGACCCCTGGACCGGCATCAACGTCGCCGCCTGAACGGGCCCGCGGGTCAGGGAGCCCGGGTCCGCTACGAAATGACGGCCACGCCCTCGATCTCGACCAGCATCGCGTCTTGGAAGAGCGCCTGCACCCCGTGCATGGTGGTGGGGACAGCCGGGAGCGGGCGAACGGCCGCGGCCGCGATGATGCCTTCGAAGAGTTGGTCGGTCATCGTTTCGTTCCAGCCGACGACCAGGATCGTGATCTTGACGAGATCGTCGGGGGTGGCGCCCGAGGCATCGAGCGCGGCGGCGAGGTTGAGCGCGGCCCGCTCGGTCTGAGCCGCGAGCCCAGTAGGAAAGGTGCCGTCGGCGTTGACCCCCGGCTGGCCGGCGAGATGGACGATCCGTCCCGGTGGCGCGATCGAGATGTGCGAGAAGCCGACGGGCTCGGCCATGCCCGGTACGTTGCGAAGTTCGATGCTCATGCGGGATCTCCTCAGCGGTCGTGGCTTCGGACCGTATCCCGTCGTGGCGTCAGAGGGTGCGGTGGAGTTCGCCGCCGGCGTCGGGGCGGAAGAACTCGTAGCGGCCCCGTCCGTGTTCCTTGGCGCGGTACATCGCCGCGTCGGCGTTGCGGACGAGCGCGTCGGGGTCGTCGTCCGGTCCGCTCGCGGTTGCGATACCGACGCTCGCGCCGACCTGGGCCGGTGTTCCGGCCACCACGATCGGCTCGTGGAGCGCGTCGAGAATGCGCTGGGCAACGTCGTGGAGTTCTCCGCGGTCCGAGACGTGTTGTAACAGCACCACGAACTCGTCGCCACCGAACCGAGCCACCAGGTCGTGGTTGCGAACCGCGTTGCGAAGCCGGGCCGAGGCCGTCTTCAAGAGTTCGTCCCCCGCGTCGTGGCCGAGGACGTCATTGACGATCTTGAACTGATCGAGGTCGATGAACATCAGCGCGACAGTTCCGGTGCGATAGCCGCGGCCGAGTGCCTCGAGCGCGGCGATCAAGGATTCGAGCAGCAGCCGCCGGTTGGGGAGACCCGTGAGGGGATCGTGAGTCGCCTGCCGGCCGAGCTTCGCCTCGGCTTCCTTCAGTTGGGTGATGTCCAGCGTGGAGACGAACGCGGCCGGCAGGTTCGGCCCCTGGGTCGTGACGGGCACGCCGAGCCAGGAGACCCAGCGGTCCGGGGTGCCCGCCAGTTTCAGATCTGCCTTCGCCGGCCGTCGGTTCGCGACTTGCTCCATTGCGACGGCGAGCCGTTCGCGGCTCTCGACGTCGACTCGATCGAGCAGCGCGTCGCTCGTGGCGCCGACCACGGCATCGCCGAACATCGAGCACCCTTCGCGGTTCGCATAGGTGACCCGCATTCCGCGCGCCAGCTCGAAGATTCCGACGGGTGCGCTGTCGGCCATGAGCCGAAACCGTCGTTCACTCGTGAGGGTCGCTTCGTGGGCTCGCCGATTCTCGTGGATCAGATTCACGAACCGAGCGATCACGCCGACTGCCAACAGGCCGGAACAGACGCTGACGAAGACGGCACCCTCGGTCGTGCTCGTGTCGGCGAAAATACTGACCGCCGGCCCGACGAGCAACGCGATGCCGAGGAGCACGAGGCGATTGGTGTCACTCGACGAGTCGGCTGTGTCGGGCTGAACATCATGCATCCGGCGATCGGCGCCGAGCGCCGCGAGACCGATCAGCACGTACGCGACGAACTCGGCCACCGCGGTCGGATCGGACAGGTCTCGTTGAAATCGCCGGCCGATCTGGGCGACCACATCGGCGGTGAGCACCAATGCCAGGCCGATGCCGAGTAGCGACAACGGACGTGAGCGTCGGCCCGGAACGAGTGCCATCCAACCGAGAATGGTGATCAAGATCCCATCGCCGAGTGGATACGCCGCCCGGACCAGCCGATCGACGACGCTGGACGCGGATTCCTGCGGCGTGACGAGTACTGCCCAGAGCAACATCGCGATCGCGATCGCCACCACGGACGCGTCGAGGAACGCGATGCGGCTCGCAGTGTCGGTTCGCAGGCGGGCGATGATCGTCAGGCCGACGCCGATCGCGACATAACCCAAGAGGGCACTCGCGTCGGGCCAATACGATGCTCGATCTCCGTGAACGGTGAGGAGGTCCCGGAGTAGGTATCCCGTCGTCCAGAGGGTGATGCCAAACCCGATGCACAACCAGGGGTTCGGACCGATCCGGTGTGACCGGCGCGCCGCAGTCAACGTTGCGATCACGACGAGCAGCCCGACCCCACCGCGCAGGAACCAGCTGACCGGCGAGGACACGAAGCAGGACACGACGAGCGCGGAGCTGGCCGCGCCGAGATAGACGCCGGTGCCGACCCGCGCGCGCTTGCGCCCGGTCGCCTGATCGTGGGACAGATCCGCCATTGGTTCCTGCATCGACGCGAATCGTCCGGACCTTCAGGGCCAAAACGCGTCTTCGGAGCCCGGCTGGGGGTACGGTCCACGGCGTGTCGGACCCGGTCAGTACCAGTGCCGTCTCGCGTGTCGATCCCTCGCCGGCGGCGGACCGCCCGCCGACTCGACCGGAGGGGCTGACCGACGCGGAAGTTGCCGAGCGCACGGCCCGGGGGGAGTCGAACGACAGCGGCGAACGCACCAGCCGCACGCTGAACGAGATCGTGCGCGCCAACGTGCTGACCCGATTCAACGCGATCCTCGGCGTGATGTTCGCGCTGGTCCTGATCTTCGGGTCTCCGGCCGACGGTCTGTTCGGCATCGTGCTCGTCGCGAACGCGGTCATCGGCATCGGCCAGGAACTCCGCGCGAAGAAGACACTCGATCATCTCGCCGTGCTCAACGCTCCGATCGCGCGGGTCGTACGGAACGGCCGAGTGATCGAGATCCCGATTGCTGGTGTAGTCCTCGACGACCTGCTCGAGCTGCGAACCGGCGACCAGGTGCCCGCGGACGGCACGGTCACTGCCGCAACCGGTCTCGATCTCGACGAGTCGCTGCTGACCGGTGAAGCCGACGCCGTCCTCAAGGTGCCCGGCGATCGAGCGTTATCGGGCAGCTTCGTTGCGTCGGGGTCCGGTCGGATCCAGGCCACCGCGGTCGGGGCGAATGCCTACGCCCGGAAGTTGGCCACCGAGGCGCGCCGGTTCACGGTGACGAAGTCCGAACTCATGGAAGGAATCAACCGGATCCTTCGGTACGTGGTGTGGTTGTTGGTGGTCGTCACGCCACTCCTGTTCGCCCGCCAGCTCGGCGACAACGACGTGCCGGAGGCCGTGATCGGCGCCGTCGCCGCGATCGTCGGCATGGTGCCGCTGGGCCTGGTCCTCCTGACCTCGGTGGCGTTCGGGGTTGCCGCCGTCACCCTGGCCCGGCGCCACGTGCTCGTCCAGGAACTCCCGGCGGTCGAGGGACTGGCGCGGGTCGATGTGGTGTGTTTGGACAAGACCGGCACGTTGACCGAGGGGTCGATCGCGTTCTCGCGCTTCGAGCCGCTTCCCGGCCGGACCGATGCGGAAGTGGAGCAGGCGTTGGGCGCGCTCGCGGCCGATGACAACGCGAACGCGACGCTCGAAGCGTTGGGCGCGGCGTTCGCCGATCCCGGCTGGGATCGATCGGGCGCCACCCCGTTCTCGTCGGCTCGGAAATGGAGTGCCGTCTCATTCTCCGAGCACGGCAGTTGGGTCGTCGGTGCGCCGGAGATGGTCTGGACCGACTCGGACGCGCCGGTGCGCGTCCGGGCCGATGAACTCGCGGCAACGGGGTCTCGGACCCTGCTACTCGCACACACGGCATCGCCGCTTGACGCCGAGGACCTCCCGGGCGATCTCGAACCGGTCGCGTTGGTCTGCTTCGACGAGCAGGTGCGCCCCGATGCGGCCGAAACGCTGGAGTACTTCCGGGCTCAGGGCGTCACGCTGAAAGTGATTTCCGGGGACAACCCTCGCACCGTCGGTGCGGTCGCCCGCCGGGTCGGGCTGGATGCGGGAGAACCTTGCGATGCGCGAGAGCTCCCGGAGGATCAGGACGCGCTGGCCGACGTCCTCGAGCAGCATTCGGTGTTCGGACGGGTGACCCCCCATCAGAAGCGCGCCATGGTCGGCGCACTTCAGTCGCGCGGGCATGTTGTTGCGATGACGGGCGACGGCGTCAACGATGCGCTGGCGCTCAAGGACGCGGACATCGGAGTGGCGATGGGATCGGGCGCTGCCGCGACCCGATCGGTTGCGCAACTCGTCCTGCTCGACGGCAAGTTCTCGACTCTGCCCGGGGTCGTCGCCGAGGGCCGACGGGTCACGGCCAACATCGAGCGCGCGGCAAACCTGTTCATCACCAAGACCGTCTACGCGGCGCTCATCGCGGTTGCGGTCTTGGTGACGGGGTGGCCCTATCCGTTCCTGCCCCGGAACTTCACCGTCATCGACGTCCTGACCATCGGCGTTCCCGGCTTCTTCCTCGCGCTGGCGCCCAATACCCGTCGCTACGTCCCGGGCTTCGTCGGCCGGGTGCTGCGCTTCGCGATCCCGGCCGGCGCGACGATTGCGATCGTCTCCTTCGTTGCGTACGGACTCGCCCGTGACGATCGGGTCATTCGCGAAGCGCGAACCGCGGCGCTCGTGGTGGTCCTCGTCGTCGGGCTCTACGTCCTGATGGTGTTGGCCCGCCCATTCACTCGATACCGCGCCGTGTTGGTCGGGGCGATGGCTGGCGCCGCCACGATCGTGCTCGTCGTCCCGTGGGTGCGCCGCTTCTTCGCGCTCCGACTGCCGACCAGCGCGGTGTTCACGATCGCGCTCGGGTGTGCATTCGTCGGCTGCGTGGTGATCGAGTTGATCGCCCGATCACGCGCCGCCGAGTCCGACTGACCACGCGCCTGCGATGAACGCGACGAGACGCCCCCGCAGGGGCGCCTCCTCGTAGGTGCGAACCGCTCAGCTCGGGCGGGCGGACTTTCGGTCGCCCCCGTGGTTGGGCCGCGTGATGTCGCAGGCTTCGGCGGCGGCCTTGAGGGCGGCAACCTTCTCGCGGGTGAGGGGTCGGATCGGGCGGCTGATGCCTTCGTCCTTCAGGCACTGCTTCTGATCATCAGTCAGCGCCACCCGGTTGAGTCGGCGGGCGAGACGCTCGCCGAGGCGGTTGGGCAGCGTGATGTCGCACGCTTTGGCGGCGGCTTGGAGGGCGCCAACCTTCTCGCGGGTGAGGGGTCGGATCGGGCGGCTGATGCCTTCGTCCTTCAGGCACTGCTTCTGGTCGTCGGTCAGGTGCATCCGATGCCGACGGGCGCCGTCGGGCGCGGTGTCCGAGTTGGCTGCGCCGGCCGGGGCGGCGACGGCGACGGCGGACACGCCGAGCATGGCGGCCGTCAGTCCGGTGCCGACGAGCCGGCGAAGTGAGCTGTGTTTCACGATGTTCTCCTGAGTGAGCGGGTGGGTGTCCGAGCAGCATCGCAAGGGGACGTGCTCGCCCGGTCAGGGAATTGTTCGGAAACGACCAAGTTGCGCCCGCATGCTCAGGGCGTCGGCGTCGGCGTCGGGGAAGGGGAGGGCGGCAGTGGTGTGGTGGTCGGCACGGGCAGCGGAAGCGGTGGTCCGGTGCCGCGCGCCACTTTGGCCTTGGCCATCGAATAGGTCTCGACGTAGCGCTCGCGGCCGTCGGGCATGCCCGGCCGACGGATGATGCGGAAATTCTCGACGACGTAGCCCACCGATCCCGGGGACAGCACCTTCTCGGTCCCGATCGGGAGCGCGGGGTCGTCCACGTACTCGATCTCGATCGGGACGGTCTGGAGAATGTTCGGGCCCTCGGCGGTACAGCTCCGACCCTCCTTGTTGCCGTAGAAGGAGACGGTGATCGACGTCGGTCCGTAGGCGGTGCGGATCAGGAGTCCGGAGCGTGAGTCGTTCCGGAACTTGTTGTCGATCGACGGGTAGTTCAGCGTGGCTTCGCGTCCCATCGGGTACCGAGAGATGTAGAGCGCGTGAACCGAATGGGTCACGTCCTCGTAGCAGCCGAAGAAGGTGGCGTTGTAGAGGGTCGTGGATAACTGGCTCACCCCACCGCCGACGGAATCCTCGAACTCGAGGTTGGCGCCGATGCCCGGTGCGAGTTGGTAGCCCTTCGCGATCGTCCGCGGGCCCAGCGCGTCGTTCAGGCTGAAGGTGGCACCCGCCTCGACGACGGTTCCGTTGATCGCGTCAGCGGCCCGCTGGATGTTGGTGACCCGCGGCGCGCAACACGGGTGGTTGGTGGTGAAGGTGGAAACCAGCTCGGTGATGTTCTGTCGTTGCGCCCATTCCGTGGTGCGAGCCGGTTGGGTGATCGCGGTCTTGGCCGTGATCGCGTGGTGACCCCGGGCGATCGCTCGACCGAGCGCGGCCATGGACACGGTCCGACCTTCGACGGCGGGGACCACCGAAACCCTGGTGCCGGAGATCGCGAACGTGGCGTCCTTCGGGCTGGTCTCGATCGTCGCGAGCGCCAGTCCGATCGCGGTGCGTAACGCTACGTCGTCGACGGAGAGGACGAGGCGCGTTCCGTGGATACGCGTCCGGAGCGTCGTGGCGACCTGCTGCGGGGTCAGCGTGACCGTCGTGGTGGCGGGTTCGACGGTCGCGGGTGCGACGGTCGCGGGTTCGACGGTCGCGGGGTTGATGGTGACGGGGGCGGCCAGAATGCGCCGCGCGCGGCGGGCGACGGCGCGCACCTGGGCGAGCGAGATGGTGGGCTCGGTCGGCCCGATGCGAACCGCTCCGATCTCGGTCGATCCGCGCGCGAACGCCCGCCGCACCCGGCGTTCGGCCTCGGCCCGGTCTATGCCGACCCCGCGGCGCGGCGGGATCTCGGCGACCTGTCCGTTGTCGAACCGCAACCCGCCATCGACGAGTCCCTTACCGGTGGCACCGACCCACGAGTCGATCACCGTCGCGAGCCGGTTTTTGTCGTACCGCACGACGAGCGGAACGTGATCCGGCCGGAGTCGGCGCAGGAGAGTCCCGGCCAGCGCGTCGACGGGGTTCATGGCGCGGCCGGCTCGGCGCGCCGCGCGCACCGTTGCCGCGGCATCGACCCGGTAGCCGACGGCCAGCGGATCGAGCGTGAGGGGTGTGCCGTCGGCGTGGCCATGGATCGGCTGCAGTGCGAGGCGGGTGCCGAGACCGGCGACGGTATCGACGGCCTCGCGTTCGGTGTCGTTCCCGATCGAGATCCGCCCGACCTGCACTCCGGCGAGCACGCGATCCCGGTGCGTGATCCGATCGCCGATCGCCACGATCACGACGAACAGGACCACGGTGGCGATCACCATGGCCGCGAGCCCGAGCCGTTGTTCGCGCCACGCGCGGGCCAATGCGGCGCGACCGGGGGCCGGCAACGGATCGAGGCTCGGCCGGACCGGGAGGGGAGGGGGGGTGTCGGATGCCAAAGCGTGGCGAAATTAGTGCACTGACGGCGGTCAACATCACTCGCGGATAGGGTCGTCCGGTTCTCTGATTCGGAGGTTTTGGATGTCGGCCGTACTCGACGATCGTTCGGCGCCCGCATTGGCGGACTTCACCCGCGCCTGGCTCGCCGAGCATCTCCCCGCAGGATGGATGGACGCGGTAGACGCGGGTGATTCGGCCACGGTTGGGGCGCTTCGGGCCGCGATGAACTATTCCGAATGGTGCATCAGCCTGGGCGAGGCCGGGTTCGCCACCCCCACCTGGCCGGCCGAGTACGGCGCGGGCCTCTCGCTCGCACCCGGCGAAGCGAAGGCGCTCAACGACGTGCTCGCGCACTACCAGGTGCCCCGGCCGTACAACATCATCGGCATCGGCATGGGCGGGCCCACGCTCCTCGCCTGGGGGACCGAAGCGATGAAGCACCAACTCCTGAAGCCGCTCGCGTGCAACCAGGAGATCTGGTGTCAGCTCTTCTCCGAGCCCAGCGCCGGTTCGGACGTCGCCGGGTTGGCCACCCGTGCGGTCCGCGACGGTGACGAGTGGGTGGTGAACGGGCAGAAGGTCTGGACGACCGTCGCGCACATATCGCGATGGGGGATGTTGTTGTGCCGCACCGACCCGAACGTGCCCAAGCACGGCGGGTTGTCGTACTTCGTCATCGACATGCACCAGCCGGGCGTTGAAGTGCGTCCGCTCGTCCAGATCACCGGGGATGCCGAGTTCAACGAGGTCTTCTTCACCGACGCGCGGGTGCGCAACGACTGGATACTGGGCCGCGAGGGCGACGGCTGGAAGGTGGCCATCACCACCCTGATGAACGAGCGGGTGTCGCTGTCGGGCGCCGGTTCGATCGGCGGCGATGCGGTCGGCGGGAGCTCGTTCGACCGCCTGCTCGCCCGCACGCGTGACACGTCCGATCCGCTCGTCCGCCAACAGCTCGCGCAGGCCTACATCGAGAGTCGGCTCATCCGCATCAACAACGATCGCGCCGCGGCCAAACGCACGAGCGGTGGCGAAGCCGGTCCCGAGGGTTCCATCACCAAGCTGATGCAGGCGGAGTTCAACCAGCGCCTTCAGAATCTCGCCATCGATCTGGTGGGGATGGACGGCATTGCGTGGGAAGGGTCTGCACTCTCCAAGACCGAGCGGGTGGCGCGCTCGCCCCAGGTGGACGAGGACGCGCTGGTTGCCTTCGGGTTCCTGCGGGCGCAGGCCAACACCATCGAGGGTGGGACCTCGGATGTGATGCGCAACATCCTCGGGGAGCGGGTACTCGGGCTTCCGAAGGAACCAGACGCGTCGCGTGAACTTGCCTGGATCGACGTCCCCCGCTCGTCGTAGGAATCTGGAGAGGGGCGGCGGGGTGGACGCATCGCTGTACGAGTTCCTCGCGGCGCGTGGTGCGACCGATGCGGAGATCACCGTCGCCGAACGCGACGGCACGCTCACCCTGCTGACCCTCGACCGGCTGCTGGTTCCGGGCACCCCGTACCTGGACGCCGATTCGGTCGCCGACCTGAGCGACGTCGAAAACGAGACGGCCAAGAAGTTGTGGCGGGCGCTGGGATTCCCCGACGTCCCCGATGGCTCGACGGTCTTCACGGATGAATCGGTTGACGTCCTGCGGGCGCTCCACTCCCGGTCCGAATCGTCGATGTTCGTGGATTCGGATGCCGAAGTCCTGGTCGCTCAGGTGCGCGCCGTCGGATCGGGACTGGCGCGCGTCGCCGAGTCGATGTCGGATCAGATCGCTGAATCGCTCGCCGCGGCACGCGCGGCGGGCACCGACGACGCGACGATGGCCAAGACCGTCGTCGAAACCCTCGACTGGGAGTTGCTCGCCCGCCTCAATGACTACGCATTGCGGGTGCAACTGCGCGCGGCAGTGTGGCGCAAGTTGCTGGCGCCGCCGCTCGAATCCGGCGAGATCCCGTCGCTCGCAGTCGGGTTCGTCGACCTCGTGGGCTACACCGCGATCAGCCAGGAACTCGACGGGCATGAACTCGCCGAGCTCGTGGCCCGGTTCGAGTCCGTGACCTATGACACGGTGGCCCGGCTCGGCGCCCGCTTGGTGAAGACCATCGGCGACGAGGTCATGTTCGTCGCCGAGGATCCCGAGATCGCGCTGCGCGTTGCGCATGCGCTCACCGAACGCACGGGGGTCGACGACGTGTTGCCGCCCGCGCGGGCCGGCTTGGCGTTCGGCCCGGCGCTCGCCCGAGAGGGCGACTATTACGGAGCCGTGGTCAACCTTGCGCACCGGCTGGTGGAGATCGCTCGACCCTCCTCGGCCGTGGTCTCGGCAGAGTTCGCGGGCGCGCTGAGTAGCCGGGATGCCTTCTCCTTCCATCGGCTTCGGAGTCGCCGGATCCGGGGTATCGGGCGGGTCGAGATCTACGCCGCACGGCAGCGAGTGGCCGAGAACGATGCGAGCGAGACGCACTAGCTTCAAATCCATGACCGAAGCGCCGCTGTGTCTGCTCTCCGTCCACGCCCACCCCGACGACGAAGCGTCGAAAGGCGCCGGCACCGTTGCGAAATACGCGGCCGAAGGTATCCGCGGGGTCCTGGTGTGCTGCACGGGCGGCGAAGAAGGCGAGATCCTGAACCCGGCCGTGGACACGCCCGAAGTGCGCGCCAACCTCTTTGCGGTGCGGATGGAAGAGTTGCAGGCGAGTGTGGATGCGATCGGGTACGCCGCACTCCATCTTCTCGGCTACCGGGACTCGGGGATGAAGGACTCCGAGACCAACGCCCGCCCGGACAACTTCGCGAATGCGCCGTTCGAGGAGGCCGTCGAGCGGCTGGTTCGCATCATCCGGACCGAGCGGCCCCAGGTGATGATCACCTACGGCGACGATCGGGAGTTCTACCCGCATCCTGATCACGTGCGCGTCCACGAGATCTCGGGCCCGGCGTTCGCCGCCGCGGGTGACCCCGATCGGTTTCCGGACGCGGGCGAGCCGTGGCAGCCCTCGAAGCTCTATTACACCGGGTGGTCGGGTCGGCGGGTGCGAAAGCTGCACGAGACCTATCTCGCGCGGGGCGAGGAGAGTCCGTTCGCCGCCTGGTTCGAGCGCGGCTTCAGCGAGGACGGTGACGATCGTTTCACCACGTACGTCGACGTCGGCGATTTCTTGCGTCACCGCCGCGCGGCGCTTCTTGCCCACCGGACCCAGGTGGACCCCGAGGGTTTCTGGATGCGTCTCCCCGACGACGTCGTGCGCGAGGTCTTTCCGTGGGAAGAGTTCGAGTTGGTGCGTAGCCTGGTGGAGACCGGCGTTCCGTCCGGTACGCCCGAAGACGATCTGTTCGCCGGCTTGCGCGCCCCGGCGCCCACGAGCGCGGCGTAGTCGCGGTGAGCGAGGAGAACAGCATGGCGAAGTACCTGAGTTCAGAGTGGCTCGATCGCGGTCGTGAACTCGCCCAGAGTCAGCCCGACCGTCCCGGCGCGTCGGCGCAGATGCAGTACGTGGTGACGGGCGGCCCCGACGGCGACATCAAGTACTGGTGGCGACTCGAGGACGGAAAGCTGGTGGAGAGTGCGCTCGGCGTGCTCGACGACGCCGACTTCACGATGACGTTGTCCTACGAGGACTCGGTGAAGATCCAGAAGGGCGAACTGGATGCCAACGCCGCGTTCATGCAGGGTCGAATGAAGGTGACCGGCAACATGGGCAGGCTCATGCAGCTGATGCCGTTGACCACCTCGTCCGAGTACCAGGAACTCCAGGCCACTCTTCGCACGATGACCGAGTTCTGACGAACCGAGAGGTCAGGCGCGTTGCAGGTTCCGGAGCTCTCGGTAGCCGATGCGCGTGACGCCCGCGCGATCGAGCAGAAGGGCGAACGCCGCGTCGTGGCAGAGGGTGGCGTGGTCCTCGACCCGGGCCGACCAGTCGGGGTGTGAGGATCGCAGCTCGTCGGTGTCGACCGCGGGGTGGAGGTACACCTCGGTCACGCCCGGCCGGAGGTCACGGAGCAGGCGTTCGAGCGTGCGGCGGGCGCCCATCGGCGACGTGACGAAGTGGTCGGGAAAGACCACGCCCTCCTCCGCTGCGAGTCTCCGAAACGGGAACCCCACCCGACCCTCGGAACGAGCGCCGGCGAGTCGCAGGGGCAGCGCGAAGTCCACCGCCAGTTCGAGGTACACGTCGAAGAACTCGGGCCGGAGTTGCAGCGTCCCCATGTGGCTGTCGAGGTGGCTGACGTCGAATCCCCAGAAGATCGCCCGTTCGATCTGGGCACGACACTCTTTCCGGACCTCCTCCACATCGGCATGGTCCCAGACGTCTTCGATGGTGCGAGGGAACCCACCGTCGCCGTCGAGAAGACTCGGCGAGTGGGTGATCGGACCCCACCGGTAGTTCTCCCACTCCGAGTTCAACGTGAGGTGGACCCCGATGTCTTCGCCCCGGTACATCGCGGCCGCGTCGCGGGACCATGGACAGGGAACCATCAGCGTGGCGCTGGTCCCGAGGCCCGAGCGAATGGACTCGTAGACCGCAACGTTCGCGGCGCGCGACGAGCCGAGGTCGTCACAGTTGATGATCAACAACTTCGCGTCCGGCGCGTATCCGAGCCGTTCCGCTAGTGAAGTCACCGCCGGAGCCTACGTTGGGTCGGCGCATGAGTCAGCGATTCGCGCCGGTCTCAAGGACCTCTCGATGTCCCCGCCGAGCCATCGACAAGTCGAGCGATTCCGGCATCGGGGTCGCACGCAGCGATGGGGGTTCCGGCGGTCGATTAGTTCACTCGCTGGGCGTAGATCTCCGTCGTAGCACCAGGGTTCTGGGGTGTCAGCGAGGAGAACACCACGACGTGGCCGTCACCGCTGAGCGAACGGTCGGTGGCGACGGCATACGGTCCGACGTTGGTCACGAACGGTAATCCGAACAGCTGCGGGATCGATGACGGAAGGTTGTAGAGCGTGCCCATCCCGCCCGTGCCCATCGCGACGAGGTGTTGACCGGAGTCGTCAATGCTCAGCAGTCGTCCTCCTCCCACCAGAACCTGAAGGGGGGTGGTGTTCGTGGTCGCGGTCTGACGATCACGGACGTAGGTGCGAAAGAGGGCCTCTGGATATGTGCCGGGCCAACCCGAAGTGGGCCCGGACATCCCGGGAATCAGATTCCACGCGTATGAATTGAACCCCACGTAGCGGCCGTCCCCGCTGACCGTTGCGGAGAACAGGAACAAGGAGGATGCACCCTCCGCGGCCGGCTCGCCGGCGGTGGTGACGTCGATCCGTTCGGTGGTCCCGTTCAGAAGGTCGATCGCCACCAGCTTCTGATCGGCGTCATTGCAGACCGGCCCATGACTTCCGGCCACCACTGTGCGTCCGTCCGCACTGATGTCGATTCCGTACCCGACCGGAGTACTGAGCACCCGCGTGGTACTGCCGGTCTGGCGGTCGTGGACGAAGGGCCACAACGAGTTGTTGGTGGACATCAGCTTGGTCTCGTATCCGTGGACGACGAACGCGACGTAGCGACCGTCGACGCTGATCGACACTTCGCCATAGGCGCCACCGGCGGCGGTGCCGTCGGCGACGGAACTCACGAGGTCCACGTTGTGGGTGACCCGGTCGAACACGTACACGTCGAGGCGGCCGAGAGAGCCGGTACCTACCGGGGTGTCGGCAGGTACCAACGACGCGCCGGTGACGAACGCGACGTAGCGGCCGTTCGCGCTGATGCTGTTGGGCCACAGGAAGGTGCCGAGGTTCGTGTCGGCGGTGGTGATCTGCGACCCATCGGGCTTGACGTTGACGCGTTCAGTGGTGTCGGCGGCGCGATCACGGACGAAGAGGTCGGGTAAGCCGTTGGTGTCACCGGGGACCAGATTGTCGGCGTATGACGAGAACAGAACTTGGCTGCCATCGGAGTTGGTCTTGGCCCCGCCCGAATTGAGGGTTCCGGTCCCCTCGGGGTAGTGCAGCGCGGAGCCGTCCATGCTGACCTGGATCGGTTCGATCTGGTCGACGGCGCCCGGGTCGAAGGTGGAGCCGGAGGGGAGTGCCTCGGTGGAAAAGCCGGGAACGGCCTGTCCGCCGCCACCATACGAGCCGTCGTTGTCGACGATGGTGGCGGTGCCGTCGCTCTCGAGGACCGTGAGGCTGCCAACGCCAGCCGTGATGGACTCCCCGAGTGACTCGACGTCCTCGGTCGCGGTGTCGGCCGTGATCTTGAAGCTCAGTACTTTGGCGCGTTGTCCGGCGAGGAAGTTGATGCGCCCGGTGCGCCTCGCGGTGACGTCGGTGAGCAGCGATGCCGTGGAGCAGTCGGCGACGAAGCTTACGTAGAGGGCGGTGGGCGCCGGTCGAGACAGCGTGACCGGAAGATACGCGAGGTGCGTTCCAGCATCGGATTCTGTGACGGTGATGTCACCGATGCTCGCCTCGACACCTAAGTTCACACCATCGCTGTCGTCGTCGGTGATGGTGAGCCCGCCGATCGGATCGACGACGGTCGCGTTGCCGGTGGGCGTTCCGAGTTGCACGACGATGTGTTGGGCGGGTTCTACGCTCGTGTCACCGATGACCGTGACGCTGACCGCCTTGGAGACCGCACCGATCGCGAATGCCAGCGTGCCCGTCTTCAGGATCGCGTCTTGGCCATCGGCGGTCCCATCGGCCGCCACTTTCACCTGATACGGGACTTTCACAATGGTGTCCGAGGGACCTGAGAGGTCGACGGGTATCTTGACCGCGGCATTCCCGGCGTCGCCCTCGACCATCGTCACATCGCCGATGCGGATCGTCGGAGTGTTGAGCGCCACCGCGGACGAGCCCGAGGCCCCGAGCAGGCCGAGGGATGCAATCGCGATAACGCTCGCGAGACTGATAATTCGCCGCACCGTTGCCCCAGAGCCCGTGGCTGTTGGGCTGAGCTTGACCGATCGCGGCCCTGGCTGCAAGCACATGCCACCGGGAGATGCTGTCCCCCTGCCATCACGGTACGCCCGACCACGTGTCCTGTCGGTCCGATACGAAGCGCTCGCCCCCGAGGGTGAGGTTATGAGACGCGTTCGATCACGGTGCCGGTGCCGAGCCCGCCACCACAACACATGGTCACGAGACCGAATGTGGCGTCGATGCGTTCGAGCTCGTGCAACGCCGTGGTGATCAAGCGCGCGCCGGTGGCGCCGACGGGGTGACCGATCGCGATCGCGCCGCCGTTCGGGTTGACCGTGTTCATGTCGGGTTTCAGTTCTCGTTCCCACGCCAACACCACCGACGCGAAGGCCTCGTTGATCTCCACTGTGTCGATGTCGTTCATCGTGAGGCCGGTGCGATCGAGGAGCCGACGGGTCGCGTCGATCGGACCCGTGAGCATGAGCACCGGGTCCACGCCGACCAGACACTGGTCGACAATCCGCGCGCGCGGTGTGAGCCCGAGTTCCTTGGCTCGGGCCACGGTCATGAGCAGGACGGCCGCCGCGCCGTCGCTGATCTGACTCGACGAGCCGGCGGTGTGGACGCCGTTCTCCCGCCCGACGGGCTTGAGCTGGGCGAGCGCCTCGAGCGAGGTGTCCCGCAGACCTTCGTCCCGGTCCACGGTGTGGGTGGACCCGGACGGCTTGCCGTCGGCATCGAGATCCGGCGCGTCGAACGGCATGACCTCACGCTCGAACCGCCCCTCGGACCACGCCTGGGCCGCTCGCTGCTGGGACTGCAACCCGAAGGCGTCGCAGTCCGCTCGGGTGATACCCCACCGCTCGGCGATGCGCTCGGCCCCCTCGAACTGGGAGGTCGGCTCGTAGCGGGGAAAGTAGGACTTGGGCAGCGGCCGATCGAGCTCCTTGCTGATCGTGGCGCCGAGGGGGATCTTGCTCATCATCTCGATCCCACAGCTCAGTGCGCTGTCGACGACCCCGCCCTTGACCAGCGCCGCCGCCAGGTTGGTGGCCTGTTGTGACGAACCGCATTGCGCGTCGACCGTGGTGGCGGCGATCTCCATCGGGAGGCCGGCCGCGAGCCATGCGGTGCGCGCGATGTTGAACGTCTGGGGTCCGATCTGGCCGACGCACCCACCGACGACCTGGCCGACGTCGGCCGGGTTCATGCCCGCGCGTTCGAGGGCGGCCACCTGGACTCCGCCCAACAGATCCGCCGGGTGGGCGCTGGAGAGTCCGCCGTTGCGCTTGCCGAGCGGTGAGCGCACCGCCTCGACGATGACGACGTCCGAGTCCGCGAGTGCGGCCATGTCAACCTCCGGGGAAAGGTGGGAAGTCGGGATCGTAGCGGCGCCCGTGCGCCAGGTTCAGTTTGCGGGGCCGCGTTCAGCGGGCGTCGAGGATGACCTTGCCGAAGGTGGTGTCGGCTTCGAGCAACGCGTACGCGTCCGCCGCGTCCTCGATCGGGAACACGCGCTCGACCACCGGTCGGACGCGGCCGTCGGCGAGCATCGGGACGACCTCGCGGACGAAGGCATCCGTCGCCGCCGCCTTGTCCGCGATCGACCGGGGTCGGAGCACCGTGCCGTGCATCTCGGCCCGCTTCTGCATGAGGCCGAGCAGGGGAAGCGTGGGCGTCCCGCCGGCGAGGGTGCCGACGATCACGATCCGGCCGCCTGGCGCGATCGCCGCGACCTCCGCGGCCACGTAGGCGCCACCGACGAGGTCGATCACGACGTCCGGTGCGCCACCGGCGGCCACGATCTGTTGCGCGAACTCGAGCGGCTCGAACTCGCGAGGCGCAAGGATCCCGTGGTCCATGCCGAGCGCGCCGGCCGCGTCGAGCTTCCTCTGGGTGCGGGCGGTTCCAGTCACGGTGGCGCCGAACGCCTTTGCGAGTTGCACAACCGCGGTCCCCACGCCGGAGCCGACCGCGTGGACGAGGACGTGGTCACCGGCCTGGAGTCGGGCTCGGGTGCGCATCGCGTCGTGGGCGGTGACGAACACCTCGGGGACGCCACCCGCTTCGATCGGATCGAGGGTGGCGGGAACCGGTGCCGCATGAGCGGCGGGCACGATCACGTACTCGGCCTGCGCACCGCCGCCGGTGACGCCGAAGACGGCCGACCCGACCGGGGGCTCGGTCACGTCCGAACCGCACGCGTCGACGACTCCCGCGAACTCGAGGCCCGGAATGTCGACCGGAAGGCCCGGCGGGGCGGGATAGAAGCCCAGCCGCTGGAGGAGATCGGCCCGGTTGAGGCCGGCGCCGTGAACCCGGACGCGCACCTCGTTCGGCCCGGGTTCGGGCACGGAACGGTCCTCGACGGTGATGGTTCCGTCGCCGGGAGCGATCACGCTGCGCATCGGGCGACCGTACTCGGGGTCTCGTCGCCCGGGTAGCTTGCGCCGGTGGCCGACCTTTCGATCGTGGACGACGACGGGAACGCCGTGATGTTCGATGTCGTCGAAGCGGTGGGGTTGATGGCGCTCACCGAGAACTTCGACGCCGCCACCACCTCAGCCTGTCCGGATTGTCGGAGCCGCGTGATCTCGGTCGTCGCGTTGGCCGACCTCCTGGAGGTGGCTCCGCCCCATCCGCGGATCGGCGAGGTCCTCGAACTTGCGGACGACGCGCCCACTTTGCACCTCTACGTGGTGGATCACGTTGCGCGCTGTGTCCATCCCCGTTGGCGCGATCCCGGCCACGAGGAATGGGTGGACGCGGTGGCGCCTCCGATCATCGCCCGCCGCCGGCCGTAGCCCCGGCGCGTTCGATCGCCCATCGCGTGGCAGCCGTTCCTCAGCCGACGGCGAGTTCGGCGAAGGACTCGCGCAGACAGTCGAGGAAGAGGTCGGCGTCGACGATCGCCGCCGGGTCGGAGTGGATGCCGAGGTGCAGTTCGCCGCCATAGGACATCATCGTCACGTTCACCGGGACCCCGGCGCGCGGTCCCATCGGGTAGCTGGCCTCGATCCGCCCACCACCGAGGTACAGATCCACGGGGCTTCCCCGGAGGTTCGAGGTGGCGAAGTCGATCGTGCGGGTCTGGGCCCGAAAGAGCCCGACCAACGCCGCGGTCGGCACGCCGGCCGTGAGCGCGGCGAGCACGTCGGCCGCTTCGATCGCGGGTTCCGATCGCACGTTGTGGATCGCGTCGTGAACCGCAGCCAGGTGATCGGCGATGGGGCCGTCGATGATCGGGACGAGGATTCGGCTCGGTGCGAATCGGTTGGCCGCGAAGTCTCCCCGGTCCCGCGTGCTGACCGGCATCGCCATCCGCAACGAGTCCACCGTCTCCCCGAACTCGCGATGGAACCGGCCCAGCGCCCGCGCGACCCCGGTCACGAAGACGTCGTTGATGCTCGCGCCGTGCGCCTTCCCGGCCCGGTGCAGCGGGTCGAAGTCCAGGCCGAGGGTGTCGTAACGCCGGGCCAGCGATCGGACGCCGAACATCTCGGACCGACCGCGGTCGGTGACGAGGACCTGTCGGCGCAGGGACCGCAACAGCTCCCACGACCGGCGGGTCGCGGCCGGGAGTTCACGCGGGTGCACGAGCGTCCGCATCGAAGCGCCGATGGCTTGGCGGGCCAGCTCGCCGGCCTCGGTGACGCTGTGGACCAACGCCTCGCGGACGACGTCGAGCGAACTGTCGCGATCGACCGGGTCATCGGCGGTCTCGCCGCGTCGGCGCGCCTCGGCGTCGTCCGCGATGGCGCGGACGTCGGAGAAATCGTGGGGCGCGGGCTCGCGTTCGAAATCGACGAGACTCAACGACAGCTTCATCGCACCGACGCCGTCGGTGATGGTGTGGTGCATCCGTTGCACGAGCGCGCATCGTCCCCCTTCGAGTCCTTCCACGAGGGTGAACTCCCACAGCGGACGGGATCGATCGAGGGGTGGACCGGTGGTCGATGCCGCGACGTCCAGGAGACCGCGCATCGTGCCGGGCTCGGGGATCGCCACGTGGCGCAGGTGGTACTCGAGGTCGAAGGTCGGGTCCGGGCGCCACTCCGGCGGTGCGATTCGCAACGGCGGGGAGACCACCCGCTCACCCATGCGGGGAATGGCGGCCAGGGCGCGCTGGAGCGTGGCGCGCAGCCGGTGCTCGTCCGGGACCCGGTCCAGGATCGTGATGTTGGCGAAATCCGATCGCAGCGCCGGGTCCTTCTCGACCGCCCACATGATCGCTTCGCTCGCTGACATCCGCATGGACACCGAGTCTTGCCGGTCGGGAGCGGCCGGGCTCAGTGGGGGGAGCGAACCCAGCGGCGGAGGAGCCGGCCGAGGAGCAATCCCAGCGCGGCCCCGCCGATCACGTCGGAGGCGTGATGCATCCGGACGTAGACCCGGCTGCTCGCGACCGCAGCTGCGAGCAGATACCACGGGGTGCGGTGGCGTCCCCGCAACAGCGTGACCGCGGTGAAGGCGGCGGTCGCGTGACCCGACGGGAACGACGACGTGATCGGTTGGTGGAGGCCGTAGGGCAACGGACCCGCCGGTGCGTGGGGCACGATGGGTCGGCCGCGGTTGAAGGCGGCTTTGACCGCGCCGTTGGTCAGCGCGGACTCGAATCCCATCGCCGCCGCGAACCGCGTCGCGAACCGAAGGTCTCCATGGCGCAGCGAACGCGCCGCGCCGATGATCAACCACAGCAGACTGTGGTCGGCGGCGCTCGAGAGCAGATAGAAGACCCGATCGAGTGCCGGGCTGCGCCGGGACTCGACGGCCGCGTCGACGCGCCGGTCGAACTGGCGGATCTGGGCGCGCACTCAGACCGAAGCAGGAGTCGGTGTGGGCTCGAGCGGAAGCGCCGGTTCGATCATCCGGCCCGGGCCGAGCAGCTCGACCGCCTGGAGCGGATCGCCGCCGTAGGCCGGGCAATACGGCTTGTAGGCGCACCAGTTACAAAGTGGACCGGTGCTCGGGCGGAAGTCGTCCCGTTCGCACGCCCGGTCGATTGCAGACCACAGGGCATCGGTCTTACGCATGACCCCGGTGATCGATTGCTCCGACGGCGCGGTGATGATCGCCTCCGGCTTCGACAGGTAGAACAGCTGCACCCTGACCGGCCGCTTGCCGAGCACGTGCGCGACCATCGCCGCGTACATGTGGACGCCGGACAGGCGCGCAATCTCGTAGCGCTCCCCAGGTACCGCGCCGGTTTTGTAGTCCGTGATGACCAACTCACCGTCGGCATCGAGTTCGAGCCGGTCGATGATGCCGCGCAGTTGCACGGATCCGATCGTGGCCGCGAGCCGGAGTTCGAGTCCGATCGGCACGATCGTGGTGGGATCCTCGAGCTCGAAGTATTTGCGGACGAGGACTTCAGCGTCCGCGTGGAAGCGATCCCACTCGTCCACCGTCAGATCGAGATCGGCGAAATCAGGGTGCGCCGCGAGTTCGGCGCGGGCGGTGTCCAGGTCGACGACGGCGTTGGGGATGGTGCGCGCGTCCGGAGGGCGCAGCATGAGGAGTTCCAGCGCCCGGTGGACCAGCGTGCCCTTGCTCGCCGCCGCGGACGGCGGCTGGGGCAGCCGATCGAGATACGAGAAGCGAAAGGCGAGTGGGCAATCCTTGAAGGCCGAGAACGACGACGGCGACAGGCCTCGCGGCTTTCCCACTCCCATGTCCTCAGGGTACCGGTGAGGTGCGACCATCCCCGGGACCGGTCGGCTGGTGACGCCGGTCGGCTCGTCGGCCGGAGCCGGCCGGTAACCTCCGCCGGTCTCGGAAGGGAGCCGACGGGCTCCCACCCCTGGGAAAGCGAGGCCCGAGCGGCATGGAGGGTACGACATGAAGGGTGCGACATGAAGGTGGACGGTGGGATCGGCGCGATCTCGGCGAGCGGAAGCGGTGGTATCGCCGCGATCGCCGCCGCCGCCCGAGCGCAAGAAGATTTCGGCTACGACGGCATCTGGTCCGCCGAGACGAGCCACGACCCGTTCTACCCGCTCCTCATCGCGGCCGAGCACACGGAGCGCGTCGAGCTGGGTACCGGCATCGCGGTGGCATTCGCCCGCAGCCCCATGACCCTCGCCAACACCGCGTGGGACCTCCAGGGGTATTCGAACGGTCGGTTCATTCTCGGGCTCGGGAGCCAGATCAAGCCGCACATCGAGAAGCGGTTCTCGATGCCGTGGTCCGCGCCGGCCGCGCGTATGCGCGAGCTCGTCCTCGCCATGCGGGCGATCTGGGCGAACTGGCAGGACGGGACGCCACTGCAGTTCGAGGGCGAGTTCTACCGCCACACGTTGATGACGCCGTTCTTCAACCCCGGCCCGATCGCCGCCGGTCCGCCGAAGGTGTTTCTCGCCGCGGTGGGCGAGAAGATGACCGAGACCGCGGGTGAAGTGTGCGACGGCATCATCCTGCACGGCTTCACCACCGAGCGGTACGTCCGCGAGGTGACGATCCCCGCGCTCGAACGGGGCTGGGCGAAGGCCGGGAAGACCCGAGCGGAGTTCCAACTCTCCGGTCCGCTCTTCGTGGTGACCGGCACCGACGACGAGCAGATCGAGAAGGCGCGGGCCGGCACGAAGCAACAGATCGCGTTCTACGGATCAACGCCGGCCTATCGCGGTGTCCTCGAACTCCACGGTTGGGGAGATCTGCAGCCGGAGCTCAACGCGATGTCCAAGCAGGGCAAGTGGGTCGAGATGGGCGAACTCATCGACGACGAGATCCTCGAGACGTTCGCGGTCGTCGGTGAACCGGAGGCCATCGGGGCGGAGTTGACCCGGCGCTACGGCGACATCGTCGACCGCCTGTCGTTCTACGCGCCCTACCAATCCGATCCGGACCGTTGGTCCGCGGTGCTCGACGGGTTCAGGACGCGAAACTGAGCAAGGACGCCAGCGCGGCGTCGGGATCCTCGAGCGGCCCGAAGTGGCCGCACTCGTCCCAGACCTCGAGTGATCCGTGGGGGAGGCGCTCGACGATCTGCGCGGCGAACTCGGGCGAGATGGACCGGCTGTCGGCGCCGCACGCCACGAGTACGGGTACGGCGATCACGGGCAGCCGATCGAAGAGTCCGTTCAGCACCCCCATCATGTAGATGGAGGCCTCGTGGTCGGGCCGACACTTCAAGGTGACTGTGCCGTCGGCCTCGTCCCGCAGGCCGTAGTCCACGTAGGCGCGCAGTGCGACGGGGGTGAGCGCGTCGAGTGGCGGCCGCGAGGCGTACGAGTTGAACGCGTCGTCGCGCGAGGGCCACGTCGCGCGGCGACGGCGCGCCGCCGCCGACATCGGGTTGTCGGGGTCCTGGAGCGAGGCGTGGTAGGTGGGGAACACGATCGGCTCGTACGCCCAGATGCGCACGAGCGCGTGCGGGTCCCGCGCCGTGACGGTCATGAGCGATGCGGCGCCCTTCGAATGGCCGGCTGCCAGCAATCGAGGATGGCCGCGGAGTTCGAGATGGTCGAGCACTGCGTCGGCGTCGTCAGCGAATCCGTCCCAGGAGTAGGTGGCGTCGGGTGACGGATCCGAGTCGCCGTGGCCCCGGAAGTCGAACGACCACACGCGCCGGCCGGACGCCACCAGCCGGTCTGCCACCGGTTGCCACACCACGCCGTGAAATCCCGTCGGGTGAGCGAGGAGTACTGGATCGCCGTCCCCACCCCAGTCGTGGACAACCAACGTGAGGCCCGAGGGCGCGACGAATGAGCTTTGGTGACGGGTCACGTTCGCCGGACGTCTACGCCGACGCGCCGGTGGCGCGTTCGGTGGCGTGATCTTCGATGGCCTTGCCGATCGCGTGCGCGGCTCGCTCCACGAAGCGGCCGCCGCTCCCGACCACCCAATCGTGCGAAGCCTGCACCGCTTCGAGCTGCCCGGTGAAGTGCGGCATGACGTACTGCGCGAACAGTTCGTACGAGCGGAGCTTGGCATCGGGTCGAACCCAGTTATGGTCGAACAACAGGAACGCGCCGAAGCCACCGTTGCTGGTGGCCACGAGTTCCTCGATCTTCTCGATCGCATCCTCGGGGGTGCCGATCACTGCGAAGCCGGATGCCTTGTTGTTCTCGATGATCTCGGCCGGCGTGTCGCCGGTGACCGGGCCGCCGGGCAGCACGTGCGTGAAGTACTTCGAGAACGGCGCGATGGCGTATTCCACTTCGCGTTCGGCCTGTTCTCTCGTCTCCGCAAGGTGCATCGGACCCACGAGTCGCCACTTCGATCGATCGGCCGCGTGCCCACTCTCGTGCCCCAGCTCTTCCCACATGTCCCAGTGGTGGGCGAGCAGGTCCATGCCCTGGCGGGCGGTGGCGGCCACCGACAGCATTCCGATGCCGTGCTTGCCGGCCGCGCGGGCACCCGTCGGTGAGAACGACGCCGCGACCGCGATGTCGAAACACGGATCCGAGTACGGGCGGAGCTGGAGCCGCGCGCCGTTGATGGTGAACCATTCGCACTCGTACGTGACGGTCTCGCCGCGGAAGAGCCGCATCATCACGTCGAGCGCTTCTTCCATCCGCGGTCGCTGGGTGTCCGGCGGGATACCGAGCATCTCCGCATCGGAGGTGAGCTGGCCGGGTCCCACGCCGAGCATGATCCGACCGCGTGTGAGGTGGTCGAGCAACACCATCCGGTCGGCGAGCATGAGCGGGTGGTGGTACGGAAGGGAACTCACGCCGGTGCCGAGCTTGATGTGCTTGGTGCGCTCAGCTGCCACCGCGAGGAAGACCTCGGGCGAGGCGATGATCTCGTAACCCGCCGAGTGATGTTCGCCGACCCACGCTTCTTCGAAGCCGAGCCGATCGAGGTGGACGATCAGGTCGAGATCGCGTTCGATCGCGAGCGTGGGGTTCTGGCCGACGGGGTGGAACGGGGCCATGAAGGTTCCGAAGCGCATCGGCGCATTGGACTCGGCCCGAGGCGTGCGGGTCAAAGCGGGCGACGCGTTTCCCTGCGCCCGGCCACCCGCCGCGGCTCAGGGGAGCTGGGACTCGATCCAGCGGTCGAGTTCCGGGCCACTCTCGAAGCTGGTGATCAGCGCGTACCTCGGCTCGGTCCCGTTGTGCACCACCACGTGCCAGAGGCGTTGCGTGTCGACGACGAATCGCGCGCCGCGATGCAGCGGAATCCGAATCTCGGTGGCCGGATCGGGCAGACCGTCGGCACCGCTCTCCATGAGCAGCATGTACGAGTCGGGATTGTGCGTCAGCTCGAACCAGGCGCGCACCACCCAACCGTCGGTGGGGGGATTGAAGCGGTTGTTGTCGTCACGATGGAACGACCGGATCGCGGTGTCGTAACCCTGAGGTTCGAGTTTGATCGTGCGCACGCGCCCGAAGTTCGCGCCGACGCTCTCCACGTAGGTTGCGATGGTCGGACACTTCGACGCGTTGCTGGTGAAGATCGCGTTCTTGTCCGTGCGCTCGTCGCCGTCGTTCCAGAACCCGCGGCAATCCAGTTTGCCGTCGGCGGTAGCGATCGGCGCGAAGTTGGTGTCGCCGCCACTCTTCCAGTCCATGTATTCGAGTTCGCGGTACTCGGCCTCGGGAATGGTGAACGGCGCGTCGGCGAGTTGGATGACCCCCCGCTCCGCCATCGCGGCCGGGCGTGGATGGGGAGTCTCTCGGGGAATCGCCACCGACCAGTGGTCTTGGTTCGGCCACCAGCCTCGAGGTGTCTCGGTGGTCGCAGTGTCAACAGAAGAACCGGTCACGACGAGAAGTCTACGGACGGATTCCCTCGGAACCGGGGTTTGGAGCGCGCCAACGTGACCGAGGTCAGGGTCGCGGTTGGCCGATCGGTCCGGTGCGGGCGCGTCGCGGCGCGGCCAGATTGGCGAACTCGCACAGGCGCGGCCGGGTTTCACGGGGGTCGACGATGTCATCGACGAGAAACACCTCTGCCGTCTTGAACGGGTCGCGCGATTTGGCGAGCCGGGTTTCGATCTCGGCGCGGAGTGCCGCCGGATCGTCGGCGGCTTCGAGCTGGGCCTTGTACGCGGCTTCGATGCCACCTTCGAGGGGCAGCGATCCCCACTCACCCGACGGCCACGCGAATCGGTACGAGAGCCGAGACGCGTTCTGATGCGCGGCGCCCGCCACGCCGTAGACCTTGCGGACGATCACCGAACACCACGGCACCGTCGCCTGATAGATCGCGGCGAGCGCTCGGGCACCATGACGAATCGTGGCCTGCTGCTCCGATTGCGTCCCGATGACGAACCCGGGATTGTCGACGAGATGGACGACCGGCAACCGGAATGTCTCGGCCAGGTCGACGAAGCGTTCGACCTTGCGTGACGCGTCGGCGGTCCATCCGCCGCCGTAGTGGTACGGGTCGTTGGCCAGGATCGCGACGGGCCAACCGTCGAGCCGGGCCAGGCCGGTGACGGCGCTTCGACCCCACTGCCGCCCGGTCTCGAACCAACTGTCGCGGTCCACGACTGCGGAGATAATGCCGCGCACCTTGTACACGCGCCGGCGCTCGCGCGGAATCGCGTGGAGGAGCGATTCCTCGGCGCGGTGCGGATCGTCGGTGGGTTCCGCGCGCGGGGGAAGCTCGTCGACCGAGCTCGGCAGGTACGAGAGGAAGGCGCGGGTCCGCGCGAACGCTTCCTCTTCGCTGGCCACCTCGTCGTCGACCACGCCGTTGCGCGTGTGGATGTGGCTGCCGCCAAGTGTCTGCTTGTCCACGTCCTCGATGCCGAGCCGGTTCACCACCGGCGGTCCGGCCACGAACAGTTGACTCGTGTCCTTCACCATCACCGAGTAGTGACTGGTCACGACGCGCGCCGCGCCGAGTCCGGCCACGCTCCCGAGACAGAGGCCCACGACGGGAACGCGGCCGAGGTTGGCGATCACCCACTCCCACCCCGGGTTGAACGGGACGAAGGACCGACGTTCGGTCTCGAGGGTCTTGACGCTGCCGCCGCCACCCGACCCGTCCACCAACCGGACGATGGGCAGCCCGAAATCGTGGGCCATCCGTTCCGCCATCACCTGCTTCTGGAAGATCGACGCGTCGGCCGCGCCGCCGCGCACGGTGAAGTCGTCGCCACCGATCACCACCGGACGGTCGTCAATGCGGCCTCGACCCATCACGAAGTTCGCGGGCATGACCGACTCGAGGCGGCCGTCGGTGTCGTAGGTGGCGCGGCCGGTGAGCTGGCCGACCTCGGTGAACGTGTGGGGATCGAGGAGCGCGTCGATTCGTTCGCGGACGGTGAGCTTGCCGTTGGCGTGGTGCCGGTCGACCTTTTCGGCTCCGCCCATCTGTTGGGCCCACGCCCGGCGCCGCGCCAGGTCGTCGAGTTCGGGCTGCCACGGCGATTCGTCGGTCACGCGATCGGACGCTAGCGGTGGACGCTTTTCGCTGGTGAGGTACCTAGGTAGCCATCGAGGTATTAATATTGCAGCATGGCGCTGAGTATCAAAAATTCCGAGGTCGAGCGGCTCGCGCGGGAGCTCGCAGCGAAGACCGGCGAGTCGATCACCGACGCGGTGATGATCGCATTGCGGGATCGATTGGATCGCGAGTCGAGCCCGGCTCGGAATCGTCGCGTGGAACGGTTGTTAGAGATCGGTCGCGAAGGTGCCCGCTTACCGAAGCTCGACCATCGCAGTGCCGACGAGATCCTCGGGTACGACGAGCACGGACTGCCGTCGTGACGGGAGTCGTGGTGGACTCGTCCGCCGTGGCCGCCATCTGCTTCGGCGAACCGCGTTACGAGCGGTTCGCGGAGCTGATTGGTGGTGCCACACCAGCCTTGATGTCGGCGACGACGCTCGTCGAGGTGTCCATCGTCATCGAGGCGCGGGAAGGTGCGGCCGGAACCGGGATGGTCGAGCGTGTGCTGCGCGACGGACGTATCGAAGTCGTCGAGGTCAGCGAGGCTGATGCGCGGAACGCCGTCGTCGCGTGGCGACGGTTCGGGAAAGGGAATCACCGGGCGGCACTCAACTTTGGTGACTGCTTCGTGTACGCGCTGGCCGAACTCAGGGGATACCCGATTGTGTGCGACGGGATCGACTTCGCGCAGACCGACCTCGAGGTGCTCCCCGCTCGCTGAATGGCTTACCCGCTCCGCTTCCACTCCGTGGTCGCGGCCCACGCCTCGGCGCGTGCGGTGATGTCGTTGATGACTTCGGACTTCGCGTCTGCGTAGTCGTTCGTGTCGCGCCACTCGCGGGTTGCGAGTTCGCGCTTCACGGCTTCGTACCTCCCACAGTCCGGCTCGTTCGTGCGGAGCCAATCTCGGAAGAGGAGATGGCGGTCGAGATCGACCTCGTCGGCCCAGAAGTGGACGTGGACGTCTTGTTCGGGCGTGCGCACCATCAAATGGTTCGGCTCGCGGACGCGCAGCACATAACCGGCGGCTTCGAGCGGCGGGATGTCCCGAGCCTCGGTGAGTCCCCCGACCTCCACTTGGATGTCGACGATCGGCTTGGCGCCGAGACCGGGGACGCTGGTGGAGCCGACGTGTTCGATGGTGAGCGCGTGAGGCAGGGCGGCGGCGATCTTGGTCCGCTCGGCCTCGAACCGTTCTGCCCACTCGGGTCGGTAGCTGACGATCTCGACCGTTCGCGCCTCAGGACCACCGATCAGCCACTCGTCGTTCAAGTCCGGCCGCTCCATCGGTGTGACCGTACCGGCCTGCTAAGCCGCAGCTCCCTCCGACTTTCGTGCACTTTGCCGACCTCTCGGTCCCCCAATTGCACGAAGGTCGGGGTGGGGGTGGCGTCCGGGCGGGCGATTTGTCGTCTGGGGCACCTCGGCGACGGTTGATGCACCAAGCGCCGCCGTGGTCTTCCGCCTGCGAGAGCTGCACCGACCAGGCATCGAACTCGATGCGTCGGGCCGGTGGGTCACGCTGCGCGCCGTGCACCCGAGCTTTGTGCGGGCGGTCGGCGACCAGCCCGTCCGATCGACGACCGAGCGGACGTAGCGACGGACCTCAAACCGTGACCGGGTCACCGTTGCGATCGACGCCGCAGAGTGCGCGCCACGGGCGAGAGATGCGACCGCGACGGATCGCGCCGGCGTCGAGCAGGGCGGTCAGGACCGGCCGGGTCGCCTGGTGGCGGAGCGCAACCCGCCGGGGGAGCTTCTGGACCGCGTTCCACGTCTTCCATGTGGGCAATCCGGCGGCCGCGTAGACGCCCGGGTGGGCGAAGTTCTGCCACAGCATCAGGATCAACGCGGGTGCCACGAACTTCACCGTGGCGCGCTCGACGGGTCCGGCGCGTCGCCACGACTCGGGCAGCACCGATCGCGCAAATGAGAGGTGACGAGCCTCTTCCAAACGGTGGTAACGGTTGAGCGCCGCGAGCATCGGGTCCGTATCGGGATGCTCGGCGGCGAGCTTCTGGAGCAGATCGGGGATTTCTTCACCGGCGAGGGTCATCACGAGCAGCAGTGTGTCGTGCGCGGTGATGCGACGGGTGACGCCGTTCATGATCCGGTTGATCGCCGGACGGTCGAGCGGGTTGCGCGTCGTCGGGCCCAGTTCGGTGATGAGCCGGATGAACGCGCGGGAATGCTTCGACTCTTCGCCGACTTCGTGGAGCATGTAGACGACGCGCGGGTCGGTCAGGTCGGGCGCCTCCCCGATCATGCGGGCGAAGCCGGTCGTGAGCACCGCTTCGAAGCGGACGCCCATCGCCAGCATCGACGCAACCTCTTCGCGGGAGAGCCGCGCCCGTTGCTCGGAGGTGGTGTCGACGTCGAGGCCCTCGATCGAGAGCAACTCGTCGGGGATCACGGCGCCGGAGCCGAGCGTGCCCCAGGGCAGCGCAGTATCGGGCTCGATCGGTCGCCGCAAGGACGCTGAGTTCAGTCGTTCGATCCGCTGATCGACGGGCGGGCGAGTGGTGGTTGTGACAGCCATGGAGGGAGGATACCCAGGAATCTACGAATCAAACATATTCGTCAGTTCCAGGATTACTGTCAGGTTGGATATCGTGAGCGAGTGGCGATCACCACCGCATCGGCAGGCACGAAGGGGGACCGGACCCGGCAACGGGTGCTCGAAATAGCGGTTGCGCGCTTTGCCGCCAACGGCTACCGCCACACATCGGTCTCCGACATCGCGCGCGACGCCGACCTCACGCCGGCCGCGATCTACGCGTACTTCGCCGGCAAGGAAGCACTTTTCCAGGCGGCGGTCGACGCCGACGCGAGCGCGCTGATCGATGAGAGCCGGGCCGCGATCGAGGGAATGCCGATGCGTGAGGGACTCGGGTTGATGGTGTCGGTCCTCCTCACGCGCGTGACCGAACACCCGCTGGCTGCGCGCGTGCTATCGGGACGCGAACCGGACGTGATCGATCGTCTCCTCGAGTTGCCGTCACTGCACCAGCTCACCGAGGAAACGGTCGCCGGCATCGAGGTCGCCCAAGCGGAAGGCGACATCCGTCGAGATATCGACGCGCGCCTCACTGCGCAGGGGCTCGAGTCGATCGTGCTGTCGCTCCTCATGAGCTCCCTCCAAGCCAACGTGAGTTCCGACGCACCCCGCGCCATCGCAACCCGCGCCGTGCTCGACGCGGCGTTACGGCCACCTGGACGGTGAGTCAAGCGGGCTTCTCCCAGACCGAGATGTGCTGTTCGCTGTCGGCGGTGAACGGGCTGCGGTCCCAGTCGGCGAATCGGCCGACGAGCGTCATGCCGGCGATGCGGGCCATGAGGTCGAGTTCGGGCGGCCACGTATAGCGGTGGCGAGACGCGAACGTCTCCCAGCGACCGTCGAGCGCGAACCAGTGGTGGGACACCTCGATCTGGTTCACGATGTCGTACTCGTCCACGCCTACGTGAGTTGGTGACATCTCGAACACCCGCAAGGTGTCACCCGGGGGCAGGCGACGCAACTGCGGCAGGCCGACTTCGATCACGAACCGACCGCCCGGTTCGAGGTGGCGGGCGACGTTGCTGAAGCACTCCACCTGCTCGTCCTGGTTCGTCAGGTTCGAGATCGTGTTGTAGACGAGGTAGGCGAGCCGGAACGTCCGGCCGAGCGCGGCCGTTGCCATGTCGCCGATGGTGACGTTGATCTCGTGGCCACCGGGCTTGGCGCGCCGCTGCTCGACCATCGCGGAGGAGATGTCGATGCCGTACACCAGCACGCCGCGTGCCGCGAGTGGTAACGCAACGCGTCCGGTCCCGATCGCGAGTTCGAGTGCGGCGCCGCCTCGGGCCTCGGTGACCAGGAACTCGACCGTCGGATCGAGCACGGCCGGGTGGAAGCGGTCGGCCGACGTCGCGTCATAGAACGGCGCGACCCGGTCGTCGAAGATGTTCTCGAGCATTGCGAGACTCTGGCCTGTCCCGCCGGCGCGGGCGGGCTGATTTCAGATCGGCAGTGCACCCGTCGCCGACGCCGTGGTGCCGGTGTCCTTGTACGCGGCGGTGGCGCGTTCCGCGGTGCGCATGAGGTGGATCTCGTCGGCGCCGTCGGCGAAGCGGGCCCAGCGCGCGTGTTGGAACATGGTCGCGAGCGGGGTATCGGTGGAGTAGCCGAGCGCGCCGTGCACCTGGATCGCGCGATCGATGATGCGGCTCAGCGCGTTGGCCACGAAGTGCTTGGTCATCGACACTTCGGACTTGAAGTCTTCTTTCCGGTCGATCCTGTAGGCCGAGTGCAACTTCACAGAGCGGACGGAGGTACTTCTCCTTCTGTTCGTCGGTCCCCCAGTGCACGAGCGTGTGCATGTTGCCTTCGTCGGGGGCCTGGGCGTTGATGGCGTACGGACCGAAGCCGGACTTCGCCGCCTCGGCCTGCACCATCCGAGCTCCACGTGCCCGAGCCCCATGCCGCCCCACTCCTTGGGCATGTGGGGCAACCAGAGGCTGCGCTTCTGGGCTTCGGTCCGCATTTCGATCACCGCGTGATCAAGGACGTGCGATCGTCCTTCACGATCTTCGCTTCGGCCGGTTTGACGACGGTGTCGATGAAGTCGCGCGTCTTGGCGCGGATCGCTTCGAGTTCGGGAGACAGGGAGAAGTCGATGGCCATGCGGCGCCGCCTACCGGCAGCTTGACCGCGCGGTCGAACGAAGGGCACGCTCGGCGCATGCGCGCTGCGATTGCCCGACGAGGACAGCTGGTCGTCGAAGACGTCCGTGACCCGGTGCCGGAAGCAGGTGAGGTGCTGGTGGCGGTGAAGGCGTGTGGCATCTGCGGTTCGGACCTGCACACGTTGCGCCATGCCGACGCCATGCTCGAACTTTCGGGCATGGGTGGGCTCGACAACCCCTTCGACCCCGACGCCGACTACGTGATGGGCCACGAGTTCTGTGGCGAGGTGCTCGAACTCGGTGCCGAGACCGACGGGTTGGCGATCAAGCCGGGTGATCTCGTGGTGAGCATGCCGATGGCGTTCGCGCCACACGGGCTCGAGCTGCTCGGATTCTCGAATCGGTACTACGGCGCGTTCGCGGAGCGGATGCAACTCACGGCCGGGATGTGTCTGGCGGTCCCGAACGGTTTGGATCCACGGATTGCCGCGCTGACCGAACCGGTCGCCGTCGCAGTGCATGCCGTCAACAAGTCGGGCATCGCCCGCGGCGAGGGTGCGCTGGTGCTGGGCGCCGGCCCGATCGGTCTGGCCCTGATCGCCGCGCTGCGAGCGGTGGGTATCGAGCAGATCGTGGCGAGCGACTACTCGCCGCGGCGGCGCGCGTTGGCTGCTGCGATGGGTGCGGCCGCGGTGGTGGATCCCGCGGTTGAGACCGCGATGGACGGTTGGAGCCGCGCCGCCGGCAGTGCGACGCCGGTGGTCTTCGAGGCGATCGGCGTGCCGGGGATCCTCGACGACATCTGCCGGTCGGTGCCGTCGAACACGCGCATCACCGTGGTCGGCGTGTGCATGGAGCCCGACACGTTCTTGCCATTGGTTGCGGTCGCGAAGGAACTTCAGTTTCAGTTCGTGATCTATTACGACCCGGCCGAGTTCGCTGCCACCCTGCGTCAGCTGGCCGAGGGCGAGATCGACGCGTCACCGCTCGTCACCGGGACCGTCGGTATCGACGGCGTGCCCGACGCATTCACCGTGCTCGGCAACCCCGAACACCACGCCAAGATCCTGGTCGTCCCCGGCGAATCCGCGGCGATCACCCCCCTTTGAACCGGTTTCGGCGTCCACCGCTGCTGTCCAGCAGCAGCTGGGGACGCCAAAACCGTGGGTGGGGCGCGCTATGAGCGGTAGGCGCCGGGAGGGGTGAGCATGGCGCGGTGCCAGCGGCTCGGGGTGAGCAGGAGCGCGCGGGGGTAGTCCTCGAACATCCAGCGGGCGAAGTGACGACGGGTCCAGGCGTTGGTGTCGACGGCGCGCAGCGTGGCGCGGGCGCGCCGCGGTTGGCCCAACACTCGCTGCAACGCCGCCGCGAAGCGCAGGTCACGACCGAGATCACGGTGCACGTCGGTGCGGTAGCGCGTGGCGATCGACGCCGGGTCGAACTGCGATCGATGACCGACGGGTGGATGCGGCACGCGGGTGATGGCGCGCGCCGCGAGGATTCCGGTTTCGAGCGCTTGGGCGATGCCTTCTCCGGTCATCGGATCCACGACGCCCGCCGCGTCTCCCGCGAACAACACCCGACCGTGCGCGAGCCGCGCCGGGTCCAGGTGGCTCGGGATCGGCCACGCCCGGTGCGGTCCCTCCGCCTCGACGCGCGGGCCCAGCACCGCGCGAAGCGAGGGCCGCGCGAGGAGGCTGCGCCATGTCTCCGCCAGCATCTTCCCCGTGACGCCGGGCTGGCGCACGATCGCGAGGCCGACGTTGGCGCGGCCGTCGGGCAGCGGGAACACCCACGCGTATCCGGGGAGGATGTCTCGCTCGAATAACACCCAGAGGCGCGGATCGTCGACGTGCGCGTAGTACTGGCGAAACGCCGACCATTCGCCTCGGACCGGCGACGCATCGGGGCTGAGGAGGCGACGGGCGGTCGAGTAGTTGCCGTCGGCCGCGATCGCAAACGGTGCTCGGAGCAGCCGGCCGTCTTCGAGCGTCGCTTCCACGACGGTGTCGAGGCTCTTCAACTCGGTGAGGGCGCGGCCTTCGAGCACGGTGACGCCGGCGGTTCGCGTCGTGTGCACGAGCGCCGCGTCCAGGTCGATCCTGCGCATGACCCGGGCGTGTTCACCATCGGTCGGAAGCGGGAGCGCAACCCGGCGACCGGACGGGCTGACGACGATCGCGTCGGTCACCGGAACCGAGGCACCGAGCGCTGCGAGCGGGACGCCGAGCGCTTCGAGTGCGCGTAACGCGCCGGCGGTGAGTCCATCGCCGCAGGTCTTGTCCCGGGGGAAGGTGGCTTTGTCGATCATCACCACGGCGCGTCCGGATCGGGCGGCGGTGATCGCCGCCGCACATCCGGCGGGTCCGGCCCCGATGACCAGGAGGTCGGCGTCGGCGCCACGGTGGACTACGGACGGCATCGGCGGAAAATAGCTCGCGAACCGCCCGCTTCGACTTGGCGGGCCGGTGGGCGCCAGAATCTCGGCCGCAATCCAAGGAGCCGCCGATGTCGGTGTGCCCGGAGCAATCACTGGGAGCGACCTGAATGAACGTCGTCGTCTGCGTGAAGCAGATTCCCGACCCGGCCGTGCCGGGCGAGCTGAACAGCGACCACACGCTGAAGCGTGAAGGCAAGCTGATCCTCGACGAATCGGACAGTTACGGCGTCGAGATGGCGCTCCAGCTCGTCGACAAGGCCGGCGGCGGCGAGGTCACCTTGATCTCGATGGCCCCGAACGGTGAGGTCTCGGGTCTGCGGACCGCGCTTGCCATGGGCGCGGCCAAGGCGATTCTCGTCTCGGACGACGCGCTCGCCGGCGCCGACTCGCTCACCACCGCCAAGGTGCTCGCCAAGTGCGTCGAGCGGGCCGAGGGCACCGACCTCGTCCTGACCGCCACCGAGTCCACCGACGGGTACACCGGCACGATTCCCGCCCAGGTGGCGGAGCTGCTCGGGTGGCCGTCACTCACGTTCGCCAAGGAAGTCCACCTCGAAGGTGGGACGGCGAAGATCCAACGGCAGACCGAAGCCGGTTACGACGTCGTCGAGGCCTCGTTGCCCGCGGTCGTCAGTGTCACCGCCGGTGTGGTCGAGCCGCGGTACCCGTCGTTCAAGGGAATCATGGCGGCGAAGTCGAAGCCGGTCGATCAGGTGACCGCCAGCGATCTCGGCCTCTCCGCCGACGCGCTTGCGCCGAACCAGACGATCACGTCGGTGACCGCGGCACCCGCTCGCGAAGCCGGCGAGAAGATCGAGGACGACGGCACCGCATTCGAGAAGGTTGTCGAGTTCCTCGACGGTCTCAAGGTCATCTGAGGGAGGGGAACAGACATCATGAAGATTTGGGTTTACGCAGAATCAGAGGGTGACGCACCCACCACGGCAACGCTCGAGCTCGTCACCAAGGCGCGCGAGCTCGGCACGGTCGAGGCCATCTACGTCGGTGACAACGCGGCCGCGATCGCGCCCGCGCTCGGCGCGCACGGTGTGGCGAAGGTGTTCGCCGTCGACGCCGGTGGCAGCCTCGCCGGCGTCATGGGCGCGGCGGCGATCGCTGGTCTCGTCGAGGCCGAGGCGCCCGACCTCATCCTCTTCGCCCAGAGTTACGACGGCCGTGACGCACTCGCTCGGCTCTCGGTGAAGCTCGACCGCACCGTGCTCACCAACGGTGTCGGCCTGAGCGTCGACGGTGACGCGGTCACCGTTCGCAGTGCGATCTTCGGTGGGAACACGCTCGTCGACACCAAGTTCGACGGCGCCAAGCCGGCCCTCGCCGCCATTCGCCCGAAGTCCTTCGTGGCTGCACCCGGTGGCGAGGCCGCCGGTGAAGTTGTGAACGTGGACACTCCGGATGCCGGGCGCGCCGCCGAGGCCAAAGTGCTCGAGACCCACGTCGAAGAGCGCGAGGGACCGAAGCTCGAAGAAGCAACGATCGTCGTGTCCGGAGGGCGGGGCATCGGCGCGGCCGAGAACTACGACCCGCTCGTCGAGGAACTCGCCAAGCTCATCGGTGGCGCGTCGGGCGCATCTCGCGCCATCGTCGACGCCGGCTGGGTCCCGTACTCCAAGCAGGTGGGACAGACCGGCAAGACCGTGAAGCCCAAGGTGTACCTCGCGCTCGGGATCAGCGGTGCCACCCAGCACATGGTGGGAATGAAGGGTTCGGACAACATCATCGCCATCAACAAGGACGGTGAGGCGCCGATCTTCTCGGTGGCCGATCTCGGCATCGTCGGTGACGTGCACAAGGTGGTCCCGAAGCTCATCGAGGCACTCAAGGCCCGCAAGTAGTTCGACTCAGGTCGTCGGCGGGGTTTGCGTCGCGGGCGGCAGCCCCGGCGGAAGTCCCGGCGGAAGTCCGGCCGCGCCGATCTCCACCTGGTTCACGAGCAGCTTGTCGCCCGGCACGGTGAGGGTCATCCGGAGTTCACCGCCGGGCCGGGTGAAGACGCACGAGCGGGTCTTGACCGCAATCGGGATGCAGCCCTTGAAATCGAAACCCGTGAGATCGGCGGGGTCGAGCTTCTCGAGCTGCGCGCGGCCCTGCGCAGTGGAGAGTTCCTTGATCGTGGCGGAATCTCCGGCGATGAGCGCCTTCTCGACGCGTTGGGCGACGGTGAAGGCCGCTTCGCCCGTGTCTCGCTTGTTCGTGAGCTTGTAGGCGACGAACGCGCCGCCGGCGAGTACCGCGAGCGCGACGACCACGATGATGATCGTCCGCATCGGGGATTTGGTGCTCGTGGGCTGCGCAGCACTGTCGCTCATGTCGGTCATGACCCAGACGCTAACGGGCGTCGCGCCGCCGATGCCGGTTTCGCTCGGTCAGTCCGCGAGATCGACGACGACCGGCGCGTGGTCCGAGGGTTGTTTCCCTTTCCGGGCGTTGCGGTCGACGATGGCCCACGTGGCCCGATCGGCAACTGGATTCGTCCCGAGGACCAGGTCGATCCGCATGCCCCGACCCTGATGAAAGTCGCCGCGGCGGTAATCCCAGTATGTGTAGAGGTCCGGCGTGTCGTAGCGGGCGCGGAAGAGATCGACGAGGCCCCAGTTCTCGAGCCGCCGCACGGCTGCCCGTTCCGGTTCGGTCACGTGGGTCGAACCGACGAACGCCTTCGGCGACCACACGTCGCGGTCCTCGGGCGCGACGTTGAAGTCGCCGGTGACGACCAGGGAATCGCTGGGGGTGTGGTGGGCGTCGACCCACTCCGCGAGCCGTTCGAACCACACGAGCTTCCGGTCGTAGAACTCGCTCGGCACTTCGCGACCGTTGGGGACGTACACACTCACGATGCGAATGCCGCCACACGTCGCGCTGAGCATGCGCGCATCGTCCTGGTACGGGTTCTCGACCCCGTCACCGAATCCGTTCTGCGGGTCCTCGATTCCGACCTTGGAGAGGATGGCCACGCCGTTCCATTGATTGTGGCCGTGGTGCACGCTCTCGTACCCGAGTGTGGAGAAGGCCAGCGCCGGAAAATTCTTGTCGGCAAGCTTGGTCTCCTGGAGACAGAGCACGTCGGGCTGGGCATAGGCGAGCCATTCCTCGACCCGTTCGAGGCGAGCCTTCAACGAGTTGACGTTCCACGTGGCGATGCGCACGACGGGCGTTCCTATCCGGGCGGGGAGATGTAGCCGGGGTTGCTCACGGCGAGCTTCGACCGTACCGAAGCGCGCGTCACTGCGAAGACTCGATCCGCAGTCTCGTCGAGATCGCCGGCCCGGATCCGACGGGCGAACTCGACGGTGAGGTCTCGCACCGGTGCATCCAGGCCGAGTACGTCCGCCAACCGCGCCCGCTCGGCGTCATACTGCGCGCCGCCGAGCGCCAGCTCGCGCTCCACCATCGCGAGCACCTTGGCCGCCACGCGCGCGTGGAAAGCCACCCGGCCTTCGCCGGGCATCACATCGCGTTCGAGGTACTCGCGCACCGATTCGACGAGTTCGGCGGCGGTCGGACGATCGTGCATCGTCGGCAGCGCCGGTGACGAGGCGGCCGGTTCCGAGTTGGTCTGGGGGCGGGCCGGTGCGGGGCCGGCCAACTTGGGGCCGGCGAACTCGACGTCGGGGCTCGGGTCGATCAGGTCCAGTAGATCCCATTCCATCTCGGCGATCCGGCGTCCGAGCGCGGCCAGTTCGACGGATCGGACCAGGCCCTGGAGATGCGACGACGCCTGCATCTCGCAGATGACACCCCATTTGAGGGTGCCGAACACTTCCCAAAACCGCAGGTGATCGGGTGACACCGCCCGACCCGACGCGGCTTCGTATCCCGAGAGGAGTTCGTCGACCGTCCCGAACCCGCCGGCCGGCTGATTGATGTTGCCGAATCGCCACGACTTCACGCAGAACCAACCCAAGTCCTCGATCGGATCCCCGAGATGCGCGAGTTCCCAATCGAGCACCGACCGCAGGCCGTCGGGACCGACGATGAAGTTCCCGTTGCGGAAATCGCCGTGCACGAGCGCCGTCGGCGTGGTGGGCAGATCCGGAACCCGGACGGAGAGCCACCGCAGGCCGAGTTCGAATGCAGGGTGGGGCTCGCCGAGCAGATCGAGGATGCCGCGGAACTGTTCGATGAGGGTAGGGGCGTCCTGATGGGCGAGACGGGGCAGCGCGCCGAGTGGCAGCGCGTGGATCGCCGCCGCGGCGCGTGCGCACTGGTCGGTGAGGCGCGTGCGCGCAGTGATGAACTCGTCGTCGCGCAGAATCTTGCGGGGGATCGTCTCACCGTCGACCCGCCGCATCACGAAGCCCGCGCCGAGATCATCGGTATCGTCCACGATGAAGCGCACCTCCGGCACCGCGACCCCGCCGGCTGCGGCCGCCTGGAGCAGCTGATACTCGGTGGCGCGATCGGTTTGACCGATCGACGCGCCCGGGTCGCGTCGGAGAACCAACTCCTCGTGCGCGCCGTCGGAATCGGTGGCGACGAAGGCCCAGGTCTCGCGGGATGCTCCGCCCGAAAGGCGTCGGAGTTCGGTGACCGAATAATCGTGACCGAGGTGGCGGGTACAGACGGCGGCGAGCCGATCGGCGTCGATGGTGGGCATCGGGTGCAACCTAAGAGGCCCCGCCGATCGGCAGCAAGCACCCGCACGGTACCGGTAGCCTGCGCGCCCGATCGGCGGCGACGAAAGTGAGCAGCATCGATGGACCTGCGTTGCGACGCCGAGCTCCTGGCCCACGTCCCGCTCTTCGCCGACCTGACCCGCGCCGAACTCAAACGGGTCGCGGCGGTGGCGAAACCCGCGAGTTTTCGGGCGGGCGCGTGGGTCGTGGAAGAGGGTTCGCAGGGCGGACGGTTCTTCGTGATCCAAGCCGGAACTGCCAAAGTGCAGGTCGGTGGGCGAACACGAGCAACGCTCGGTCCGGGCTCCTACTTCGGTGAGCTCTCGGTGCTCGACGGCCGTGAGCGCTCGGCGTCGGTGGTGGCCGCGAGCGCACTGGAGACGTGGTCGATCGCGGAGTTCAACTTTCGTGCGTTGCTCAAGCAGTACCCCTCGCTCGCCGTGAAGTTGCTCGGCGTCCTGAGCGGGCGGCTTCGGGACGCGGAACGCTCACTTCTTTCATGAACGGGTTTCTCCGATGAACTGGTACTCCGAACACGTGCTCCCACACATCGTGAATCTCACCTGTGGCGGCGCGGCGATGGTCCCGGTGCGCCGGCCGGCGTTGGCCGGGTTGCACGGGACGGTGGTCGAGATCGGGTTCGGTTCGGGGCCGAACATCGGTCTGTATCCACCCGAGGTGGAGCGCGTGCTCGCCGTCGAGCCGTCCGCCCGGGCGCAAGCGATGGCGCGCACCCGGATGGCGAAGCATGACCATCCTCCGATCGACTTCGTGGGTCTCGACGGTGCGTCGCTGCCACTCGAGTCGGAGTCGGCGGACGCAGTGCTGTCCACGTTCACCCTCTGCACGATTCCCGACATCGATGCTGCAATGCGGGAGATCGTGCGGGTACTCCGCCCCGGAGCGGCGCTGCACTTCGTGGAGCACGGACGGAGCGAGGACCCGGCGGTGTTCGCTCGCCAGCGCCGGTTCGAGCCGATCCAGCGGCGCATCGGCGGCGGGTGTCATCTCACCCGTGATCCGGCGGCGCTCGCCGAGTCGGCCGGACTCGAGGTGCGGGACGTGGACCGATTTGTCCTTCGGGGTCCGAAGATCTTGACGACGATGTCGTCCGGGCGGGCCGTGCGGGCCTGAGAATCAGCCGGCAAGCCGACCCGAACCCGCTCAGGGTGCCGGTCAGACTGGTCGATACGCGTTTCGTCCTGTCATAGCTGGAAGACTTGATTCTCTTGCTGACTCGTGCCTCTGCCTATCTCGGCTCTGCGTGGTCCCGCCGCATTTCCCGTCCTGGTGACGGACTGGCGCGGCTGACCCCGGACTCCGATTCCGATCTCCTGCTCGAGACGATCGACCGCGACGGCGGCCTGGTCATCAAGGGCTTGCTCAACCGGGAGACCGTCGAGCGCATCGACGACGAGCTCGCGCCCGCGGTTGCGCAGCGTCGGCCCGGATTCCGCGAGGGATTCGACGACTCGTTCTACGGCGCGAACACGGTCCGGGTTCAGGGCATTCCGGCCAAGAGCCCCACCATGGTGAACGAGTACCTCCTGCACCCCACGTTGCTCGATCTCGCGGACCGGGTGCTGTTGCCGTATTGCGGCGACTACTGGATGAGCCAGTCCGAGACCATCTTCATCGGACCCGGGAACAAGCAGCAGACGCTGCACCGTGACGACCTCAACTGGAACCTGGCGGCGAAGCTCGGTGTGCCGCTCCAGATCTCCGTGCTCGTTGCGCTCGGCGACTACGACGCATCAGTGGGCGCGACGCGGGTCATTCCGCGAAGTCACCGATGGGCGCTCGACCGCCCGATCGACGACTCACTCGCGGTGCAGGTGGAGCTGGAGCCGGGCGACGCGCTCGTCTATCTCGGCAGCCTGGTGCACGGCGGCGGCGCCAACGTCACACCGGACCGGTGGCGGAAGGCCTTGTACCTCGCGTACCTCGTCGGCTGGCTCACGCCCGAAGAAGCGGTGGCGGTCGGCGTGGGTCCGGAGCTGGCTCGCACGCTGCCGCCACGCGCGCGTCAGCTCCTCGGCTTCGCCGGTATGCCCGAGCGGGCCGCGGCGAACGATCCAGCCGAAGCCGCGCTCGCCCTCTGGCAACTCGACGCCGACGACCCCCAGATCGAAGCCGGCACCTTCCGCAACCGCTGAACGCCACCGCGGTGGGCATGGCCCGCTCCCGAACCGGAGCGAGGAACGAGCGGAGGTGAGCAGGCACGGAGCGAGCCCCGCGTCACCATCCTCCGTCAGGAGTGCGAGCGGAGGGCCCGAAAGGGAGTGCGAGCGGAGGGCCAATCAGGTCGCTCCGACCGGCTTGTCGTCGACGATCTGGTCGAGGTATTCGGAGAGGCCGTAACCGGTGTGGCCGTCCCAGTGCCATTCGGTCATGCCCTCGGAGATGCGGGTGACGAGCTTCTCGCCCTCGGGTGAGGTGCGGCGATTGCGCAGCGGGATGAGGTTCAGCACGCTGCCGGTGATCTCGTAGTTGCGGTCTCCGGCGCCGGCCTTGACCCGGATCTCCTGGTGGTAGCAGTCGTCCCCCACCCAGTCGGTTTCGATCTCGGCGCGATCGATGTGGCGGTATTCGCCGTCCTCGAGCGCGATGCCGCCGATGCGCTGCTTGCCGTCTCGGGACGTGACGATCGAGATCATGAAGCCGCTGTGGTCGCCGAAGTTCATCGTGAGCCACCGGTACCACCACGGCGCCTGCCAGAAGCGCGGTCCCCACGAGTGGTCCCGCAATCCGTAGCCGTCGACGGCCCACTCCTCGTCCCCCACATGGATGACGCCACGGGCGCCGACGTGCTGCTCGTAATGACCGCGCGCGAACCCACCGGAGAGATCCTCGGTGAGCGGGGTGCCGTCGTCGTTCACGGGCTCGCCGCCGAACATCGGCGCGATTCCCCGATAGTCGAGTTCGACGCGCGCGTCGACCCACGGGTTGTCGGTGAACGCTTTGCGGGGGTTCGCCATCTGGAGCGGCTCGTCGAGCAGTACGACCTTGCCCGTGTAGGTGGTGCGGAGCGCCTCGAACGGTGTGACCACGTCGAATTTCATGCCGCCCGCGTCGAACGCGTCGTTGTTCGCGATCTCGGGGCGGCCGAACATGAAGCCGACGCGCCCGTCGGGCAGGTAGAGGCAGGTGGTCATCTCCGCGTAGCCCTCGTTGGCCCGGTTGCCGAGCCGAAGGAAGCCGCCGATCTTCTCCTCCGGGTCGTACACGTTGAAGTACATGCTCTCGTTGAAGTTGCTTGCGGCTTCGAGCGGGTGCAAGTACTCGTCTTGAGGGTCCAGTCGAATCTTCATCGGCGCATTCTTGCCCCGTTTGGCGCGCGTGCGCTCCAATGCCGGTGCGTCCGGGCGCCCGCTCGGTGCTGAGTGCGCGAGGGAGACCCATGGAGATCACCGAGATCGCAACCGGACTCGAGTTTCCCGAAGGCCCGGTCTGGATGGCAGACGGCACGGTGCTCTGCGTGGAGCTGAAGCGTCGCACCGTCGATCGCGTGCATCCCGACGGCCGCATTGAAACGGTCGCCACTCCCAGCGGCAGCCCGAACGGTCTGGCGATCGGTCCCGACGGTGCGGCGTACGTGTGCAACAGCGGCGGCTGGGGGTTCATCGAGGTCTTCGGGATGACGGTGACCGACATGGTCCAGCCCGAGGACTATTCGGGTGGTCGGATCGAGCGCGTGGACCTCGCCACCGGTGACGTCACCGTGCTCTACACCGAGTGCGACGGTCACCCGCTGGTCGGTCCGAACGATCTGGTCTTCGACGCCGACGGCGGGATGTGGTTCACCGATCACGGCAAGGTTCGCGCGCGTGAACGCGACCACGGCGGTGTCTACTACGCCGCGCCGGACGGATCGTCGATTCGCGAGGTGATCTATCCGCTCGATTCGCCGAACGGCATCGGACTCTCGCCCGACGGTTCCCGCGTGTACGTGGCCGAGACCCACACCGGGCGCGTCTACTGGTGGCCGGTCGAGTCGCCAGGCGTCGTCGGCCGTCCGAGCCCGGTGGGTCACGGCGGTCAGCTGCTCGCGGGTTTGCCCGGGCACCAGTTGCTCGACTCGCTGGCCGTCGACTCCGAGGGTTACGTGGTAGTGGGCACGCTGATCAACGGCGGCCTGTCCTCCATCGCGCCCGACGCCGACGGCAGCGGCGCGGGGGTGGAACACCTCCCGCTGCCCGACATCCTCATTACCAATGTGTGCTTCGGTGGTGCGGATCTGCGAACCGCGTTCGTCACGTGCTCCGGAACCGGGAAGCTGATCTCGTTCCCGTGGCCCCGACCCGGACTCGCGCTGAGCTACTGATCGGCCTCACCGCGCAAGCGGTAGCGTCCGCCATCGCACGATGAGTCTGGACGCCGGTCCGGACCGGGTCGATGTCAGAAGGAGCGTTCCACGTGTCGGGACCGTTGTCGGGAGTGAAGGTCGTCGAGATCGCAGGCATCGGGCCGGGGCCGTTCGCCGCGATGATGCTGGCGGACATGGGCGCAGACGTCGTGCGCGTGGACCGGGCGCAGGCGGTCACCGGTGACTTCGATCGGAAGAACCTCGAGATCTTGAACCGCGGTCGTCGCTCCATCGGAGTGGACCTCAAGCATCCCGACGGCGTCGAGACCGTGCTGAAGCTCGTGGAACAAGCCGACGCACTGATCGAGGGTTTCCGCCCCGGCGTGGCGGACCGGCTCGGCATCGGCCCCGATGCCTGCCTCGCCCGGAACCCCAAGCTCGTCTACGGACGCATGACCGGATGGGGCCAGGACGGTCCCTACGCGCAGGCCGCGGGTCACGACATCAACTACATCGCGCTGGCCGGCGCGCTCGGCCACTTCGGTCGGGCCGGTGCGAAACCCACGCCGCCGATCAACCTCGTCGGTGACTTCGGGGGCGGCGGGATGCTGATGGCCTTCGGCGTGGCGTGCGCGCTCGTCGAATCGGCGCGCAGCGGTCACGGCCAAGTGATCGACGCCGCCATGGTCGACGGTGCCGCCGCACTCATGGCGATGGTCTGGGGATTCCAGGCGCTCGGGATCTGGGGGCCGGCCGGCACGAACGTGCTCGACACCGGCGCGCCGTTCTACGACACGTACGAGACCGCGGACGCCAAGTTCATCTCGCTCGGTTCACTGGAACCGCAGTTCTACGCCGAGCTCGTCCAACGCCTCGGCCTGACCGACGAGTTGGAGTTGGCCGGACAGATGGATCACTCCACCTGGTCCGACCAACGCGAGCGCTTTACGGCGTTGTTTCTCACCAAGACGCGCGACGAGTGGTGCGAAGTCTTGGAGATGACCGACGTGTGCTTCGCGCCGGTGCTCACGATGAGTGAAGCGGCCGAACATCCGCACCTGAAGGCGCGCGGCACGATCGTCGAAGCCGAGGGGGTGCTCCAGCCGGCACCGGCACCTCGGTTCAGCCGCACGCCCGGCGCGATCCAACGGCCGCCGGCGTGGCCGGGCCAACACACCGACGAGTTGCTCGCCGATTGGGGCTTTGCCGCCGAGGCCATTGCCGGTCTACGTGCGAGCGGCGCGGTCGCCTGAGGCCGTCGCCGGAGAGGTCGCTGGGCGCGCGTGGCGGACCGCCGCCGCGGTCTGAACCTGGAGGCGCGCGACGCGCTGGGCCAGGGTCGGCGCGCCCAGACGGGTCGCCAGTGACGGGCGGAGTGGCACCGCACTGACCGGTGTGGGCTGGGCCGGGCGCGCCGATGACGGCAGGAGATCGGCGGGAGCGGGAGAGGGTTCGGGTTCCGCCGCAGGTTCGACTGCGGGTCGGTCGGCGGTGAGGGCCTGCGCCCGAGCGGCCGCGATCCGCGGATTGGGCCGGGTCTCGCGCGGCTTCGCCGCCGCGAGCGCGCGCACCACTGTGAGGAACGCGATCAGTGTCGAGACCGTCACCACCATCCAGGTCACGACCACGTTCGCACTGTCGGTCCCCGCCGCGAAGAGATGAACGGACGCCACCACGTAGAGCGGGAACGACAGCATGTGAATCCGCCGCCACCAACGTTTCGGGAGTCGCCGTCCGAGGAGGGAGGTCACCTCGATGGCGATCAACAGGTAGAAGCCGCCGATGCCCCACGCGATGGCGCCCGGATGCCACGTGCTCGCCATGGGTACGAAGAGATCACCCCAGCCCCAATGCGTATACCCGTCGAGGGGTAGTACGGCAACGTGCACGGCCACGAAGACGACCGCCAAGCCGCCGAGGTGCCGATGCAGATCGAGGACCCACGCTGGCGCGGTGGACCGGTTCAGGGTCTTGTTGGTGATGAAGAGACCCCACAGGACCGACACCGCGAGCAGGGCCCACGAAACGAAGCCCGTCGCGCGCGTGAGGTACCACCACGTCTTCGGATCGAGGTTCACGGGTTCGGGCTCAACTTCCGCCGGTGGCCGGCGGCGGCGGGGGCGGCGTGGTGGCGGGCGGGGTGGTGGCGGGCGGGGTGGTGGCGGGCGGTGACGTTGCCGGGGGCGAGGTGGGGGGCGGCGACGTCGGCGGAGGTGCCGACGGTCCGGGTGCCGCGGGAGTCGGCGCGGGCGTGCCCGCAATCGGGGTGGCACCGCTCGGACGGGCCGATGCGGCGGCGGCGGTCGCAGCAGTCGCGGACGTCGGCGCGACGATTGCTCCGGCCGGATCCGTCGCCGGCGGCGCGCCGGGTGCCGGGGTGGGCACCGGGTCGGCCAAGGAAGCGGCGGCATCGGTCGGTGTCCGTGCGCCCGACGGATTGACCGCGGCGACGCCGGCCAGGACGGTCGCGGCGGATGCGGATGCGGTGGCGGCCGGGGCCGGCGTGGCGGACGCGAGGAGCGCCACGATTGCAAAGGTTGCGGTCGTACTCAAACCGGTGGCCAACGCCCGACTCGCCGCGGCGGGTCGGGCCCGGCGCTTCATTCGTCATCCTCACCTTCGCATGAGCGCTCGCGTGCGTTCTTCTCGGCCTCGGTCATGCCGTCGTCGCTCCCGGAGCAGTCGAACGGCGCGGGACGGGTGGTGGGTGAAGTGGCGGGCGGCGTCGACCGCGGCGCAGGTTGCGACCGTGCCGGCGTGGCCCCCTCGGCCACGAGTCGTTGACGGCCGGCATTTGCCGCGGCTCGCCACCACGCGGCCGCGGCATCGGAACCGGCGGCTGGTGAGGTCGGGGCTTCATCCGCGCCGGGCGCAGTGGCGGCGGGCCCGGGGAGGAGGGCAGCACCCGGCGAGTTCGCAGGCTCCGACGCACGAACTCTGGCGATCGGGGCGGCGGAGACGCCCGCGGCGGCCGGCGTGGTCGTCACCGGGCCCGTGGTCATCGCGACGGCCGCAATTCCGCTCACCAGCGAGGCGGTTATCGCGATCGATGATGCGAAACCAACCCGGCTCAGCATGGGATTCCTCCTCGGGGACGGACCCGCACCTCACCTATCGGCGCAAACCGGTCGGCGGCTGAACTCGCGGACGTCAAATTTCGGACAAATCCGAATGAAGGGCGGTGAGCGCAGCCTCAGCCGACGTCAGCGGGGACGCGCCGGCGGAGCTCGGCCACCCGCGCGTCGAGCGTCGGGCGATCGGGTGCGGTGACCGTGATGTGACCGACCTTGCGCCCCGACCGCAGGGATTTTCCGTAGCGGTGCAGGTGGACGCCCGCCAGATCGAGGATCTCGGCCGGCTCGGGAAGCGCGCCGATGCAGTTGATCATGGCGGTGGTCCCGGTGGGGGTGGTGGCACCGAGCGGCCAACCGAGCACCGCGCGCACGTGGTTCTCGAACTGACTGGTCACCGCGCCCTCGATGGTCCAGTGCCCCGAGTTGTGGACCCGGGGCGCCATCTCGTTCGCGAGCAACCCGGTGCCCACTTGGAACAGCTCGACGGTGAGCACGCCGACGTAGTCGAAGTGATCGAGGACCGCGCGGGCATAGCCGTCGGCGGCGGCCTGGAGGGCGTGACCGACGTCAGCCGCCGGCGCGATTGATGTGCGCAAGATGCCGGCTCGGTGGTGATTCTCGACGAGTGGCCACGTGCGGACGTCGCCGTCGATCCCGCGCACGGCGATGATCGACAGTTCGCGGTCGAACGGAATGCGTTGTTCGAGGACGAGTTCGCCCGCCGGCGCGAGTGCATCCCAGGCGGTGTCGATCGCGGTGGGGTCGTCGACGGTGGCCTGACCCTTTCCGTCGTAACCCCCACGGCACGTCTTGAGAATGGCCGGGGTTCCGAGGTTGGCGAGCGCGTCGACGAGTTCTTGGCGACTCGACACCGGCGCGTGGGGCGCGACCGGGATCCCGAGGCTCGTGAAGAGGGTCTTCTCCGCAATGCGATCTTGGGAGATCTCCAGCGCCGCAGTGGCCGGACGCACGGTCCAGCCGTCGCGCTCGAGCGCGCGGACGCCATCGGCGGGCACACCCTCCCATTCGTACGTGACGATCTCCGAGCCTGCGGCCGCGGTGCGCATTGCGTCGAGATCGTCGAGCGCACCCACGGTGAGCCGGCTCACCGACGCAGCCGTGGCATCCGCCGAAGGATCGAGGGTGGTCACGTCCACACCGAGCGGGATCGCCGCGAGGGCGAGCATCCGGCCGAGCTGGCCGCCTCCGAGCACCGTGAGTGCGGTCAACGCAGCTCAGCCCGCGAGTTGCAGGGTCGGTCGCATGGGATAGCCGTCGAGCTCGGCCACGATCTGGCTCCAGAAGCTGTCGCGCCGTTGCTGATAGGCGCCGACGCGATCATTGTACGCATTGAGTGCTCCGACGATCGGCGAGCGGGTTTTCTCGAACGCAGCGAACGCGCTTTGCAATGGCGCGGCTCCGTTCAGCCGAGCGGTGCCGGCCAAGGCCCGGGCGCGGGCGGCGACGGCTTCGATGCGGTTCGCAGTTTCGACCTGGTCCGCGCTGTCGGTGCCGGCGCGGATGACCCGCCAGCGCTCCAACAGTCGCGCGAGCTCGACGGTGGCGGTGCGGCTGCCCGCCCCATTGGCCTTGAGCCGTTCGACCACGGCGTTCAGGGTCTGGAACCGAGCGTCGAGGGGTTGTACCAACGGCGCCCACGAAGTGTCGACGGAATCGGCATCATCGCGAAGGCCGGGCCGAACCGTCACGACGAGGACGACGACGCCGGCGACGACGAGCACGATGAGAAGGCCGAAGAGGCGGCGGGCACGCTCCATGACGGCTCCTCACCCTAGAACCCGGGGCTCACGGTTCGGTGAATCCCGGTGAATCCCGGTGAACCCGAGCATCTCGGACATTTCGGGTAGCGTCGGCGAGATGGCTCCCCCGCGGGCCGTGGTCGTGGCGGTCGTGCTCGCCGCCGCTTCGTTCGCGGGGTGGTGGTTCGCCACTCACGACCCGGCCACCTCGAACCCCTCCGGGACCACCGGCACGCGCTTTGCGGCGCAGGTGACCGAGACCGTCGACGGAGACACCGTGCACGTGCGGACCGCGTCGGGCCGAGACACCGTGCGCCTGCTCGGTGTCGATACGCCCGAGACGCACCACCCCACCAAGGGTCTCGAATGTTTCGGCCCCGAGGCGTCGGCGTACACCGATCGGGTGCTCGCCGGGCGGCACGTCGAACTCGAACTCGATGTGGAGCATCGGGACCGGTACGGGCGGCTGCTCGCGTACGTCTACGTGCGCGGTCGCCGGTTCAACGATCGGTTGTTGGAACTCGGCTACGCACGGGTGCTCGTGATCCCGCCGAACGGCGTGTACGCGCGCCCGATGTTGCTGGAGCAACTCGCAGCGAAGCGCGCGGGCCGCGGCCTGTGGGCCGCCTGCTGAGGGTGCGGGGTCGGGTGGGTTGATCCCATGACTCGTTCGTCCTCGACGCGCTTCGTTTGCCACGGGTCGGAACGACGGGGCTTCTAACCTTCGAACGGTGACGTCACGATTCGGTCTCCGGTTCCGCGGCGAGCCGATACCGCCGCTGGTGGATTCGGCGCATCGGCAACTCCTGGGCCGGGAGCCATCCTCGGACGAGTGCCGACATCTGCGGGAACGACTTCAAGCTGGGGCGACCACGGGTGTGATCCTCAGGGATCTGGCGACCTCCGACGAGTACTGCGAACAGCTGAGTAGCCGCCTGGATGAGCGGGGTCCCCAGGATTCAACCGACTACATCGAGTTTCTCTACGAGGAGCTCTTTGGTCGCGCCGCGGACCCGTCCGGCCGGGAGCATTACGCCGGACTGGTCTCCACGAATCTGGACACCCGAAGGACGGTGGCGATCCGCCTGATTCGCGCGGACGAACACGTCAAGCAACTCCTCGAAGCGATCTATCCACTCCCGAACATCCGCGAGGTGGCGCCGGATCGTTTCGTCGACGTCGAGAAGATCGACCGATCCGGCGTCGTTCCGTGCTACATCGCCCGGTCCGACGCGGATTTCGACTGGATCGAGCAGCGCATCGAGACGGACGGCTACTACGACCGCCCCGGGATCTGGGGAACGGTGGTCGACGACGACAAGCGTCGGCTGGCGGCACTGATCGCCGCCCTCGGGCCCACGAAGACGCTCGATCTCGGTTGCGCGAATGGCGCGGTCGTGGCGTGTCTGGCCGACCTCGGAATCGACGCGTACGGAGTCGATATCAGTTCCGCGGCCATCGCCGCGGCGATTCCCTCAGTGGTGCAGCGCGTGTTCCAAGCCGACGTACGCGAACTCGTGATCACGGAGCCGTACGACCTGGTGTACGGGTTGGACATCTTCGAACACGTTCAGCCCCGAAGTGTCGGTGGTCTCATCGGGTCCATAGGCACGCTGCTCACAGACGACGGCCTGCTCTTTGCCAACATTCCCGCCTTCGGGGATGACGAGATCTTCGGAACCGTGTTCGAGCTCTACCTGGAACCATGGCTGGATTCCATGGAACGCGGCTCGTACTTCGAGCTTCTGCACGTTGATCCTCATGGGTTTCCCATGCACGGACATCTGACCTGGGCGGACACCGCGTGGTGGCAGCGTCAGTTCGAAGCCGAAGGTTTCACGCGCGACGTCGACCTCGAACGATCGATGCAAGCGGAGTTCGGGAGCGATTTCCGATCGTTCACTCCGTCCCGGTCGTCCTTCTACATTTTCCGGAAGACTCCGGCGTAACGGCTCACGTCGGCCGGATGCTCCGACGGATGTCAGGCGAGAGAGGCGATGATGTCGTCGGTCACCGAGGACGGCGTTTCCGGGTTCAGGTAGACGGCGCGCAAGATCGTCTCGCCGTGGAGGGTGGTGGGCATCACAAACGCGCGTTGGTCGCGCAACATCGCGTCCGACCACGCGTAGTACTGGTCACGCGTCCAACCGGCTCGTCGCCACAACACCACGGTCAACTCGGGGTCGCGCAACAACTCCAGGTGCGGTGCCGCGTCGATTCGTTGGGCTGCGTCACGCGCGATCTCCAGCGTCTTCTCCACGGCGTCTCGGTACGCGTCGGTGCCGTGTACCGCGAGTGAGAACCAAAACGGCAGACCGCGCGCACGACGCGTGAGGTGGTACGCGTAATCGGCCGGGTTCCATTCTTCGGTGGCGCGCATCGAATCGAGGTAGGGCGCCATCTGCGCATGCACGTGACGCGCGGTCTCGGGGTCCCGGTAGACGAGCGCCGCGCAGTCGAACGGCGCGAACAGCCACTTGTGCGGATCGACGACGAACGAGTCGGCGGATTCGATGCCCGCGAACAGGTCCCGAATGCTCGGTGCTGCGAGTCCGGCGAGACCGTAGGCACCGTCCACGTGGACCCACACGCCCCGTTCGTGCGCGACCGCGACCACCGCCGCGAGATCGTCGACGGTCCCCGTGTTGGTGGTACCGGCCGTGGCGACCACCGCGAAGATCGAGTCCGCGTCGGGATCGGCGTCGAGCGCCGCGCGCAGAGCAGGACCGGTGAGTCGATCACCGGGGCCGGTCGGCACCGTCAACGAGTCCACGTCCATGATGCGCAGTGTGTTGACGAGCGACGAGTGGGCTTGGTCGGCGAGCGCCACCCGCCACCGGGTCGGACGAGTTCGTTTCTCCGCGGCCGTCGCGCGCGCGGCGACGAGCGCGGAGAGATTGCCGGCGGACCCACCGGACACGAACACGCCACCGGCATCGGCGGGCATGCCCGCGAGGTCCGCTACCCAGCGCAACGCCTGGTTCTCGGCGTAGATCGCGCCCGCGCCCTCGAGCCAGTCGCTGGCGCAGATGGCCGAGGAGGACACCACCACGTCGAACAACTGACTCGCCTTGGTGGGCGCGACGGGGATGAACGACAAGAAGGCCGGACTGTCGGCAGAGATACACGCCGGGGCCAACACGTCTCGGAACCAGCCGACCACGGTCGTCGGGTCGTGTCCGGACGCGGTGATCGTGGTGCCGACGGCCGCAGTGAGTTCGGCGAGGGAACGGGGATGGTCGAGCGGCACCGGGTCCATGCGCAGGCGCTCGGTGGCGTATTCGAAACAGAGACGAGCGATCTCGTCGGTCGCGGCGTCGAATCGGTGCATGGCGTGCGACGGTAGCGGTTGGCCGCAGTTGGTCCTACGGTCGCAAGGCTTCAGGTGCTGGCGGTCTCGTGTTCGTTGATGATCTCGAACAACGCGGCGCCGTAGCGTTCGAGCTTCACCGGGCCGACGCCGGCGATGTCCAAGAGTTCCGGCGCCGTGGTCGGCCGGGCCCCCGCCACTGCGCGCAGGGACTTGTTGTCGAACACCACGTAGGCCGGGACGCCGGCCGCGCGCGCGACGTCTCGGCGCCAGTTGACGAGCGTGTCGAACAGCTGTCGGTCGGAGGTGGACAACTCCGAATCGGCGAGTGTGTCGAGTGCGGCCTTCGCCTGCCGCGCGTTGCGCCGATTGACGTCGGCGGGGACGGGCGGTTCCGCGCCACCGGTGAGCGCGCGTTCGATTTCGGCGAGGTAGGGACTCGCGGTTCGGGTGCTGACCCGCTCGCCGCGGTCGCGCTGGGCTGCCCATGAGACGTGCAGCGCCCGTTGGGCTCGACTCAGTGCCACGTACAGGAGCCGGCGCTCTTCGTCGAGGGCGGCGGAGTCCCCGCTCGCGTGCGAGATCGGGACGAGCCCGCGTTCCAGTCCGGCCACGAACACCGAGTCCCACTCAAGTCCTTTGGCCCGATGGAACGTGAGGAGATCCACCGCGTCCGTTCCGATGCCACCGTCGTCCTGGCCTCGCAACGAGGTGCGGAGGAAATCGAGGAACCCGGGCAGCGTGGCCCGACCGCTGGTGACGGTGAGGTACTCGCGTCCGAGTTGGGCGACGGCGTCGCGGTGCGAGCGACGATCGTCGGAGTCCTCGGCCGCGTCCAGCACGAGATCGTCGAGGTGTTCGGCGAACTCGCGCCCGGGGGTGGCGGTGACGAGATGATCCAGCGCGTCCAGCGCGAGCTTCACTTCGGGCCGATCGAGAAACGCCGCATCGCCGCGAACTCGGAACGGGATCCCGGCCCGGCGCAACGACTCTTCGAACGGGGCCGACTGCGCGTTGACGCGATATAGCACCGCCATCGAGGCCCACGGTTGCTCGGGGCCGTGCGCTCGATGCAGTGCCTCGGCGATCCCGCGTGCTTCCGCGGTGCCGTCGGCGAACCGGGTGATGGTGGGTGCGGGTCCCGGGCGGCCGACGGCGTGGACCTCGGCCCGATCGCGGCGGGGCAGGACGGCGCGGGCCGCATCCACGATTTCGGGCGTGGACCGGTAGTTGACGCCGAGCCGGACGGTTCGGCCGCCGGGGAAGTGCTCGTCGAACCGGGTGAGATAACCAGGGTCCGCGCCGGCGAACGAGTAGATCGCCTGATCCGGATCGCCGACCACGCAGAGGTCGTCCCGCTCTCCGAGCCACGCCCGCAGGAGCCGTAGCTGCGCGTGGCTGACGTCCTGGAACTCGTCGACGAACAGGTGCCGGAACCGCCACCGTTGCGTGGCCGCGAACTCGGCGTCGGTGTCGAGCGCGTGGGCGCAGAGGCGTACGAGATCGTCGAAGTCGATGACATGCCGTTTGCGTTTCTCGTCCTGATACTTGCGGTAGACGTCGGCGACGCGCTCGACGGCCAGGGTGGGCGTGCGACCCGCGCTCATGGCGGCCTGGGCGTACGCAGCGGGACTCACGAGCCGCGCTTGGGCCCACTCGATTTCGCCCGCAATCTCGGTGATGGCCAAGCTCAGCTGCGGTCCGCGCTTGGCGCCGATCAACGGCGCCAGGATCCGGGCCTTGCGGTCCAGCAGGCCGGGCATCGTGGTGTTGCGGTGCTCGTGGAGGGCGCGGAGCTGCGCCAGCGCGACCGCATGGAACGTCCCTGCGGTGAGGCCGTCCCGAACGCCGAGGCGGCGCAGGCGGGCGCGCAACTCGCCCGCGGCCTTACGGGTGAAGGTGAGCGCGAGCACGTGACTCGGCTCGATGGTCTCGGTACTGCACTGGTACGCGATGCGCCGGGTGAGCACGCGCGTCTTGCCCGAACCCGCGGGCGCGAGAATCGCCAAGGGAACCGCCGGTTCCACGACCGCCCGCCGCTGCGACGCGTCGAGATCGACGAGCAGATGCTCGCCTGCCGGTTGGGTTGTCATCTCCCAAACCTACCGACCCGGTACGACACCCCCAACCGTCCGCGCCGCGTTGGGGCCTCGACCGTAGGCTGGGTGAATGCCGCAGTATCCCGAGAAGCTCATCAACGAAGGCGAGACGGTCGTTCTCGATCTCAAGCCGCACTGGTGGTTCTTCTGGAAACACATCCTCGCGGGTGCCGCGCTGCTGATCGTGCTGATCGCGTGGACGCTCACGCTGAATCACCCGCCGAAGGCCGGCAACTACGTGCTCGCCGCGGCGATCGTCATCTATGCGGGTTTCGTCGTGGTGAAGTACCTCACTTGGACCTACACCCATTTCGTGCTCACCGACCGCCGGGTGATCTCGCGTTCGGGGATCATCTCGAAGCGCGGCACCGAGGTGCCGCTTGATCGGGTCAACAACATCGAGTTCGGGCAGAAGTTCTGGGAGCGAATCATCGGCGCCGGCGACCTTGCCATCGAGTCGGCGGGCAAGGACGGCCAGAGCCACTTCCAGAACGTGCGGCACCCCGATATGGTGCAACAAGAGGTGTACCGCCAGATCGAGGTGAACACCCGCCGCCAGGCGGGTTGGCAGGCCGATGCCTTGGCCGACCGCAATCCCGCGGCATCGAGCGCGCCCGCGAGTCCCGCGGCACCGGACGTGGCCGATCAGATCACCAAGCTCGCGACGTTGCGCGATCAGGGCGCGATCACGAGTGAAGAGTTCGAGCAGAAGAAGACCGAGCTGCTCGACCGGATGTAGCCGCGCCGGTGGCACGTCACGGGTCCGGGATACGGGTGGTCTCCCTCGTGCCGTCGGCGACGGAGTCGCTGATCGCGCTGGGCGTTACGCCGGTGGGCTGCACCCGGTTCTGCGAGCAGCCGGGAATGCCGACGGTCGGGGGAACCAAGGATCCGGACATCGGCGCGGTCCTCGCACTCGCGCCCGACCTCGTGGTGGTGAACGACGAGGAGAACCGACGCGAGGATGCCGGCGCGATTACGGCCGCCGGAGTCACCGTGCACTCGATCTCGCCGCGCGCCGTCGACGAGGTGAGCCCCGCCCTCGCGGCACTCGCGCGGGCAGTCGGTGTCCCGCAGGTCGCGTGCGCGGATGCGCGAGGCGAACCGATGCCGATTCCGCCGGCGCAGCCGATCACGGGCGCGGCCGTGACCTTGATCTGGCGGCGACCGTGGATGACCCAGCGGTCCGATACCTACGGGTCGTCGGTGCTCGAGCATCTCGGGTGGTCGAATCCGTTTGCCGATGCCGCCGACCGCTACTCCGAGGTCCAACTCTCGGAGTTGGCCGCCGCGGCTCCCGGCCTGGTGGTACTGCCGAACGAGCCGTATCCATTCGCCGGCCGTCACGTTCCCGCAGTGGCCGCGGCGGTGCCGAGCGCCCGTATCGCACTGGTCGACGGGCGTGACCTGTTCTGGTGGGGAACCCGCACCGCCAGTGCGCTGGCCCGGCTCGGAGCGGCCCTCGGGTGACCACCGTCGGTGGTAGAAGTCGGGGCTTGCGGCCTTCGGTCTCGACGCCGAGCACCGGCACCGGTAGATTGTCCGGTTCTGTCGCTGACCAAGGCCAACAAATGACGACTGTGGAAACAACAGCATCACTTGCAACACCGGCCACACCCGGCGCGGGCGCCGACGCGTCCCTCGAGTTCAGTCTCGACGGCGCCGCCATGCACGACCTTGCGCCCGAGATCCACCGCCAGCGGCTGGTCATCGAAGGGATCCCGGCCGAACCGATCAGCGACGACGACATCGTCGGCTATCTCCGGAGTCTGAGCGAAGTCTGCGGGATGGTCACCTTGACCGACCCGGTGACGCATCGGTCCGACCGGTTCGGGTGGGCGGGCTGGATCCACTGGGAGACTTCGGGCGCGCACTTCTACGCATGGGAGGCGCCGAGACTCTTCTTCAGCGTCGACATCTACACCTGCAAGGCGTTCGATCCGATCGCCGCAGTGTCCTTCACCGAGGCGCGCTTCGCCACCACCCAGATCGTGGCCAAGGAGTTCTGATGGCCGAACTCGATCTGGTCCAGGAAGAGCTGCGCGAGCTGGCGACCGGCGTGGTCGAAGCGGCCGGCAATCCGTCCGAACCGTTCGGGGTCTACGTGTTCGGCGCCGACGAGCCGGAGTCGGAGTTGGCGCGCCACATCGAGCGCACCGTGTTCGAGGAGACGTTCGGGAATCCGCGTGAACTGCTCGACGCGGAGTACGGACCGTACGAAGCGTCGACGGTCTTCTACTGCGTCATCGATCAACGGCGCCGGCTCCCGGCCGGGATGATGCGCATCATCCTCCCCTCCGACCAAGGGCTGAAGACGTTCCAGGTAATCGAAGAGGTTTGGGGTGCGCCGACCGATCAGGTGATGGAGCGCACCGGCACCACCTGGGATGTCACCCGCGCGTTCGACGTCACCACGCTCGCGGTGGCCGCCGAATATCGGGGGAAATCGACCGACGGGTTGATCAGCCTGGGCTTGTATCAGACCTTGGTGCGATCGGGGCTCGCGGGCGATGCCCGGTTCCTGGTGACGATCCTCGACATGAAGCCGCTCGATCTCATCCAGACCTTCACCCACAACTGCTTCCAAGAGTTCCCCGGCATCGAGCCGAAGAGTTACCTGGATTCGCCGCTCAGCATTCCGATGTTCCTCGAGTTCACCGAGTGGTTGCCGCGGCTCCAGGTGGACGCGCCGGACACGCACGACCTGCTCGTCCACGGGATCGGGATCGAAGCGGCGATGCGACCCCCCTCCTGGGCGCCGCTGATGCGAGTGCTGGGCCGGGAGCCCGCGCCACCGTCGCTCGTCACGCGCTGAACGCGTCGCGCACCGCGCGCAGTTGCGCCGGTGCGGCGCCGTTGATCCGGGCCACGATCTCGGGAACCGCAGCGGGACCGGCGGGTCGAGAGAACAGGTAGCCCTGGGCTTCGTCACATCCGAGCGTGCGGAGCCGTTCGTGCTGGGCTTCGGTCTCCACGCCCTCGGCGATGGTCTCGACGGACAAGGCCCCGGCCATGGCCACGATCGCGGCGATGAGGGTTTCCTCGGCCGTGTCGTCGCGGTCGAGGTCGTCCACGAAGGCGCGGTCGATCTTCACCGCGTCCACCGGGAAGCGCCGGAGATAGGCGAGCGACGAGTAGCCGGTGCCGAAGTCGTCGATCGCGATGCTGACGCCGAGTTGCTTGAGTGCGTTGAGCAGTTCCGCCGCGAGCGCGGGGTTCTCCATCAGAGTGCTCTCGGTGAGTTCGAGCGTGATCGCGTCGGCCGGTACTCGCGCTTCGATGATGGCGCGGCCGACCCGATCGATGATGTCGTGGTCCCGCAACTGGCGCGCCGAGAGATTGACCGCCATGGTGAGACGGGAGCCGCCGGGGAGTGTGGTCCGCCACTCGCCGAGTTGTCGTGCCGCCTCGCGCATCACCCAGGCGCCGATCTCCACGATGAGTCCGGTGTCCTCGGCGACCGGGATGAACGAGAGCGGCGGAATCTGACCCCAGCTCGGGTGTTCCCAGCGCAGCAGCGCCTCGAACCCGGTCACTCGGCCGGTCACGAGGTTGATGATCGGCTGATAGTGGAGTTGCAGTTGCTTGCGCTCGACCGCGTGATGGAGGTCTCGTTCGAGCGCGAGCCGCCGAGACGCGCGGTCGCGCATCGAGGGGTCGAACACCGCCACCGCATCCCGACCGGCGTCCTTCGCTTGATACATCGCGGTGTCGGCGTCTCGTACCATCGCTTCGCCGTCGACCGAACTGTCGCGTCCGTCGGCGACTGCGACGCCGATGCTCACCGACGTCGCCAGTTCCGCCTGCCGGACCTCGAACGGTTCTGTGAACAGCCGGCGGGTGCGGTTGGCCACCTCCATGGCTTCACTCTCGGAACGCAACTCCGAGACCACCACGACAAACTCGTCGCCGCCGATGCGAGCCACCAAATCACTCGGTCGGATGTGTGAGCGCAGACGCGCGGCGACCGCCACGAGGAACTCGTCGCCCAGGCCGTGGCCATGGCTGTCGTTGACGAGCTTGAACCGGTCCAGGTCGCAGAACAACAGTGCCACCTGGGTGTCGCGGTCGCGGGCTTCCACCAGCGCGCGCTTCACGTACTCGTAGACGTACGCGCGGTTGGGGAGGCCGGTGAGCGAGTCGTGGGTGGCCTGGTGAGCCAGACGCGTCTCGGAGCGCGCGTGGGACCGCAGGGCGCGATACACGCGCCAGATCGCGGCGCCGGTGAGTGACATGACGATCACGCCGAGCGCGACCCGGTCGCCGGTCGGGGCCTCGACTCGCGTGATCGTCACCAGACCCGGCACTGCGAGTGCGACCGCAACGATCGCGAGCCGTCCGAGCGTCGGCGCGGTCTCGGTGGCGGGGATGATCTCGGTTTGTTCTCGCATCGACGGGTGCAACACGCACGCGATGAAGCTGATGAACGCAAACGCGTACGGAAGACCGGCCACGTTCAACGGAACCTTGATTGCGCCGGTTTCGACGAGCATGTAGACGACGTCACCGACGAGAAAGCAGGCCATCCCCGCGAGGAGGAGCCGAGACGAGACGATCCGGCGGCGCCCCCCGGAGAACGCGAGGCTGGCCGTGATGGCGACCAGGAAGACCGACAGCGGCGGATAGACCGAGAGCACCAGTCGCACCGTGAGGGGTGCGTGCTCGTGGAAGAGCGCCGGGTTCACGAGGAAGAGCCAACCGAGGGTCATGGCCGCCAACGCGGCAACGCTCGCGTCGAGGATGAGATCGGTGGTTTGTGCGAGTCCGTTGCGCCGCGCGAGCACAATTCCGAGAAGTCCACCGCCGGTGATGAGATATCCGGGGATCGTGAGCAGGTCGGGAATCAATGATCGCTGGCTCGACAGATCACCGAGCGTCCCCATCGATTCCCGTGCGATCCCACCGACGAGGAAGAACAAGAATCCGACGGCCGCAATGATCCACGGCAGCCGGGCGCGTGGCTGATTCCGGCGCACGGCCACAACGGTGGCGATGATCGCCACGACGGCCAGGATCGCAAACGACGAGTTCCGGAGCGGGCCGAGGAGACCTAGCGCCTCGGCGCCTACCCACACCGTGCAGAGCAGCGCGACCGCGAGCGCCGGACCCGCGGTGCGAATCGGGTTGGTGGGCCGCGCGTCCTCGATCTGGCGCGCGTCCTCGATCTGGCGCGGCGCGGCGGGCGGCTCGGGGTCGCGTACTGCCGGGACCGGCATGGGCCGATCGTTCTCGTTCTCCATCGCAACCTCGGTGCCCAGCCCTTGGACCCACGGTGGATCCTGCCCAGAACATCGACCGTGACACCGATGGGCTTGAGTCGCCTTCTCAGGCTGAGTTCTCGAGAATTCCTGCCCCGTCGACCGCGGTGACGCGAAACCCGGTACCCGCACGGCCGGTTCGTGCCCGATAGCGCGCAATGGCCCGCTCCAGGCAGTCGGTCGCGGCGCTCGTCGGGACGAGTGCGACGATGCAGCCGCCGAACCCAGCGCCGGTGATCCGCGCCCCGATCGCCCCGGATTCGACGGCCGTGTCCACCAGGGTGTCGAGCTCCGGCGTCGACACCTCGAAGTCGTCGCGCAAGCTGGCGTGGCTCGCGAGGAGGAGCGCTCCGAGCCGGGCGTTGCGGTCCGGTTCCGATGAGCAGAGTTCGGCGCGGAACTCGAGTACCCGTGAGTTCTCGGTGACGACGTGACGTGCGAATCGGTCGTCCGCTACCTGCGCAAGCGACGCGTCGCGGAGTTTGGCCACGCCGACGCGGCGCGCCGCGTCCTCGCACGCCGCACGCCGTTCGGCGTAGGCGCTGTTGGCGAGGACGCGTTCGACGCCGGAGTGGATGACGAGGATCGCGAGGTCGTCCGGCAGCGGGACCGGTTCGATCGTGAGGCTGCGGCAGTCGAGGAGTAGCGCGTGACCGGCGCGCCCCGAGAGCGATGCCATCTGGTCCAGCAAACCCCCCGGCACGCCGGTGGCGTGGACTTCGACGTCGAGGGCGAGTTGTGCCAGGACCCGCCGATCCGTCCGTTCGGGTGCGTCGCGGGGCAGCAGCGTGAGCGTGAGGGCAACGGCGAGGGCGGACGACGACGACAGGCCGGCGCCGGGGGGCACGGTCGAGTCGATCGCGAGCCGTAACCCGGCGACGCGGTGGCCCCGGTCGCGCAGGATGGCGACGGTGCTCGCCACGAATGCACCCCACGGCGCGGAGCCGGCGAGCAGCTCGCCGGTCGCGGATTCGACGACGACCTCACCGTCGAGTTGGGCCGACGTGGCGTGGAGGTTCGTCTCGTCGATCGGGACCGCGGTGATGCGACATTCCCGGTCAATCGCGACAGGAAGGCAGAATCCGTCCGAATAATCGGTGTGCTCACCGATGAGGTTGACCCGACCGGGAGCGCGGACAGATATGGAGTTCGTCACCGGCGCGGACTTTCGTTCGAAAAATGCTTCAACCTCGGAAGCGGACGGACGATACTGACGCACATGAGTCGCTTTCAACGCACGATGGCCCTTGCCCGAGCGAGTTGGGCCGTGCTCAAGTCGGATCGTTCCTTGGCCCTGTTCCCCGTCTGGTCGGCGTTGGCCTCGATCGCGTTGATCGCAGTCCTCGGCGCGCTCGGGTGGTTCACGAAGGGAACCGGAGTCCCGGATGCGGCCGGCAACGCGCAGTACACCGCCAACGTGGCAACCATCGTCATCGGCATCGCGTTGTACGTGGGGCTCGCCTTCATCCAGACCTACTTCCTGGCCGGGCTCGTCGGATCCGCGAACGAGGTCCTGAACGGCAGGAAGACCTCCGTGGGTCAGGGTATGAGCATCGCGTCGTCGCGGATCTCCCGGCTGCTGCCGTGGGCCATCGTCTCGGCGACGGTCTCCTACATCATGCAGGCGCTCGAACAACGAGCCGGCATCTTCGGCCGGATCGCCATCAGCCTCCTCGGCGCCGCGTGGTCCGTGCTGACCTTCCTGACCGTGCCGATCATCGTGTTCGAGAACCTCGGCCCGATCACCGCGCTCAAGCGATCGGGCACGCTGACCAAGCAGACCTGGGGCGAGAACATCATGGCCCAGGTGGGGTTCGGACTCCTCGGGCTCCTCCCCACCCTCCTCGGCGTGGGCGCCATCGTCGGCGGCGTGGCGTCGGGAACGGTGCTCATCGCCGTGCCCGCGATCGCGGTGGGCGTCCTGATCATCCTCGCCACGATGACCGTGATCGCCGCGTTGAGCGGCATCTTCCGCACCGCGCTCTACCGGTACGCAACCGAAGGCACGGTCCCCGGCGCCTTCGCCGGCGCCGATCTCGAACACGCCTTCGGCGCTGCGAAGCGCTGAGTCCGAGGTTCGACCGGCACTTTCCGTTCTCGTTCAGGCGTTGCGGAGAAGTTCTGCGGCGGCTTCCGGCGCGACCGGGTTCGACAGCATCTCGGCTCCGACTTCGGCCGACGCGACGTAACGCAGGACGCCCGGCGCGCGGTGCATCGGTGCGAAGTGCACGTGCAGGTGGACGCCCGGATGGATCCACATGAGGTACGGCAGCGGTTCGGTGTAAATGCGGTCGTAGCGACCCACCACGTCGACGAGCGCGGCTGCGAGTCCGTCCCGGCCGGCATCGTCGAGCGACGGCAGATCTTCCACGTGTGTGCGCGGCGCGAGCAGCGTGGCGAACGGATGGCCCGCGGCGAACGGCACGTGCGCGATCCAATCGCCACCGTCGTGCACGACGCGTTCGTTCGCATCCACCTCGGCGGGAACCAGCGTGCAGAGCGGACACCCATGCGCAACCGCGACGTCGGCTTCGCGGCGGGGGAGCGGTGGGACTGACGGGAACGCGTAAATCTGACCGTGGGGATGCGAGATCGTCGCGCCCACCTCGGCGCCGCGATTCTCGAAGACCAGGACGTACGCGATCTCGGGACGGGCCATGAGTTCCGCGGTGCGGTCCGCCCACAGATCCACGACCGCGCGCACGCCCGCCCCGCCGATGCTCGCCAGCGACCCGGTGTGTTCTGACGTGTAGAGCACGACCTCCGCGCTGCCGCGCGGCGGCCGCGTGAGGAACGGGCCGGCGTCGCGAGGAACGGTGAGGTCGACGGCAGGCCCGAGCACGAGCGGTGGCCACCGGTTGGGGAACGCGCGCACGTGGTACGGCTCGGGCGCTTCGATGCCGCCGACGCAGAAGGGGCAGCCGTCGAGTGGTTGGTTCGGTCGGGCCTGACGATCACCGACGATCGCCACCCACTCACGCGTCAACGCATCGAGCCGCAGCTCGTGCTGGTTGGGTGGGTTCACGTCACGTCCGCTCTTGGCCCTGCGGGCCGGGCCGCTCGGGCCCCGCTCCGCCCGGATCGTTCGAGCGCGTGGTCGGCGGGGCGTCGCTCACGTCGGGTTCACGCGAGTTGGGGGAGGACCTCGGTGGCGAACTGGTCCAGGCCGTCGAGGTCGAAGGGGGCACGCATGGCCAGGATGAGCCAGTCGGCACCGGCCGCGCCGTACTCGCCGACGCGATCGACGATCTCACCCACCGAGCCGTGCAGCACGCCGGGCGCGACGTACTGGGCCATCGCACCGAACTGGGCCTCGAGATCACCCGGTCGCATCGCGATCCCGACGTTGATGGCGCGCTCGATCGTGGCCGGGTCTCGCCCCACCGCGTCGCAATGGGCATCGAGGACCCCGACCTTGTGCGCGAACGCATCCGGTGCGATGAACGGTACGTTCCAACCGTCGGCGTGTTCGGCTGCGATCCGCAACGTGACTTTCTCGCCGCCGCCACCGATCCAGATCGGCAGCCGAGCTTGAAGCGGTTTCGGCTCGCACTGCGCGTCGCGCATGGTGAAGAACTCGCCGTCGAAGTTCGTGTGTTCCTCGGTGAGCAGACCCCGCACACATTGGATGGCTTCGTTCACTTGGCGCAGCCGGATCCCGGCCGGCGGGTACGGCATCCCGTACGCCGTGTACTCCGCCTCCATCCACCCGCCGCCGAGGCCGAGCGTCACCCGGCCGTCCGCGATCTGATCGAGGGTGGCCGCCGCATTGGCCAACACCGCAGGATGGCGGTAGCCCACCGAGTAGACAAGGCTCCCGCACCGCACCGTTTCCGTCGTCGCACAGAGCGCCGCATGTGACGCCACCGCTTCGAGACAATGGGGATTGCCGGTGTTGTCGGCGCTGTAGAAGTGATCCCAGATCGAGATCCACTCGAACCCGTGCGCCTCGATGCGTCGCCACAGCTCCTGGAGCTCCGCGATGCTCGTGTTCTGAAGGCCGGTATGTACTCCGAATCGCACGGGATCGGACTCTATCGGCGCCGGGCCGTAGTGTGGCCGGGTGCTGGAGATCGTGCAGACGCCCGAGTTGCGGGACCCGTTGATGGTGATGTCGTTCACCGGCTGGGTCGACGGTGGTCTCGCCGGCGCCGGCGCGGCCGCAGTGCTCGCCGAGCAACTCCAGAGCGCGCGCACGTGCGCGCATTTCGATCTCGCCGAGTACCTGGACCTGCAACAGACCCGGCCGACGGTGAGCCTCGTCGACGGCGAGACGCGCCGCGTGCACTGGCCGTCGATCGACCTCGTCGCCGGGGTCGCGGGTCGTGACGTGCTGATGGTCACGGGTCCGGAGCCGTCGGTCCGGTGGCGGGACGTGACCCGGGAGATCGTGGAGTTCGCCACCGCGGTGGGGGTTCGGGACGCGGTCAGCCTCGGCGGCATGCCGTCGCCGGTTTCACATCGGCGGCCGATCTCGGTACTGGCGACGGCATCCAGCCGGTCTCTCGCCCAGGAATCCGGTGCAATCCGGACCGACTATCTCGGACCCACCGGAATCCAGACCGTGCTCCAGGTGGCGCTCGGAGAGGCGGGGATTCCCACCGTCGGCCTGTGGGCTCAGGTTCCGCACTACGTGGCGGCCACGCCGTCGCCGCCCGCGATCCGGGCGCTGCTGGAACGGGTGATGGAGTTGACCCGCATCACCGTGGATCTGCGCGGCCTCGACGAGCAGACCGAGTCCTACAACGAGCAGGTGGAGTCGGGATTGTCCGAGCGGCCCGATGTTGCTGCACTGGTCCGCCAGCTCGAAGAGGCGACGGGCCCCGAAGATCTCCCCTCCGGCGACGAGATCGCCCAAGAGATCGAACGGTTCCTCCGCGACGAGGGGTAACCCGTCCGCCCATCCACCCGGTCCGGGAGCAGCTCGACTCCCGCAGCGACGGATCGGCTCGGATCGGTACCCGCCGGTAACCTCACGCCCTCGTTGGCGACGGAGGTAGTTCGAGTCATGAGTGTGGTCAAGATCAATGCCATCACGGTGCCGAAGGAACGAGCGGATCAGCTCGTGGAACGCTTCGCAGCGCGCGCCGGTGAAGTGAGCGGCATGCCCGGCTTCGAGATGTTCGAGCTGCTGCGCCCGAGCGACGACAAGGACACCTTCCTCGTCTACACGCGGTGGCGTTCCGAAGAGGACTTCCAAGCCTGGATGAGCAGCGCGTCCTTCCAGCACGGACACAAGCAGCACACCGGCGAGGGTCCGGTGAGTACCGGCGCCGAGTTGTGGCAGTTCGATGTGGTCCAGCACGAGGACGCGCCCGCTTCATGACGAGTCTGGCGGAGCTCGTCGGTCCCGGCGGCCAGTACGAGATCGTGGTCGAGGACGTCCTCGGCTCCGATCTCCAGGTCTACAAGCAGCGGTTCGGTTCGATGCGGGACATCCTCGCGTTCGGCGACGCGCGCGCGGACGTGGACTGGTTGGTGCAGGGCGATCGTCGGCTCACGTTCGGGGAACACAACGCGCTCGCGCGCCAGGCGAGCGTCACCCTGAATGCGCTCGGAGTGGAGAATGGCGATCGGGTCGCGCTGCTGACCGCGAACACGATCGAGTGGGTGGTGTTGTTCTGGGCGTGCGCGAGCATGGGCGCGGCGGCGGTGCCGCTCAACGCATGGTGGAAGGGCGAGGAACTCGATTTCGCACTGCGAGATTCCGGCTCGAAGGTGCTGATCTGCGACCAGAAGCGCTGGGCGATCGTGCGAGACATCGTCGAATCCATTCCCACGCTCGAGCACGTCTTCGTGCTCGACCTCGACGCGCCCGACGGCAGGGCGCGGCCGGCGTCGGAACTGTTCGAGCCGGCGGATCCGGGCACGCTGCTCGATGTTGCCGTCGCCGAGGACGACATCTTGGCGATCCTCTACACCTCGGGAACCACCGGCAAGCCCAAGGGCGCCACGATTACCCACCGTCAGGCGCTCGCCAACCTGATGAACCTGGCGCTCGCGAGTGCGGCATCGGCGGCGATGGGCAAGGGCGAGAAGCGGTCCGAACACCAAGCTGCCGCGCTCCTCGTGGTGCCCCTGTTCCACGTGACCGGGACGTGTTCCACGATGATCGTGGCTTACGCCGGCGGATCGAAGCTCGTCTTGATGCCGCCGGGCGCGTTCAACGCGGATCATGCGATGGCCACGATCGAACGCGAGAAGGTCAGCTCGATGGGCGGGGTTCCTACGGTGATGTGGCGCATCGTCGAGGCCGAGAACTTTGCCCGCTACGACATGTCCTCGGTCACGCGCATCGGGTACGGCGGCGCGCCGGCCGCGCCCGAACTCGTGGAGCGGATCAAGGTCTGCTTCCCGCAGGTGCGGGACTCGCTGTCGACCGCGTACGGGCTGACCGAGAGCGCGTCGGTGGCCACTGCCATCTCGGGTGACGACTACTTCGCCCGGCCGGACTCGGTGGGCAAGCCGGTCCCCACGGTGGAGGCCAAGGTGATCACCGCCGACGGTGACGATGCGCCCGCCGGTTCGACGGGTGAGCTGGCATTGCGCGGCCCCACGATCATGATGCGTGGCTACTGGAACCGCCCGGACGCGAACGAGTCGGTGTTCCTGCCGGGTGGTTGGTTCCGCACGGGCGACATCGCTCGCATCGACGACGAGGGATTCGTCTATCTGGTGGACCGCGCCAAGGACATGATCATCCGCGCCGGCGAGAACATCTACTGCGTCGAGGTCGAGAACGTGCTGTTCGAGCACCCCGACGTGTTGGACGCGGCGTTGGTGGGTGTCCCGCACCGCACGTTGGGCGAGGAAGTGAAGGCCGTGGTCCAGCTGCGCGCCGGCTCCGCGGCGAGCGTCGAGGACATCCGCGCGCACTGTGGCGAGCATCTCGCGTCGTTCAAGGTGCCGGAGTACGTGGAGTTCCGTGATGCGCCGTTGCCGCGCAACCCCGCCGGCAAGATCCTGAAGCAGCTCCTGCGCGGTGACGCGTCGGCCTCCGCGTTCGCCGAGGGCGCGGCGGACGACGCGGTGCTCTAGATCGGCATGGAGATCGTCTTCGATATTCACCAGGTCTGGGGCTACGTGTCGATCGTGGTGAACGGATTGGCCGGTCTCTACTGCCTCGCCGCCTGGCGCCTGCACTCGTTGCGCGGTCGGCCGGTCTGGGTTGCGACCGCGATCGCCGAAGTGACGGTGCTGATCCAGATCGTGATCGGCGTGGGCATGGTGGCCAGCAAGGACTACCAGGCGCCGCGCTTCCACATGTTCTATGGGTTCGTGATCTTCATCACGGTCGGGTTGCTCTACCAGTACCGAGCGCAGATGCGCGGCCGGCTCGAGTTGCTGTACGGCCTCGGCGGCCTGTTCATCATGGGTCTCGGTATTCGCTCCGTGCTGCAGGTGGGGGGATGAGCACAACTCCGGGCGGGCGCAGGCGCGTCATGTTGATCTTCGGTGGGCGATCCGCGGAGCACGATGTCTCCCGGGCGACCGCGGTCGCAGTGGCGAAGGCGCTCGATCCGGCGCGCTACGAGGTGGTGCCGGTGGCGATCACGACCGACGGGCAATGGCATGCCGCCGACGCAGCGGGCGCGCTCCTCGCCGCGGGGTCGGCCGGCCTGCCGAGTGCGTTCCCGACCGATGGCCCGGAGTTGGTGGCGCTCGGCGAAGTGGTGGCCAGCTCGGGCCGGCGGGGGCTCGACATTGACGTGGTCCTCCCGCTGTTGCACGGTCCGTTCGGTGAGGACGGCACCGTGCAGGGGCTCCTCGAACTCGCCGATCTGCCCTACGTCGGCTCGGGCGTGCTCGGATCCGCCGTCGGCATGCACAAGGGCGCGATGAAGCAGATGTTTGCGGCGGCCGGGATTCCCCAGGCCGCGTACCTCGAGTTCCGAGACGGTGAGGACCGGGCCGCGTTTCGCGCGCGGGTGATGAACGAACTCGGACTGCCGTGCTTCGTGAAGCCCGCGAACATGGGGTCGTCGGTCGGGGTGAGTAAGGCTCACAACGCCGCGGAACTCGACGCCGCGATCGAACTCGCCCTTTCCTACGACGAGGAGATCCTGGCCGAGGAACAGATCGTCGGGCGCGAGATCGAGGTCGGGGTGCTCGGATCCCTCGACCCCCAGGCGTCCGTGCCGGGCGAAGTGATTCCGGCTGCCGAGTTCTATTCCTACGCCGACAAGTACGAGGACGATGCGGCGCAGCTGATCGCGCCGGCGGCACTGTCGGACGCCGCCGCCGACGAGGTTCGAGCCCTGGCCGTACGCGCGTTCGCGGCCGGTCGCTGCGACGGCATGGCGCGCGTCGATTGTTTCTACGACGAGGGCGGACGCGGGTTCCTGGTCAACGAGGTGAACACCATCCCGGGGTTCACGCCGATCTCGATGTATCCGCGCCTCTGGGCCGCCAGCGGTGTGCCCTACCCGGCGCTCCTCGACCGGCTCATCGAGTTGGCCGTCGAACGCCACGCCCGGCGGGCCGCCCGGGCCGGCCGCCAGCGGGACGAGTCCGTCAGAGGTTGACCACCGGGCACGTCTGGGTGCGGGTGATGCCGTCGACCGCCTGGATCTGCGAAACGACCATCTTGCCCAGCGAATCGATGTCGCTGGTCTCGAGCCGCACGATCACGTCCGACGGGCCGGTGATCGCGTCGGCGCTGATGATGCCGTCCAACTTCCGGATCGCGGTGACGACGCCGGCGGTCTTGCCGCCCTCGGTCTCGATGAACAAGTACGCGGTGACGGGCATGGGCGACTCCTTCGTGGACGGATCCGCATCGTAGGCGGACGACCGGCGACGACTCAGGGTGTGCCCGAAGACTCAGGGAGTGCCCGAAGACTCAAGGCGTGATCGTGCCCGTGGCGCGGATGTCCCGTGAGGATCGGCCGATGCGCACCTCGAACGGACCGCGGCCGACGACCCAGCCGTCGGACCATGCGGAGAAGCATCGGTCGTCGAGATCGAACGAAACGGTCTCGGTGACCCCGGGTGCGATCGACACCTTGGCGAACCGGCGGAGTTCCTGCTCGGGTCGGGTGGGCGGTGCCGCCGGGTCGTGCAGGTACAGCTGCACGACCTCGGCCCCGGTGCGCGCGCCGGTGTTGGTGATGTCCACCCGCACGGTGCGCCCGTCCACCGTGATCGGTCCGTACTCGAAGGTGGTGTAGGCGAGCCCGTGTCCGAAGCAGAAGCGGGGCTCCGTGCCGGACCGGTCGTAGCCGCGGTAACCCATGAGCAGGCCGTCGGCGTACGTGACGTGACCATCCGTGCCGGGGTAGGTGGCGTGGGCCGGCGCGTCCTCCACTCGTACCGGGAACGTGGTGGGCAGACGGCCACCCGGTTCGCAGTCGCCGAGGAGCACGTCGGCGAGGGCGTTGCCCCACTCCTCGCCCGGCAACCAACACTGGAGGATCGCGGCGGGCTCGGCGGCCCAGTCCATGGTGACGGGAGAGCCTGCATTCACGACGACGATCGTGCGCGGATTGGCGGCCACCACCGCGTGCACGAGCGCGTCCTGCTCGCCCGGCAGGTGCATCGAATCCCGGTCCTTGCCCTCGGTGTCGAGGGTGGGTCCGGTGCCGACCACCACGATGGCGACATCTGCGTTGCGGGCGGCGTCGGCGGCGTCGGTGAGCGCGGTGGCGGGCGTGGGCGGGACTGCGCCGAGCTCGAACCCGCTGACCTTGGCCGGCGAACCGCCCGAGAACTCGATTTCGAGTGAGTAGTCGTGTCCGCCGGCGAGCGTGCGGACGCCGCGGATCTCCTTGCTGCCGAACCCGAAGAACGACGCCCCGGGTTCGCGGTCGGTCCACGCGTCCAGGAGAACCTCGCCATCGAGCGTGACTCGGCACGCGCCGGTGGTGGTGAGCCCGAAGGTCCACTCACCGGCCTCGGTGACCCGCACGGTGCCGGTGAGCCGGGCCGAGAACTCACGGGCGTTGATGCGATCGTGGATATCACCGAGCCACATGGCGCGCCCGGTCCGCAACGATGCCTGGAGGACGGGTTCGCCGCTGCAGTCGGCGGATGCGAAGACGTCCATCGCAATGCGATCGGCGAGGGCCGACTGATCGAGGATTGGGATCGTGTCCGTGGCCGCGGGTCCGCGCGCGAACGTGACCGTCGTTGTGCCGTCCAGCGCCGCGATGAGTCCTGCACGCGGCGTGACCGGCGGATGCGAATCGAGCGCGGCACTGCCGCCACCCATGATCCAGGCGGTGTCCGCAGCGGTGCCGATCAGTGCCACCGAGTTCAGTGCCGACCGGTCGAGGGGCAGCACGCCGTTGTTGCGGAGGAGGACGAAGCTCGCGGCCTCGACCTCACGGATCAGGGCGCGGTGGCGCGGGTCGTCGAGGCTGGCGGGCGGACCGTTGCCGAGACCGTCGGCGGCACCGGTGCGTTGCGCGAGGGTGCGGAGCCGTTCCACCATCGTGTCCAACGTCTCGCTCGGGACTTCACCGTTGGTGACTGCGTCTGCGAGCGCCTTCCCGAACCACTGCGGTGGCCCCGGCATCTCGAGATCGAGCCCGGCGTTCGCCGCCGGCGCGGTGCTGTGGGTGCCGAACCAATCCGAGATCACGAACCCGTCGAATCCCCACTCGTCACGCAACACGGTGGTCAGCAACCACTCGTGCTCACTGCAATAGGTGCCGTTGAGCTTGTTGTACGCGCTCATGATTCCCCACGCACCGGCTTCTTTCACCGCCGCCTCGAACGGGACGAGGTAGAGCTCGCGCAGCGCCGCTTCGTCCACGTCCGAGCTGATGGTCATGCGCTCGAATTCGGAGTCGTTGGCGACGAAATGTTT
>JANPMG010000083.1:0-3240 GCA_031422675.1 Acidimicrobiia bacterium | reverse complement strand
GCTCGACGAGCTCCTGGGGGAGCCCGATCGGGAACTCAGGTGCGCGCGAGAATCGCGCGTAGGAATTGACGAGCACGAGCGAACTGACCCGCTCGGGATAGGTCGCGGCAAACAACACGCTCAGCGGACCGCCTCCACTGCAACCCACCAAGACCGCTCGTTCCGAACCGACTGCATCCATCACTGCGCCCAGGTCGTCGAGCCAGTCGTCGAGGACCGGTGTGGCGCCGAGCGGGATCGAGTCCGAGATCCCACAACCGCGTCGGTCGAAGCAGATCAGTCGACTGAACGACGCGAGCCGTTCGAGCACGTCCGCGAGTAGGGGTTGGTCCCACATCGATTCCGTCTCGTTCCACCACTCAGGGATGAAGACGAGATCGATGGGTCCGCTGCCGGCGACCTGATACGCGACGCAACCACCCGGTGTGGTCGTGTAATGAACGGCTGGATGGTTCATCCGCGTTCCCGAGCGGAATGCATACGCGAAACACGCTACTGGGAGCGAGAGCACGTGGGACTCGCCGCCGCTGACTCGGCGAGCATCAGCGACGACCTGGCGCTACGGCACGAACCGACCGTTGCCGAAACGAGACAGTGGAGCTGAGGGGACTCGAACCCCTGACCCCTTCCATGCCATGGAAGTGCTCTACCGCCTGAGCTACAGCCCCGTAAGGGAGTTTCAAGGTAGCAGCCGGGCTGGTTCACTTCGGGAACGTCGCCGATCGAATCGCGCCGCCGCTCGCCTGCCAACGTGGGGCATGGCTTCGAGTGCCCCAGCCCGGCCATCGTGAACCGCGACCGTGCCCCGATCTCGGCCGCCGCCCACGCCGCCCACGCCGCGGCGACGGCGCGCGGGGAGCCGACGTATCGCGACCCGCCCACCGGCTACGACGTGATGACCGCCACCGAGCTCGCATCTCGCGGTGAGTGTTGTGGCAGTGGGTGTCGGCATTGTCCGTATCCCGACCCGACCTGACCCGACCTGTTTCCGGCCTGACCGGCGTTCAGCGAATCATGCGAGGCGCGTTGAAGACCTCCCGGTAGCCTCGCCCGGGTGACCGACGAACCGCCCCGCCACCGCTACGACGCGCGCCTGGCCAACGAGATCGAAGCGCGGTGGCAGGACCGGTGGGACCGCGAGCACACCTTCTGGGCGCCCAATCCCACCGGTCTGCTCTCCGAAGGCGCCGAACGGATCGCCGGGCGCGAGCCGATGTTCGTCCTCGACATGTTTCCGTATCCGAGCGGCGCCGGGCTCCATGTCGGTCACCCGTTGGGCTACATCGGTACCGACGTGTTCGCTCGCTATCAGCGCATGAACGGCAAGAACGTCCTCCACGCAATGGGCTACGACGCGTTCGGTCTGCCGGCTGAGCAGTACGCGATGCAGACCGGCCAACACCCGCGAGTCACCACCGAGGCGAACATTGCGACGATGCGGCGTCAGTTGCGGGCCCTCGGCTTGGGCCACGATTCGCGTCGGGGCCCGGCCACCACCGACGTGGCGTACTACCGGTGGACGCAGTGGATCTTCGTGCAGATCTTCAACAGTTGGTACGACCCGTCGGTCGATCGAGCCCGTCCGATCGCAGCGCTCGTCGAGTCCCTGAAGACCGACCCGGCCATCGGTTGGGACGCGCTCGATGAGCGGGCCCGGCGCGAACTCGTCGACTCCCATCGGCTGGCGTATCTCACCGAGGCGCCGGTCAACTGGTGTCCGGCCCTCGGGACGGTGCTGGCCAACGAAGAGGTCACCGCCGACGGCCGGAGCGAACGGGGCAACTTCCCGGTGTATCGGCGGCCACTGAAGCAGTGGATGATGCGCATCACCGCGTATGCAGATCGCTTGCTCGCTGACCTCGCAGCCCTGGACTGGTCGGACTCGATCAAGCTGATGCAACGCAACTGGATCGGGCGCAGCACCGGCGCGTCGGTGGACTTCGGTGTCGACGGCAGCGAGGCCGTCATCACCGTGTTCACCACGCGGCCCGACACGCTGTTCGGTGCCACCTACATGGTGCTCGCACCCGAGCATCCCCTCGTCGACGAGCTCGTCCCGACGGACTGGCCGGGCGCGGATTTCGGCGACGCACTGAACCAGAGCCCGGCCGCCTGGCGCGGCATCTTCGGCGCCGATGTCGGACCGGCGGACGCGGTGCGGACCTACCGCGACTTCGCCGCGGCCAAGAGCGACCTCGAACGTCAGGCCGAGGGGAAGGACAAGACCGGGGTGTTCATCGGTGCGTTCGCACTCAACCCCGTCAACGAGGAACCCATCCCGATCTTCATCGCCGACTACGTCCTCATGGGTTACGGCACCGGCGCGATCATGGCCGTCCCCGCGCACGACCAACGGGACTTCGAGTTCGCCCGCGAGTTCGACCTGCCCATCGCCGGTGTCATCCAACCGCCCGACGCGTGGTTCGCCGAACGTGGGTGCGCGGCGAACGCTCGAGCGGGGGAGTGGCCCGAGGCCTTCACCGGTGACGGCGTCGGGGTGAACTCCGCGAATGCCGAGGTGTCGCTCAACGGGTTGGACGTCGGTGTCGCGAAGGCGGCGATCACGGAATGGCTGGAAGCGGTGGGCGTCGGCGAGGCCACCGTCAACTACAAGCTGCGGGATTGGCTGTTCAGCCGGCAGCGGTACTGGGGTGAGCCGTTCCCGATCGTGTTCGACGAGTTGGACTTGCCGATCGCAGTGCCGGAGGAGTACCTCCCGGTCGAACTCCCCGAGATCATCGACTTCGAACCCGAGACCTCCGAGGACCGCGACGCGAGTGTTCCCGCACCGCCGCTGTCGCGCGCCGAAGCCTGGACCACGGTCGAGCTCGATCTCGGCGACGGACTGAAGCCGTACCGCCGCGAGCTGAACACCATGCCGCAGTGGGCCGGCTCGTGTTGGTACTACCTCCGGTACCTGGACCCCACGAACGAGGACCAGTTCGTCAGTCCCGAGGCCGAGCGGTACTGGATGGGTGAGGGCCCCGGCGGCGTGGATCTGTACGTCGGCGGGGTCGAGCACGCGGTGCTCCACCTGCTGTACGCGCGGTTCTGGCACAAGGTCCTTTACGACCTCGGCCACGTCTCCACGCCGGAACCGTTCCAGCGCTTGTTCAACCAGGGGATGATCCAGGCTCCCGCGTACACGGACCGTCGCGGCATCTACGTCGAAGCGAGCGAGGTCGAAGAACGTGACGGCGGGTTCTATTTCGGCGCCGAGGCGGTCCAGCGGGAGTTCGG
>JANPMG010000082.1:0-2424 GCA_031422675.1 Acidimicrobiia bacterium | reverse complement strand
ACGAGCGCGATGTGCAACGGCGGCCGGCCGGTGCCGGGGGCGTCGGGCGCGGTGAGCTCGAGCATGCAGTGCACGTCGTGCTCGCCCTCCACGGCGAGGAGCTGGTGATCGAAACGAAGGTTGGTCTGCATGGTGACTCCTGATCATTCGGTGAACGACTTCCGAGTATGGGGAGGGGGTCGGACAATGACGCCCGTGTCATTCGAACCGGTGTCATTCGAACCGCCGTCATTCCTGGGGCGCTGACCGTCGGCGTATGGATCGGAGCGCGGCGCGAGCCCGCATACGATCGGCCCACACGACGGCAGGGGACGGCAATGGCCCGGCGCGCTTCACCCATCGGACGGATCTTCAACCTGGCCGCCTACATCCAGGCGCGCGGCACGCTCGGGTGCACGCGCGCGGAGATCGCCGACGACGTTCCCGAGTACGGCGGGCTCAGCGTGAGTGCGTTGGCCAAGAAGCTCGAACGGGACCGCGCCGACCTCGCCGACGGCTGGGGCATCGCGCTCGAATGGTCCGACGAGCGCCAGCGCTACACCCTCCAACCGCCCTTCTTCACCAGCGCCGAACGGCGCGCGCTCATCGCCGCGGCCGCAACGGTGGGTGTCGACGGTGACGAGACTGTTGGCCAGGACGGTGAGCTCGGCACCGCAGTGGAACGCGACGCCGCCCAAGTGGTGGTACGGATCCACGACCGGGTCGTCGAGCTGCGTGATGCGATCGCCGCACGACAGCCGATCCGGCTGCGGTACCACGGCGAGGTCCGGGTGATCGACCCGTACGTGCTCGGCATGTGGCGCAACCGTTGGTATCTCGCCGGCTTCGACCACCTGCGGGGCGAGAATCGCAAATTCCGGCTCGACCGGTTGGAGCAGCACGAGGATGAACCGGCGTTGACGCCGGTCGGCTCGCCGGGCGCGTTCACCATCCCCCGAAACTTCGAGGCGACCGCCGCGTTGGAGATGGATCCGAACGCGTGGGGATCCGACGAGCCCGTCGCCGCCATCGTGCGCGTCGAACGGGATCTGGTTCCGCTGCTTCTCGGCGAGTTGCAGTGCGAAGTGGGAACCGTCACCGCCGACGACGCGATCCTGACCATCGAGGTGCGTGACTACGAGTCGTTCATCATCCGGCTACTCGGCTTCGGCACCGCGGTGCGTCTCCTCGAACCGCCGGTGCTCGTCGCGCGGATGCAGGCGTGGCTGCGGGACCAGGTGGCGGCCTGATGCCGCCGGTCTCCGCGTCGCGTCAGTTCGAAGTCTTGAGCCGCGTGCTCGCGCTGGCCGAGGAGCGGGGATACATCGCGCTCACGGCGGCGGCGGAGATCATCGGCGTGTCGGTCGAGCAGTTGCGCACGCTCCTCGATCCGCTCCTCCATCTGGAGTATCTCGATCGGGCGGGCGAGCCCATCGATCAGAGCCGCGCCTTTGATCTCGACGAGGACGACGTGCTCGAGGTGAACGAGCACTGGCTGCGCGACTTGAAGAATGCGCCGCCCACCGGGCCGGAGGCGTTACGGCTGTACATCGCGGCAACCGTGTACCAAGGGACCGGCGCGGCGCGCAGCGTCGCGTTGGACAGCGCGCTCATGAAGCTCCGTCAGGCGGTGGCGATCGACATGGTGGTGCCGACCGACCGGCCAGCGTGTCACGCCGTCGCCGAGACCGCCTACCGCCAGCACCGGTCGTTGCGGTTCCGCTACGTGCGGTTCAAGGACAACGTGGCCACCGATCGTGAGGTGCTGCCGTGGGATCTCTACGACGAGTGGGGCCACTGGTTCGTGTCCGGGCCCGAGGTGGGCGACGACGTCGTGAAGAACTGGCGCATCGACCGCATGAGCGACGCGCGCGTGGGCACGGTCGAGTTCCAGCCGCCGGTGGATCTGCCCGAGCGTGACTTCTTCGATCTTTCGTCCATCCACCGTCGGCTGACGATCCGAGTGCCGGCCGATCGCATGGCCGCGCTCCCCCAGCCGTATCGCGTCGTGTCGTCCGCCGACGATGGCGACGGATACGTGCGGGCCGAGATCGAGATCGCCGGCGACCGTCACCTCGACCATCTGCTCGTGTCGCTCGGACCCGACGGCGAGGTATTGGAACCCGCCGAGTATCAGGACCGCCGCGTCGCCCATGCCGAACTGCTGCTCACCGCACTACGGAGCGCCGCGCTCTGAGCCTTTGGTTCACGTGACCTTGGCAATACCGATCATGAGCCCGATGACCGCGATCTGCGTGGAGAACAGCCAGAGCATCAGTCGGTGCATTTCGTCGATACGACGCTCGACACGTTCGAACTGGGCGTCCACACGTTCGAACTGGGCATCCACACGATCGAACTGAGAGTCAACACGATCGAACCGGGCGTCCACCTCGTCGAAGCGCGCGCCCACCTGGTCGAAACGTTGACCGTTCGCGGTTCTCA
>JANPMG010000081.1:0-24451 GCA_031422675.1 Acidimicrobiia bacterium | reverse complement strand
TAGCGCGTCGGTCTGGGGGACCGAAGGTCCCGGGTTCGAGTCCCGGCAGCCCGACCACCAAAAGAGCAGCTCACAGGTCTAGGAGCCGGTCGCGACAGCGTTGCGACCGGCTCGAGTCAGCGAAAGTCCGCGGCAGCTTGCTGAGAGGTGGCTTCGAGACCCTCCGCGAGGGCCTCGTCGATGGCCGGCAGCCGTGCCCGTATTGGTCAAGCGTGACGTGGTCGGGTGAGACGACGAGCACCTCGAAGCGGTCGTCTCGCGAGAGTGCGAGGGCCGGTCGTTGGATACCGACGGCGTCGATGCCGTCATCGTTGGTGACGAGTACCCGCATGACCGGCCATCCTGTCAGCGGGCTGGTCGTGTTGCGGTGATGAGCCAGATTCCGCCACCGAGTTGGACACCGGATTCACCGCGGTGGTCGACGAGGGCGTCGGCGACGTCCGCGAGGGCAGTGTCGCGGGCTGGGCCTTCGGGGATGGATTCGAGCAGGACGCGTCCGGGTCCACTGTCGGCGAGGTACGCGACGGCTTCGTCGATGGTTTGGCCGAGGGTGAAGGTCACCTCGGTGGCTTCGAGGGCAATGTCGACGAAGCCCGCGGCGCGCAGTATTGAGGTGACGATCTCGGGGTCGGACTGGGCGAACATTCCCGGCCCGTCGTCGGAGGCGGCCGCGGGCATCGCGGTGTGATTGAGAAGGGCCGCGCCGGGGACGATGAGCCACTCGTTCGCGCCGAGCGGCTGCCACGTCGCGAGGACGAGTCGTCCGCCTGGTCGAAGGGCCGTGCCGATGTTGGCGAACGCCGCGACCGGATCGGAGAAGAACATCGTTCCGAACCGGCCGATGATCACGTCGACCGATGCCGGATCGAACGTGTGAGTTTGCCCATCGCCCTGCACGAAGTCGGTGTTGGTGGCTCCCGCACGGACCGCGCGTTGTCGCGCGAGGTCGAGCATCGGCCCGGAGAGGTCGATGCCGATTGCAGCTCCGGTATCGCCGACGAGGGCTGCGGCTCTGAGGGTCGTGACTCCGCAGCCGCAGCCGATGTCGAGGACGCGAAGTCCTGTGGTCAGCCCGGCCGCGACGAAGAGGGCGTCGGCAACGGGAGCGAGAATCCGGTCGCGTTCATCCGCGCTCGCTACCCAACGTTCGCCGTGTTCGCCGTTCCATGCTTCGGACTGTGCCTGGTTCGCAGTGCTGGTCATTTCGGGTTGCCGCGGCTCTCGATGATGCGACTGAGGGCGGGGTCGAGGTCGGCTTCGTCGCTGATGCCGAGTCGTTGTCCGATCCGGTGGAGGGTGAGCCGGCCGACACCGTGGGCGAGGAGGCCACGTCCCCGTTGGAGGAGCGCAGTGGCGGCTTCGGTAGTGGCCTCGGTTGGCAGCTGTCCGATTTGGTGGAGGACTTCGTCGGCGACGGTGTCCGCGGCGCGTCGAATCGCACCGAGCAGAGCGATCACGTCGTCGGGTACGAGACCCGCGGCCTGGGAGTCGATGGCGAGTTGGAGGAGCGATGGGCTGGGAACGCAGAAGCGGTCGGGCCGACATCGTTCGATTACTCCGGTGGCGACCAGTGCGTCGAGGTGCGCTGGGATCATCGCGGGCAGCAGCGCACTGAGCTGTTCGAGGGTGGCGGGCGCTCCGGGTTCGTCGATGTGGACGAGTTGGTCGGGTTCGAGACCGAGTACCTCGCCGAGGTCGGCACCGGCGCTCCAGTTGCCGAGCAAGTCGCCGATGCCGGCGAGTGAGTAGCCGCGTTCGCGGAGTCGGGCGATGAGCTCGAGGCGACGAAGGTGACTGGGTCCGTAGAGGCCGACGCGACCTTGACGGCGGGGAGCGGGGAGGATCCCGAGGGTCTTGTATTCCTGGATCGTGCGGACCGGCAGACCCGCGAGGCGGGCTAACTCGTCGACGGTGCATTCCATTGATGGCCGGTTGTCGGGGGTTGCGGCGTTCGTCACTTCGAGAGGCATGGGGGTAGACACTATCGGATTTTACCGGTACTGTAAAATACATGACAGTAAAAACCGATATCTCAGCGATGATTGCGTCCCGGATCGCTCGCGCATGGCCGGATACCGCGCTGGCGGCCGATCCGACCCCGCTCGCAGGCGGCTTCTGGGCGTCGATGTACCGGCTCCGCTTGGAAGGCCAGCCCCTCGGGGTACCGGAGGAGGTGGTCTTTCGGATTGCCCCCGACGCTGCGATGGGAGCGAAGGAGCTCGTCGTCCAACAGACCGTCGCCGAGATGGGCTTCGCCACACCGAGGGTTCGGCTTTCCGGGCATGTCGACGCGGAACTCGGCGGCTCCTGGTCGGTGATGGACTTCGCTCAGGGCACGCCACCGCTCGGCGACCTGAATGGCGTCGCGGCACTTCGGCGTGCGCCCGCGCTCTTCGCGCGTATGCCGAAGCAACTCGCGGCGGCGATGGCTGGTCTCCACGCGCTCGACCCCGATCCCGTCAGCGCCGCGGTGGACGAGGCGTCACCGACGGTGGCCTGGCGGGTCAAGACCCTCCTGGAACACTTCGAGGCGGGCGCCGAGGTTCTGGGCCGGTCTGACCTGGTCGCGGCGGTTCGTTCGCTGGCCGAGCACCGGCCTCGTGAGGATGCGACCGTGATCTGTCACGGTGATCTTCATCCGTTCAATCTCCTCGTCGACGACGATGGCGAGGTCACCGTGATCGATTGGACCGCAGCGATTCGCGCAGAACCGGCGTACGACGTCGCGTTCACGTCGCTCCTACTCGCGAACCCGCCCCTCGACGCGCCGGGACCGCTCGGCGCGGTCATTCACTGGGTAGGCGGCCGACTGTCGCGACGGTTCGTCAAGCGCTACGGCACCATCGCCCCACAGCACGACCTCGGGAATCTCGACTGGTACCGCGCACTGCACGGCGCGCGGTTCCTCATCGAGGCTGCGTCGCTCGAAGCAAACTACGGACCGGGCGGCGGCGGGCATCCCTTCGGAGCGTTGATTCCCGCTGCCACCAAGGCACTCAGTGCAATCACCGGAACTGTGATCACTGCGCCGAACTGATCGGTGATTTCGCCGGTGGGGGATGGGTTTCGTACATCCGAACGGCGACCACGAGGCCCGATGTAGCAGTGAGCACGGCGACGGTCCAGATCGCCGCTTCGACGGAGACGAGGTCGGCGACGACGCCGGCGAGGAGCGCGCCGACGGCGAACCCGGCGTCGCGCCAGAGTCGGTAGATCCCGACGGCGCGTGCCCGCCAGGCGGGATGCGCGACGTCACCGATCGCGGCCAAAAGCGTCGGGTAGACCATCGAGGTTCCGGCACCGAGGACCGCGGCGCCGACGGCCCACGCAGCGAACCCTGTCGTTGTCGCGATCCAACCGATGGCGACGGCTTGGGTGAGCATGCCGCCGGCGATGAGTCGCTTCCGTCCGATGCGGTCGGAGAGCCCGCCGGTGTAGAGCTGGCCGAGGCCCCATATGGCGGGGTAGATCGCGGCGAGGATGCCGATGCGACCGATGGAAAGCCCGGCGCGGGCGAAGAAGATCGGGAAGAGGCCCCACGCGAGGCCGTCGTTGAGGTTGTTGACGAGACCGGCCTGCGAACACGACGACAATGCTTTCTCGCGAAACGAGGTGAGCGTAAAGATCGCGCGTGTCGAGAGCCCTTCGCGGAGTCCGTCGTGGGCGGCGGTGTGGTTCGCGGCCTCGTGCTGCGCGTGCCCGCGGGTCTCGCGTACGAAGAGGGTCGAGAGGCCGAGGCCGAGACCCGCGTACGCGACACCGAGGAAGAACGGTGCGGGACGCAGTCCGTGTTGTTGTGCGATGTAGCCGGTCGCGAGCGCGGTGACCGCGACGGCGCCGTACCCGGCGGCTTCGTTGAGTCCCATCGCGAAGCCGCGTCGCGCGGGTCCGACCAGGTCGATCTTCATGATGACCGTCGTCGACCAGGTCAGGCCCTGGTTGATGCCCAGCAAGACGTTGGCGAACACGATCCACCCCCACGACGGTGCCCACATCAGGAGGAAGGGGATCGGCGCGCCGATGATCCAACCGGCGACGAGCACGGGCTTGCGGCCGTACCGATCAGACAGGGTGCCGGCGAAGAAGTTCGTCGCTGCCTTCACTGCACCGAACGCGACGATGAACGTGAGGGTGGCCGTGAACGCGGTGAGATGAAACTCGCGCGTCGCCAGGAGGGGGAGGACCGTCCGTTCCTGGCCGATCATCCCGCCGACGAGCGCGTTGACGCCGACGAGCAGGGAGAACTGCGCGAGGTTCTCGCGCAATCCGAGACGAATGGGCGAGGGTGGGTTCTGTTCGCTCACCGTCATTCGAGACTGAGGCCGGTGACCTTCGCCCAGTCTTCGGGACCACCAGCGAGCAGTGACACGTGCTTGTGCCCGTGGGCGGTGAGAATCGAGGCCGCGCTCATCGCGCGCTCGCCATGACCGCACATCACGGTGACTGGTCCGGCGGAGAACCCGTCGACGAAGTGGTGGATCTGGCCGAGCTCGATGTTGATGGCGTTGGGTAGGTGGCCGGCGATGTATTCGTTGTGTTGCCGAACGTCGATCACGGCGGAGGCGATCTTGGCGGGATCGACGAGTTCGATTCGTTCCTCGGTCATGCCGAACGCTCGGGCTGCATCCATGCCGCCGTTGAGTTCACCAGCGAGGCGTTCGTACCCGACGTTCAGGCATTGACGAACGAGTTCGGAACGATCTTGGTCTGGGTCGAGAACGAACACGAGGGGGCGGTCGGGTTCGACCAGCCAGCCGAGCCAACTCGCGAACACGGGGCGAAGCTCGATCGACAGTGCGCCGGGGAGGTGAGCGGCGGCGAACGCGTCGATCGGACGGACGTCGACAACGAGTGCACCCCCGGCGACGAGCGCATCGAGGTCGGCGATATTGACGCGCTCGAGCGGCGGCGTGCTGCGATACAGCCGCGGCCCGAGGCGGTTCACCTCAGGGAGGCGGGAGAAATAACTCGGGAACGACCCGAAGCCGGCGGTGAGTTGTGCGACGAAGGCGTCCTCGTCGGGCTCACTCAACAGGGGATTGGTCGCTCGCTCGATGCCGATGGTGGTCGTTCGCTCGGATGCACCGGGGGTGGAGCAAAACGAGCCGGCTCCGTGCGTGGGGTAGACGGCCAGGTCGTCGGGCAGGGTGAGGATCTCGTCGCGGAGCGCCCGGAAAAGCTGTCGAGTCAGATCGTCGCGCGGTGCCGGGCCGAGGAGGTCGGTACGACCGACGGTTCCGACCATGAGCGAACCGCCACTGAACAGCGCGGTTGGCCTTCCTTGCTCACAGAGGAGGTAGGAGAGGTGGTCCGGCGTATGCCCCGGCGTCGCGATCGCCCGCAAGACCACACCCTCTCGCAACTGGATCTCGTCGCCGGCCGCGACGTCGTGGTGTTCAACCTCGAGGTGGGCGCCCTGCGATGCGAGGAACCTCGCACCTCGCGCCGCGAGTTCGGGGCTGCCGGAGACGTAGTCAGCGTGCGAGTGCGTATCGGCGGTGAACGCGATTTCGAGACCGCGAAGACGGGCCTCGGCGAGGAGCTGGTCGGGGAGGCGAGGTGGGTCGACGACGAGCGCACGGCCATCGCCGAAGTCGACCAGATACGACGAATGACCGAGCCCCTCGTCGACGAACGCGACGATGTCGATCATCGACGCGGGAGGGTCGTCGCCAAAGAGGCGAGTGCGCTCAATGACTCGGGCAGCTCGTGTCGACGCAGCTGGCGCCCTCGAACCTTGGCGAGCAGCATGCGCCGCCAGAACGTGAGGGGGTGCAGCGCGAGCGACACGGTCACCGCGCAGCCGCCAGTCGTGTCTTCTACCTGCCAGGACCAATCGGCGTATGAGGGATTGCCGTCGTCGGTTTGCGAACGGTACGTGAACCGCCGCGCCGACGTCTCGAGTTCGACCACGGTCGAACGGCTTGGCCACGATTGGCCGAGCGCCGAGAGTTCGACGACCCATTGACGCCCGGGCGCCAGGGATTCAGGCGCCTCGACGAGTCGGACGATCGCGTGATTCCACTCCGGAAGGCGGCGAGGTTCGGTGAGAATCCGGAATACCTCGTCGGAATCGGCGGAGATCAAGCGGGTTGCGGTGTAGTCGCGCATGCGGCCTCCTCGTGGTTGGTGAAGACATCCTTCACGCACTACAAGTTGATGTCAAGTAATCGCTTGAATACTTGACAAGGGACGAGTTCGGCCCCAGGATGGGGTGCCATGAGTGACCGAGAGGCCAAAGCCGCCCTGTTCGATGCCTTCGCCGAGGTCGCGAAGGCGTTGGCGAGTGGACGCCGAGCAGAAATCGTCGACGTACTGGCTCAGGGCGAACGGTCGGTCGACGAGATTGCCGGTGAGATCGATCAGAGTGTGGCCAACACTTCGCATCACCTGCATGTCTTGACTCGCGCGGGGTTGCTCTCGAATCGGCGAGAGGGCACGCGTGTCTTCTACGCACTGGCGAGCGACCGGGTCGGCGAACTGTGGGCCGCAGTGCGAGATGTCGCAGCCGAACACGTCGCCGGGATCGACCGGCTCGCCGATGCCTATGTGGGCGAACGCACGGATGTGGAGGCGATCACCCGCGATGAACTCGCGCGACGTCTGTCCCGCCGCAACGTCGTGGTGCTCGATGTCCGACCGGCAGCCGAGTACGCCGCCGGTCATATCCGCGGCGCGCGATCGCTGCCTCCGGACGAGGTACGCGAGCAGTTGCGCACTATCTCCAAGGGCGCCGAGATCGTGGCGTATTGTCGGGGGCCGTTCTGCGTTTACGCCGACGACGCCGTCCGTGCCCTCCGCCGCCGGGGTATCCGCGCTCGCCGCCTGGAAGACGGTTTCCCCGAGTGGAGCCGCGCGGGATTGCCGATCGCGGTTGGGACGGGAGGCTGAACGATGACCGAAGAGCTCGTGGTCGACGTCGACACGCTGCGCGAACAGGTACGCGAGAAGTACCGCGAAGTTGCGGTAGCACCTCACTCGGAGTACCACTTCCACACCGGCCGCCCGCTTGCGGGCAAGCTCGGCTACGACGCCGCGATCGTCGACGCGTTGCCCGATCGCGCCGTCGAGTCATTTGCCGGAGTTGGGAACCCCTTTTCTCTGCGCGCGATCCGCCCGGGTGAGCGCGTCGTCGACGTCGGCTCCGGTGCCGGGTTCGATTCCTTCGTCGCCGCCGCGTTGGTTGGACGGAGTGGGGGAGTGGTCGGTGTCGATATGACCGCCGAGATGCTCGAGAAATCGCGTTCGACCGCAACCCAGCTGGACTACTCACGCGTCGAGTTCCGCGAGGGTTTCGCCGAGGCGCTCCCAGTCGAAGACGGCTGGGCGGATGTCGTCATCTCCAATGGCGTCATCAACCTCTGCGCTGACAAGCGTGCGGTGTTTGACGAGATCAGGCGCGTGCTCCGCCCTGGCGGCGCCCTGCAGTTCGCCGACATCGCCAACGGTCGACCCGTCCCACCAGAAGCCTTGCGAGACATCGACCTCTGGACCGGCTGAATCGCCGGCGGGCTGCCCCGTGCGGGCTGGCAGAAGATGCTCGAAGACACAGGGTTCACCGACGTGCGCATCGGCCCACCGGTCGACACGTTCGCCGGTGCAACCGGCGAGGAGAAGGCACACGCGTTCGAAGTGTTCGGCTACGCGTTTCTCGCCCGCAAACCCGAGAGGGAACGAGGATGACCACCACCAAGATCGGACTCGTCCTCGACTGCGCGAACCCTCAGCAGCTCGCCGAGTTCTGGGCGCCTGCACTCGGATACGTGTCGCTGGGCAGCGCCGGGAACTACGTGGTGCTCGTCGACGAAGCGAACACACAGCCCAAGCTGCTGCTGCAAGGCGTCATCGAACCGAAGGCGACCAAGAATCGGATGCACTTCGACATCGAGACACCCGACGTCGACCGCGAAGTCTCCCGGCTTGAAACACTCGGCGCGCACCGCGTGGACGGTCCCTGCTCCGAGCACGGCACCCGATGGGTCGTGATGGCCGATCCCGAGGGCAACGAGTTCTGCATCTGCGATGGAGGACAGTCCGAAGCGCCCGAAGCCGGATAAGCGGCTCCCGAGACCGCAAGCAATCAGATCCAACTGAGACCAATCAGATCCAGACGAAAGGAAGCGATGCAATGAATCCGAACAAGGCACTTTGGGAGAAGGGCGACTTCACGCGCATCGCGGAGAGCATGCGCGACAGCGGCGAGGCACTCGTCAAAGATTTGAACATCACCAGCGGACTCGAGGTCCTGGACCTCGGATGCGGCGATGGAACAACGGCACTGCCGGAGGCGAGGCTCGGCGCCCACGTGTTGGGCGTCGATATCGCGAGCAACTTGGTCGCGGCCGGGAATCGTCGCGCCGAAGCCGAAGGCTTGACGAACTGCCGGTTCCAGGAAGGCGACGCGTCCGACTTGCATGACCTCAAGGACGACTCGTTCGATCTCGTCGTGAGCATCTTCGGAGCGATGTTCGCACCGAAGCCCTTCGACGTGGCCAAGGAGATGGTGCGCGTGACCCGGCCCGGTGGTCGGATCGTGATGGGCAACTGGATTCCGGGTGATCCGACGCTCGTCGCGCAGATCTTGAAGATCAGCGGCGCGTACTCGCCACCTCCGCCGGAGGGTTTCATCAGTCCGGTGACGTGGGGCGTGGAGGCCAACGTCACCGAACGCTTCACCGGCGCGGGAGTGCCAGACGAGAAGATCTCGTTCGCACGCGACACGTACAGCTTCATCTACCCGGAGCCACCGTCTGCCCTCCTTACAGCGTTCCGCACCTACTACGGGCCGACGATGAACGCATTCGAAGCCGCCGAAGCGAACGGTCGCACTGCGGATCTCCAGAACGAGTTGGATGCGCTCTTCAACCGCCAGAACACAAGTCCGAGCAGCGACACCACATCCATCCCGGCAACGTTCCTCCGGGTGACAGTTGCTTGCTGAGCTCGTGACGTGCACGAAGAACAGTGACACGTGTTCGATGCGGAGGATCGGCACACGCGAGCGACCCAACCCCGGGTGACCATAGAGTCGCACCCATGCAAATGGGGTGTGCCGATTGCGGTTGTGTCGTCGAGGCGGGTCGGCGCGTTGCTCTCTGCGGCCGAGACGACTGCTGCTGTGCGCATCTGCCGGTCGGGGTGGGCCGGAGTCGACTACGGACGCGCTGGCGACTCAGTCGGGGCGAGATCGTCGGTCAAGCGGCGTTGGAGGACGCGATCGATCAGCCGGCTGCGTCCAGGTCCTCGAGTACCCGAGCGATCGGTGCGCCGCCAAGCCCTGGTGAGAGATCCGTTGATTGCCAGACCACGGTCTCCAGAAACGTCTTGAACGCCTCGGCAGCCGGCACGGTCTCGAACTCGAGGTCGATGAAGATGTAGTTCGCGTCGTCGTCTGGCTGTCGCACCCGCTGCGACACGACACCGGCGTCCTGTCGCGCCTCCGCGAATCGCGGGAACGCACCAAGCCAGGTATCGCGATCGGTGATGGTGTGTTCGATGTGTAGCGTCGGCACGAGCGACTCCCTTGAGACCGCACACGATAGGCCAGTGTCTCGAAGATGTGCCCGCAACGCGCTCAGCAGGGCAGGCCTCGTATCAGATCGAACTGACCCACTACCGAGATTCGCCGAGGAGACGAGGGTCGCCGTGTCGATCTACTTCGTCGTGACGGCCTCTCGTTGCGCCGAGCTGCGACCGAGCCCCGGGATGAACCGACCGGCGCGTGCGGCGTAGGACGCGTATTCGCTCCCGTGCGCGTCGCGCAGATGCGGCTCCTCGACGGCGCGCACCTGGAGTTCCAACGCACCGAGAACTGCGATGAACGCGACCACCGCGACGACGTTGCCGACGAGCAGCAGCATGCCGGCCGCGGCAAGCATCATCGCCGTGAAAATCGGATTGCGTACCCGGGCGAACGTTCCGGTCGTGACGAGCGGGGTGCGTTCGTCGGGGTCGACGCCGATCCGCCACGACGTGCCCATCTGAAGCTGCGCAACGAGTGTGAGCACGATGCCCAGCACCGCGAGCACTGCACCGACGCCGCGAAGGATGTCGTGGTCGAGCCGTGCGATCGGCGCGAGTCCGGCGAGCCCCGCAACCGGTGCGGCGAAGCCCAACAGGATGGCGAGGATGAATCCGAGCTTCGCCCACCACGCGACCGATCCTGTTCGGGCCGCGAGTCTCAGCCCGGTGTCGCCGGTGCTTCGCCACTGCCGCAACGTCCGCCACCCGAATGCCAACAGCAGAAAGATGCCGTATCCGGCCAGTGCCCACGCGTCCATCGGATCATCCTCTCAACAAACACCCTAGGGGGGTATGGTATGCGAGGGGTTTCCGCATTGCAACCGGGGAGGCCCACTCCAAGGTCGAGTGGATTCCTGACGTGGCGCCGCAGGTTATCGACGAGTTCCTCCCGCGTCGGTCGATCATGGACGAGACTTCTCTTCGTGTTTCGACGAAGCTGCTGCGCGGTCATCGCGCTCGGGTTGGGGATCTCGGGCTGCTCGTCAGCCGTGGCGCCGCGCGCGGAGCGGTTTCCGCTCGACGCGACCTTGCGGGTGAACGACATCCAGGTGATCGCAACGCACAACAGCTACCACCTCCGACCGCCTCGAACGCTTCCGCTCGGTGACGTCGCCGACTACCAGCATCCGGCCCTCGATCAACAGCTAAACAACGAAGGCGTGCGCAGCTTCGAGCTCGACGTGTTCAACGGCCCGAGCTTGCCCGTTGCGCACACCCCGGTGCTCGACGCGGCCACGAACTGTCCCACGCTCGCGGAATGTCTCGGTGTGATCCGGCGCTGGTCGGCCACCCATCCGTCCCACGTACCGATCTTCGTGCTGATCGAGCCCAAGACCCAGACCATCGTGTTCGACGCCGAGTATCAGCCGTGGGACGCCGCCGCGATCCAACGCCTCGATGTCACGATCCGCGATGTGTTTCGCCCACGGGACCTGCTCACCCCCGACATGGTTCGGGAGAAGTCGCGGACGCTGCGAGAAGCAGTGACCACTCGTGGCTGGCCCACGCTCGGCGCCACCCGCGGTCGGGTGGCGCTCGTCCTCAACGCCGGCGGACGCGAGCGAGACCTGTATCTGGCCGGCCGGCCGACGCTGCGCGGTGCGCCACTCTTCGTCACGGCCGATCCGGAGTCGCCCGCGGCGGCCGTGATCAAGCGCGACGTTCCGGAGGAAGCCGAGATTCGCCGGCTGGTACGCCGCGGATTCATCGTCCGCAGCCGAGCCGACGATCGCGGCACCGAAGCCCGTGCCAATGACTTCGCTCGGGCGAACGCCGCGATCAACGGTGGTGCCCAGATCGTCACCACCGACTTCCCGGTCCCGGACCCCCATTTCGGAACCTACGAAGTGCGCCTGCCCGGCGGGCGACCGGCGCGATGCGATCCCGTGACCGCACCGCCGCAATGTCGTCCAACCGATATCGAGAATCCGAAGTTCCTCTCCCGAGGCCGCGGTTGACCCGGGACCGTGTTTTCCTGGCCCCACAACCACTGTGTGGGTGGCTGTGGGGCCAGTGAACAGGCTGCGAGCTGCCGGTCCAGGCACCGAGCGCGTCGGTTTCGGGGTCGAGCTTCTGGGGCACACTTCAGCCGGACCGGGAGGCACCGCCTCGTTCGGGACACCATCGAGACGAGGAGCCGTCGGTGACCGCCGATGAGGACCCCACCGCGCCACCGGTGCCGCCCGCAGGGCCCGTTGATGAACTCGAGGCGGCCGCTCCGCACGTGACGTTCAAAGGCATCCTGCTCGGCGCAGGTCCGCGATTCGCGCGTGATGCCTTCGGTCCCGTGATCGCGTTCTACATCGGTTGGAAACTGGCGGGACTGGTCGTGGGGATCGCGGGCGCCACCGTTGTATCCCTCGCCGCCTGGCGTTACGAACGGCGACGGGACCGGGCCGGCGTGGTGGCGCGTCTCTCGCTCGGATTTGTGGTGGTGCAGGCCGCGATCGGACTCATCTCCCAGAGCGCGACCGTGTATCTCGCGCAACCCGTCCTGCTGTCCGCCGCGTTCGGAATCGCGTTCATCGTGTCCGTTGCGTTGGGCCGACCGCTTGCGGGCGTCTTCGCCGGGGAGATCTACCCGTTCCCTCCCGAGGTCCGGAACTCGGCGACCTTCGTCCATGTCTTCGGGAGGGTCTCGATCGCGTGGGGCCTCTACCAACTCCTGCGCAGCGGCGTGCGGTTGCTTGCGCTGGTGGGCGGGGGAGTGGAGGTCTTCATCGTCGTCAACCTGCTGACGGGAGTTCCGTTCACCGCCGGACTGATGTCCTGGTCGATCTGGTACGGGCTCCGAAAGTTCCGACGCAGCGACGAGTGGGGCTGGGCACTCCAACCGCCCCCGACACCGGAACCGACGCCGCCTCCGGCCTGAGTCCGGTCTAGGTCTTGGTCACGATGCAACTGGCGCTGGTGAGGCCGGCCGCAGCTGCCGTGACCGTCGTGTTGGGTGGGCTCCCGTTCGGCAACGTGAACGTGGAGGCCGTCGAGGTCTCGGACGCGCCGGTGAAGATGGTGAGGCTGGTGGGGCTGAGGGTGCCGATGATCGGGCTGCGGCTCACCGTGATGGTCCGGTTCGACGCTTGGGTGAATGGGTTGAGATATGCGTCGTAGACCGACACGCGTGAGGTGAACGATCCCGCGTTACCGACGGCCACGGTGCCGGCGGCACACGATGGGGTTGAGGTCGTGTACCCGAGCTGGGTCGCCGACCCGCTCGTCACGGTCACCGATGTGGAGCCGCTGATGGTCCCGTCGGTGACCGAAAGCGTGGCGATCGCCGCGTTGTACAGCGTGATCGAGGGGGTGCCCACGCCGGCGGTGAACGTCACGTTCACCGGGTAGGTGGGGTTCGTCCCCGACGGACTCGCGAGCGGACCGGAGAACGTGATCGTCTTGACGCCCGCGTAGCTGGTGTCGGTGGCGACGCCGTTGGTGGTGGCCGTGATCGTCGGACTGAACGCCGTACCGGCAGTCTTCGTGCCCGAGACCGAGACGAGGAAGTTGCCGGCGGCAGTGGTGGTGGCCGAGGTGCCGGCGGTCTGGCCCGACGTCCAGTTGGTGCCGATTCGTGCTTCGACGGTGTAGGTGTAGGTGGTTCCGCCACTCAACCCGGTGTCACTGCAGGTGAACACTCCACCGCCGACGGTGCAGACGGTCGCGGTCGACGGTGCGGTGCGCCGGACGACGTACTGGGTCGGCGTCACGCTCGCTCCGGTGGGAGCCGCCCACGTGATGGTGATCGAGGCGGATCCGGCGGCCGTGGCGAGCGCGGCCGTCGGGAGCCCGATCGAGCGTCCGACGCTGGATCCGGAGCCGGACGATCCCGGCGACCACGTCGCAAAGCTGCTGGTCGCACTCATGACCACCACGAGCGCGACGATGACGATGCCGATGCCGATGCGATGCTTCATCGGGGTACCGCGTTGGCGCGTCGTTTGACGAAGAGCAGAGCAAGACCGGCGAGAAGCGAACCTGCGCCGACGACGGCGAGGACGAGTCCGCCGGAGCTGAATCTAGTGAATGCGAAGCCACTGGTCGGCGGTTGGTTGCCGATCCCTTCGCCGCGAGCCTGGAACTGCAACGGGAACGTCGCGCCTTGACACGCGTCGGGCGCGCTAGGTGACATCTGAATGCGAACCGGGATCGTGGCCGAGCCCCCGGCCGGCACGGTGACGTCACCGGAGAAGGACTGCACGGTGACGTTGCTCGCCGCGCAGCCGGGACCGGCGTCGGAGATGGAGACCGATGCGGTCTTGACGATGAGCGCGTACGGCTGCGGGTTCCGGGCCGTCACCGGCGCACCGAGGTCCGCGCCCGGAAATAGGCCAACGAAATCAGCCGAGAGAGAGAAGGACGTGACGGGCGCCGCGCTGGCCGCGCGTGCGTTCACGAGAAGTGGGGCGACTGCCATGCATACCGCGGCCAAGAAGACGCGGAGTAGGACGGGACGAGTCCGGAGGCGCGGCGTGACCGCGCCCCCGGACCGATCCGGTTGCATGGTGTCGTCTCGACCGGTTGGCCGAGGCCTAGGCCGAGGCGGCGGTGAAGGTCACCGGGATCGTGAAGGTCGCGCCCTGGCAACCGGTGTCCGACGCGTTGGTCATCGCCACGCTCGGCACCGTGAAGGATGCCGAACCGCTTGCGGGCACCGTCTGGGTCACTGCGGTCGTCGTGTAGCTGACGCCGGTGGTGACACACGTCGGGTGGCCGGCGTCCGGGACTGCGGCGCCGTTCGCGTTGACGGAGGTGATGGCCACGGGGAACGGGTTCGGGTTGTTGACCGTGAGGTACAGGCTCGCACCGGTGATTCCGGGGTAGAGCGCCGCCGTGGTGGTCGCAACGCTCGTGGTCAGGTTCTGTGACGATGTGGCCGTCGCGGTACCGGTACCGCCACCGCCGACCGTCCACGCCGCGAGCGCGGCAGTCGCACCCAGGGCCGCGGTGACGCCGAGCGCGAGGACCGCGAGCTTGCGGCTCCGCCGCCGAGAGCGCGGCTGGGGCTCCTCGGCGCGAGTCGAGTTGGGGTCGAGCATGATTTTCTCCTTCGTTGGTCAGGGAACAGCAGTCGCTGCCCTTCAGAGGGCAGATCGACCCCCGCATTCGCTTCATCGGAACGCGACCGCGCTGAATGAACCACAAATTGAATGAAGTCGAGAAGAAAAATCCGCTCAAGTTCTCGAACCCGGCCGCGGAAAGCGGTTTTCGTGATTACATCGGGCGAAGCGGACCCACCCCGACAGCCCCCGCCCCGCCATCGATCCGGCGATCCGGCGACCCGGTTCCTCATCGCGAAACCGGTCTGCGGTTCGATGAAGGAGAAGTCTCATGACGACAAGCCCGCAGTTCGCTCAGCTCTCACGCGACGAGTTGGCGATGCTGGTGCCCGAGTATCTCCTCGATGGCCATCTCATCGACCGTGCCGGTATGCCGTACCTCATCGCCGAGTTCGGACGTGACGTCATGCGGGACGTCGCCATCGCCGAGTGGATGGGCGCGAGTCCCGTCTACTCCAAACGCATGCAACGGGCGCTCGGGTACGAAGGCGACTCGGTCGAGACGATGTTGAAGGGCCTCCACTTCGACGTGGGATCGCCGCCGCAGTTCATGGACTTCCGGATCGCGGTGGAGGATCACGACAACGGTGGGTTCTGGCTGGACCACTGCGGCGCGCTCATGGACGTCGAACCGATGGGGGAGGAATACGTGGTGGCGATGTGTCACGACATCGAAGATCCCACCTTCGATGCCACCGCGATCGCAACGAACAGCCGGATGCAGGTCCGACCGATTCACCGTCCGCCGCGGGTGCCCTCGGACCGCACTCCGCACTGTGCGTGGACGGTCAAGATCCGCGACGAGTACCCGGAGCTGCCCATCCCGGCCGAGGCCGTGGTCATCGGCGCCACCGAAGCCGCGGTCATGGAGCTGTCGCCGATCGATCCTTCTGAAGAAGGGTGGTCGGCCTATGACTTCACCGCCCTCGAAGACATGGTCTACGGCGAGTTCTCCCGCTCGGCGCTCGTGCGCATCGCCGAGGAGGTCTGCCTCCAGGGTCACCTGCTGGTGCTGGCCTTCATGGCGGCGGTTCGCCAACGGGTGTCCGGCGAGGAGCAGGTGCTCGATCTCGCACGCCAGCAGTTCACGGGGGTGGCGGGACTCACCGCCGAGCGCCTGGTCGAGCGGCTCGGATTGGGCGCCACCCTCGACGACCTGGCGACGGTGCTGCGCCTGCACCCCGCGCTGATGCCCCACGCCTACGTGGGCTGCGAGGTCGACCTGTCCGATCGCCTCATCATCCGCCTCGGTCAGGACACTCCCGCGGTGCGCGACGTTTCCTGGTTGGCCACGATCGACGCGTCCCACCTCGAGCCCCTCGACGCCATCGTGCGAGGCGTCGATCCGCGTTTCCGGTGCGACGTCCTCGCGGCCGACGACGAGGAGCTGGTCGTCGAGGTCGTGATGGACGACGAACCGGCACCGCTGGCCGAGGCCGTGGTCATGGCCAAGTTCAGTACGGGCGCGAACTTCTCGTTCGAGGATCGCGGCACTCCCGTCGAGATCCGTATCGGCTGATCCGCCTCAAACCGGGTTCAGTGGCCCCGGAACGACCCATACGGTGGTTGCGGGGCCAGTGAACCGGCAACGGGCGGGCGGGACTCAGGCGACCACGGGTGCGGGTGCGAGCGTGGCCCACACAGTCTTGCCGTCGGGTTCCGGGCGGGTGCCCCACGATTGCGCGTGCGCGGCGATGAGCGCGAATCCTCGCCCACCAGGTTCGGTCGGCGCGGCCGTTCGGGGCACGGGCCCGTCGTGGGAGGCATCACGCACCGCCACGGTGATGATGTGGACATCCCGCCGTAAGGACACTCGGAACGGTGAGTTCGCGTGGAGCACTGCGTTGGTGGCCAACTCCGAGGTGACCAGTTGGATCTCGTCCATCTCGGATTCGAGATCCCATCCGTGAAGGACTTCGCGGACGAAACCACGCACGTCGGTGAGCGCGGCCGGCGCGGGCACGAAGACCCGAGCAACCTCGGGGTTGCCGTCGAACTCGATGGGAGTCGGTGGACCGACAGTCATCGACCGGGTGTGGCGATCGCAGATGTGCTTGGCCGGCTCGAGGGCGCCGTCGCCCCGGAGTGCGGCCGCGGGATACGCGCAGAACAGGTCGAAGGCGAAGCGCTCGGCGAGCTCGTTCCACCGCGACTCGAGATCGATCGCAGCCGCGACGAGGTTGTCCTCCCAGAGCAGCGCCACCATCTCACCGAACACCTGCACCGGTCCGGTCGCGTCGGCGAAGATCGGCTCGAACGCGCCCGCAAAGCGGTGGCGGTTCGGTGCGCCGTTGTGCATGAAGGAATCGAGTGTCGTCCGGGCGTCGAGCACGATCAACCGGCCCGAGTCCATGAGCGCATCGACGGCGTGGTCGACGTTCAGAGCCGCTCGGATCGAAGCCTGATGGTCGGGAGTCGCGACGACGATGGCGGTGCCGTCCGCGTCGAGCGCCGCACGGAGGAACCCTGCAACCGCGGGTCCGAGGTCCGCATCCCGGTCGTAGAAGCCGACGACGTGAGCGGGCTCGACTCCCGCGTTGAACTCACGGACCATGGGACGAACATACCCATGCGGCGGATGATCAAACGTGGATGCTCGGGTGACGGTCACGTCCGCGGGTCAGGTCGCGGGTGTCAACTCGATCGGGTCGAGGTTGGTGACGCGCGCCGCGCCGGGGGCCGGCCACAGCGGGCCGATCACCAGTGCGTCGTCCTCGGCGGCATTGCCGAGCCAACGCACGAGCGCCGCGGTGGCGCGCGCGGGATCGTCGTGCAGGACGACCTCGATGTCGACCGCCGCGTGCACCGGGTTGATTGCGAGATGACCGAGGAACAGCGCGCGCGCGTCCTCGGAGCGGACGACCACGGTGGCCATTCCCGCCGTGTGTCCACCGGCGAGCTCCATCGTCACGGTGGAGTTCACCGCATGGGGGAGTGTCACGACCTCGACGTGGCCATCCCGATGCAGTGCCGTCAACGCGGCGGCGCCGGACACGTCGTCGCGGCTCACGATCCGCGCCCAATCGAGGTCGCTCACCAGGATGGGGGCGTTCGGGAACGCCGGCTGCCACCGATCCTCGCCGTCGACCAGCGCGTTCATGCCGATGCCGTCCAGATGGCTCATGATCACGGCGTCGACCGCGGCGGGATCGAAGCCCGCGGCCCGGAACGCGGCGAAGGCGGCGTCCTGGTGGTCGTGGGCGGCGGCGCCGGTGCGCAGGAAATCGTCGGACGCGCAGCACGGATCGACGACGATCGTCGAGCCCTCGGACTCGATCACCCAGAACGCCTGCCCCACCCGAATGGCGTTCGGTGACTCGGCCCACACCGGCATCGCCCAGGGAACTGAATCGACCGCCGCCGCGGTCAGTGCCACGTTCTCCGGCGGGAGGGTCACGTCGAAGTAGGCGACGCGGGTGAGGGTGGTGGCGCCGATGAGATACCGATCGATCTCGGACATGTCCGTGAGCTTGTCAGCTGCGTTGTCGACGTTCCATGGCGAATGTCGGGCGTGATTCGGGTCACCCTGCCCATGCGGCGGGGAGTGATTGGTCCTACCCTGGCCGGATGTCCGACGCCGAAGCCGAACTTGTCGTCCCCGAGGTGGACGGATTCTTCAAGCCCCGCTTCCGCGGCCGACTCCATCAGTTCATGTTCTTCCTGAGCATTCCCGCCGGGGCGGTCCTGATCTTGGTGGCTCAGGGCGCGTCGGCTTACGTTGCGGCCTCGCTGTACGCCGCGTCGGTCATGGCGTTGTTCGGGACGTCCGCGGCGTACCACCGTGGCAACTGGGCCCCGAAGCTGCGGGAACGGATGCAGCAGGCGGATCACGCCATGATCTTCGTGTTGATCGCCGGCTCGTACACGCCGATCACGCTCTTGGCGCTCCGTCCGGCCTGGGGAATCACGCTTCTTGCGATCGCGTGGACGATTGCCGTTGCGGGCGTCACGCTCACGTTCACAAAGTGGGACTTCATGAACCGCCACGGCGGGCTCGTCTACGTGGGGTTCGGCTGGGTGATGGTGGTGGCGCTGCCGGTGATCTTCCAGGCGCTGTCGGGAATCCAGCTGATGCTGCTCTTCGCCGGTGGCGTCTTCTATACGGTCGGGGCGATCTTCTTCGGGCTCGAACGACCCCGCCTGCGCCCGCACACCTTCGGGTTTCATGAGATCTGGCACGTCATGACGGTGGCCGCGGCCGGTTGTCACTACGCGCTGGTCGTTTCCCTGGTTCGCTGACCGCTCGGCAGTCACCGAGGAGAAATACGACGGTTGGTTCGCCGGTGCCATTCGACTTCCGGTGCCCGACCTGGCACAGTGAGGACCGTTCACATCCGCCACCTGGGGGGGCATCGGATGAACATCACCATCGTGGTCGCCTATCTCATCGGGGTCGGCGGCGTCGTGTGGTTCGCCGTGGACTCGGCTCGGATCCCCGCGATCATCTGGTACTGGTCCGGCTTCTCACGTGCGGGCTGGTGGGGGGCCGTCCTGCTCTGCCTCGTGCCGTTCGGCATCCCCGCATTGATCGTGGCGCTGACCTGGCGGTTCGGCGAAGCGCGGCGGGTGCTGCTGTTGGAGACCAACGACCTGCGTCAGCGGGGCCGGCGGGCACGCGAGGCCCAGATCGGTCGGTCGTCGGGCAGCGTCGCCTGAGCGTTCCTGGCGCGCGGATCACTGGCCCGAATCACTGGCGGTTGATTGCTGGCCGTCGACCACTGCCCCCGAACTACCGGCCGGCTCGACGAGTGCGATCTTCCATTCCCCACGGCGAGCCGTAGGCGGTGAGGAGATCGAGGTAGGGCATCGCATCGAACGCTTCGGGGCCGAGCACGCCGGCACCCGACCACGTTCCGTTCGCCAAGAGTTCGAGCGCCACGACCGGGTTGATCGCGGTCTGCCAGACGACGGCCTGGTGCCCGTACTCCGCCATCGCCCAGTCGTTGTCGACCACGTGGTACAGGTACACCTCGCGGGGCGCGCCGTCCGGGCCGAGGCCGGTGACCCAGGTGCCGGCGCAGGTCTTCCCGTGCATCCGGTCGCCGAGTTCGGCGGGGTTCGGCAACGTCGCGGCCACCACGTCGCGCGGTGACACCTCGACGTCGCGGACGCGCACGCGATCGGTGCGATCCAACCCCGTCTTGTGGAGGGCTTCGAGGACCGCGATGAACTCGTCGCCGAGCCCGTACTTGAACGTGACGCGATTGCAGTCCACCCAACGCGGTATCAGCAGCACTTCCTCGTGCTCGACGTTGACACATTCGACGGGACCGATGCCCTCGGGGAACTCGAACGTCTCGGGTTCGGAGAACGGACGCGTGGTGTACCAGCCGCGGTCGCGCTCCCAGATCACGGGTGGATTCAGACACTCTTCGATCGTCGTCCAGATCGAGAACGTGGGTGCGAAGTCGTACCCGTCGATCACCAGGTTCGCGCCGTCGCGCACGCCCACTTCGTGCACCTCGGAGAAGAGGTGGTCCGCGGCGTACCGGGCGAACACGTCGGACAGCCCCGGCTCGATCCCGATGCCGACGAGCGCCAACCGACCGGCCTGCTCCCACTCGTGGGCGACCGCGAACTGACCGTCGCCGAGCATCACGCCGGTCTCCTCGTACGGCCGTTCCGGGTGCGGCTGCGACAGATGCATCGCCATGTCGAGATACGTGGTGCCGGCCAAGAACGCGGCGTCGAAGATGGGGGGATTCAGGCGCGGGTCACAGGCGTTGACGATCACGTCGGCGCGGGTGTCGCGTGCCAGCGCCGCCACGGATTCGGCGCTCGATGCGTCAACTGCGGCGGCCGCGAATCGCGGGTCGTCCAGGCTCGCGATCGCTCGTTCGGCGCGGGTGACGTCGAGGTCCGCGATCGTCAGGTGCTCGAAGAACTCGCGTCGGTGGGCGATGGCGGCAATCGCCGCGCCGACTCCACCCGAACCGACCACCACGATGCGCATCGCCGCAGGCTAACGGGGGCCGCGCGCGGGCCGGAGTGGCTCAACGTCTGGTGTCTGGAGCGTCGCCGAGGTGGTCAGGGTGACAAGCGCGGCGGGTGGCTGGGGGCGCCGCTAGGTTGCGGGCGTGTTCTGGTGGCGCCGAGCGGACGGCGATCTGGTGAATGACGGGACTGCGCTGCGTCGCGTGATGCCCTACGTCATGCGCAAGCGGAACGACTCCACGGTCTACTTCGAACAGCGCATCGACGTCCGCAACGCGGAGCGATTCGTCCGCGCGTTCAACGAGGCGCATCCCGAGACTCGCACCTCGCTCTTCCACGTGATGCTCTGGGCCGCGCGCCAGGGGCTGGCCGAGTTCCCGGCACTCAACCGGTTCGTCGCCGGGGGTCGCCTGTACCAACGCGACGGCATCTGGATCTCCTACTCCGCCAAACAACGGATGAAGCGCGGCGCTCCACTCATGGTGTTGAAGCGGCGATTCGAGTCCGACGAGCCCTACGCGCGCATGGTCACCGAGATGCGGTCCCAGCTCCACGGAGCCAGGTTCAGTGGTGAGAAGAGTTCGGTCGACCGTGAACTCGGGCTGGTGCTGATGCTGCCCGGTCTGGCGCGCCGCCTCGTCTTCGCCGCCTACCGCGGGCTCGAGGCCTTCGGCTTGTTCCCGAGCGCCTTCATCGACAACGACCCGCTCTACGCGTCGGTCTTCCTCACCGACCTCGGGTCACTCGGCCTCGACCCCGCGTACCACCACTTGTACGAGTACGGCACGATCGGGATCTTCGGTGCGATCGGTCGCGCCCGCACCGAACTCATTGGTGACCCGAACACCGGCCGCATGGAACGCCGACGCATGGTCACGGTCCGGTGGAGCTTCGACGAGCGGGTGGAGGACGGGCTGTACGCCGGGTACGGGTTGAAGCACGTCAAGCGTTTGATCGAGGATCCGGTCAAGGGTGGGATCGCTTCCGGTGACGACGCAACGCTCGCGCGGCTCGGCGCGGTCGATCTCGACCTCACCGCCCGTGGAGGCGATGTCGCGGTGGGCGCGACGGCCGAGTCGGGGGTCGACGACGCGTGATGCCCGGTCACGCCCAGCCCTACCCGCAGGCGGCGCTCGCGACTCCGCACTATCTCGCGTCGGCCGCCGGTGCGGCGGTATTCGCCCGGGGTGGGAATGCGATCGACGCGATCATCGGCGCCAACCTCGCGCTCGGGGTGGTCGCGCCGTACTTCTGTGGCTACGGCGGCGACATCTTCGCCGTGGTCTGGGACGGTGAACTGCATGGTTACCTCGGGTCCGGTCGGTCGCCGGCCGCGGCGACCTTGGACGGGGTGCGCGACGCGCTGGCCGGGACGCCGCTGCTGATCGGGCCCCACTCGGTGACCGTGCCGGGCGCCATCGCCGGGTGGTTCGAGTTGCTCGAACGCTGGGGGACCATGAGCTTCGGCGAGTTGGCCACCGATGCCATCCGGTATGCGCGCGAGGGATTCACGGTGACGCCGCTCGCGGCGCTGGCCGCGGCGGGCTTCGCCGGCCTCTATCGCAACTTCCCCGAATGGCAATCGGTGTACGCCGGCGCGCAGACCGGCGACGTCCTGCGGCAGGAACCGTTGGCCCGGCTCATCGAGTTACTCGCGGCCGACGGCCCGGACGCGTACTACCGCGGTCCGGTGGCCGCCGCCGCCGTCGATGTGCTGGCCCGCTACGGCGGTGTGATGAGCACCGACGACTTTGCCGCGCACACCAATCGTTGGGCCGCGCCGATGCGGGCGGGCTACCGGGACGTCGAGATCGCGCAGCTTCCGCCACCCACCCAGGGTGCGATCGTCCTCGAGATCATGCGCATCCTCGACGGCTTCGACCTGGCCTCCATGACTCCGGCCGATCGTGAACACACCGTCATCGAGGCGGTGAAGATCGGTCTGCGGGATCGTGACGACCACATCTCCGACCCCCACGCGATGCGAATCGTGCCGGATGCATTGCTCGATGCCGACTGGATTGCGAGCCGCCGAGACGCGATCGATCCGACCCGGGCGCATCAGCCCGCTTCGGGTCATCCTCAGCGCGGTGGCACCGCGTACCTCTGTGCGAGCGACGGAGAAGGGTTGCTCGTGAGTCTCATCCAATCGAACTTCCTGTCTTTCGGTTCCGGGGTCCACGTGGCCGAGTGGGGGATCAACCTCAACAATCGCGGGTCGTCGTTCTCGCTCGATCCGGCGTCGGTGAACGCGTACGCGCCCGCCAAGCTGCCGATGCACACGCTCATCCCGGCCATGGTGCTGCGCGACGGTCGGCCCGAGGTGGTGTTCGGCTCGATGGGTGGCGACGCGCAGGCGCAGGTGCACGCGCAGCTCCTGACCCGCATCGTCGACGACGGCGCCGATCTCCAGGCCGCACTCGATGCGCCGCGGTGGCGGGTGGAGCCGGGTGACTGGCGGTTGCGGATGGAAGCGTCGTTCGATCGGTCGGTCCACTCCGATCTCGCGGCGCGGGGCCACGACATCGTGGACGTGGGTCACCTCGACACCGGGATGGGACACGCCCATGCGATTCGCGTCGGCGGGCACGGCTATGCGATCGCGACGGATCCCCGGGCCGAGGGTGCCGCGGTCGGCTTGTAGCGTGGGCGCGATGGTCGATTCGGTCGATGAGGTGCGGGCTGCCCTCGTCGCTCATGACTACTTCGCCGACGACGGGTTGGCGACCGCGATCTTTCTGGGCCTGAGCCTGGCGCGGCCACTGTTGCTCGAAGGTGAAGCCGGGGTCGGCAAGACCGAGGTGGCGCGGGTTCTGGCGCGCTGGACCGGCGGCGAGCTGCTGCGGTTGCAGTGCTACGAAGGTATCGACGCGAGCCAAGCGCTCTACGAGTGGGACTACTCGCGCCAGTTGTTGCACCTGCGCGCGGCCGAAGCCGCCAGCGCGCCGATCGTGGAGGACGAGTTGTACACGGAACGGTTCCTGGTGCGCCGCCCCTTGCTGCGTGCCATCGACCCCACTGCGGCGATTCCGCCGGTGCTCCTCATCGACGAGATCGATCGCGCCGACGACGAGTTCGAGGCGTTTCTCCTCGAACTGCTCTCGGACTACAGCGTGACCATCCCCGAGTTGGGGGAGATCCGTGCCGTGACGCCACCGGTGGTGATTCTCACGTCGAACCGCACGCGTGATCTGCACGACGCGTTGAAACGTCGCTGCCTCTATCACTGGATCGACCATCCGGACTTCGCACGCGAGGTGGCGATCATCGAGCGGAAGGCGCCGGGGATCTCGGCCGAGCTGGCGCGCGCCGTGGCGAACGCGGCCACGATGCTCCGGTCGCTGGACTTGTTCAAACCGCCGGGGGTGGCGGAGACGATCGACTGGGCCGCGGCGTTGGACCGCCTCGGTCATCGAACCCTCGACGACGCGGCAGTCGCGGACACGCTCGGCGTGGTGCTCAAATACCGCGAGGATCAGGACCGCGTGCGCGAGCACGGTCTGGCCGCGCGCCTCGCGACGGGCACCCTCGGTGGCTGAGCGAACCTCCCGGACTCGTGATGGGTCCGGGGCGCGCCTGGTGGTCGGGTTCGTGCGGGTGTTACGCGCGGCCGGGCTCCCGGTGAGCGCCGGACACACGTTGTTGTTCGCGGATGCGGTGGCGGCGGTAGGGATCACGAACGGCGCCGATGTGTATTGGGCGGCGCGCGCCACGCTGTGCCGGCGGCCCGAGGACGTCGATCGGTTCGATGCCTGTTTCGCCGCCTGGTTCGCGAACTGGTGTGGGGGAATCGGAGCCGGTGCTCGGGCCGGTGCAGCCGACACGCAGGACGAAATCATCGCGTTCGATGCACCAGCCGCGGGCGCCACCGACCCGCCCGAGCCCGATGCCGACCGCGGGGAGACTGACGAGGATCACGTTCCGGTGATGGCGGTGCGGTT
>JANPMG010000080.1:0-2129 GCA_031422675.1 Acidimicrobiia bacterium | reverse complement strand
GGAGCGACCGGTCCGGCGTAGGAAAACCGTGAACGTCCCGATCCCGCTGAGCACCGCCAGCCCGGGCATCGAGGCGGGGACACTGCTCGACACGTCGAGCATGTCGATGACGGCACCTCCGAAAACGTGGGTCCGGAAACGGGGGAACGTCACCCATGGGAACAGCCCGGCGCGAGCCAACGCGTCCGGGCGGAGGTAATGGAACAGCGTGGTGGGGACGTACTGGAATCCGAAGTAACTGCCCCCGTTGGCGTCGAGGGCGCGTGCTGCCTCCGGGCGGACGGTGAACAGAACCTGGTTGCGCCAGGGCACGCTGAACAGCGATCCAAAGCGTGACCAGTTGACGTAGGCGCACAATGCAAGCGGTACGACGACGGCGAGCGCGAGCGGGAGTCGCCACGAGCGAGGCTGCCGCGTCGAGGCATTCGCGCGTTGGGCGATTCCGAGGGTTCCGATCGCGACCCGGAATCTCCGCCAGACAGACGGCCGCGCCGGGGCCGCGGTTTCGGCGTCGGCCGGGCGCAGATAGGTTCCCGCCGCAACCAGCAGGAGCGCGACGACGGCCCCGAATCCGAGCGAAGCTCGTGACGCGAGGGCCAGCGCGGCCGCCCCCGACGCGCCGATCAACCGAGCGCGAGTCGGTTTGAGGGCGAACGCGATGATCCGTTCGTACGCGACGAGGGACCACGCCACCCCCCACAGGATGGCCTCGTGGTACACCCAGGCCCGGCTCGCGAGGAACAATGCGCAGCTTCCGCATCCGGCCACGATCGGGACGATCGCGCTGAGCACCAGATCCCCCCTGCCGATCGGCGCCCGGGGTCGCATCTGGGCTCGGATCCGCCAGTGCAGCGCGACGACCGCGCCGAGGAAGACCCCGAACCCGAGCAGCATCGAGACGCGGGTCAACCGTCCGGCGAGCGACGGGAACAGCTCCAACACGGGGATCCGCAACAGACTCGGCCACACACCGAAGTAGGTGAAGGTCTTGCCGTCGATCCGGAACCCTTCGAAGAACAGGGCGTTCGCAGGGACGTCCCAGCGGCCCGAGCGGAGCGATTGGGCTTGGGCGTCGTAGAAGTTGCCGTACACCTCGCGGGTGAGGAGTTCGCTCCAGCCGACGGTCAGGACGAAAGAGAACACGAGGAGTGAGATCCCGGCGCCGATGGCACCGGCCACGATGAACCGGTGACGGTCCGGCGCCGACACTGGCGCCACCTCGGCCGCGGCCTCAGGGCGAACTGCCAGGCGCGAAATGCGACGGCGTGCAGTGGTCGTGGCACCCCGCCAGGAGATCGCCGATTGCTCCACGCCTGGCGGTACCCTGAGTCCGTGGCCTCGAAACGGATCGGCATCATCGTCGTGGCGTACAACGCGGCCTCCACACTGGCCAAGGTCCTGGATCGCATTCCGCGGGATTTCATTCCCCGGATCACCCAGATCCTCATCTGCGACAACGCCTCCGAGGACCAGACCTACCTGGTCGGCCTGGGCTACAAGCAGGTCGACGGCCGGAAGCTGCCGCTGGAGGTGCTCCGAAACCCGGAGAACGTGGGGTACGGGGGTAACCAGAAGATCGGTTACGAGTGGGCGATCGAGCACGAACTCGACATCGTCGTGTTGTTACACGCGGACGGGCAGTACGCGCCCGAGATGCTGCCCGAGATCGTGGCCCCCCTCGAACGCGGCGATGCGGATGCGGTGTTCGGCTCTCGCATGATGACGCCCGGTGGTGCCCGCAAGGGTGGGATGCCGATCTACAAGGTCATCGGCAACAAGGTCCTCTCCACGATCGAAAATCGCCTTGCCGGTACGAATCTGAGTGAATGGCACAGCGGGTACCGCGCGTATTCGGTCGCCGCGCTGCGTGACGTCCCGTTCCAACGCAACAGCAACGAGTACGACTTCGACACCGAGATCATCATCCAGTTCCACGAGGCCGGGAAACGGATCATGGAGATCCCGATGCCCACGTATTACGGCGACGAGATCTCGTACGTAAACGGACCGCGATACGCAAAGGACATCGTTGCGGACGTGATCCGCTATCGGGCCCACAAGATCGGAATCGGCAAGGGCGACACCGCGTTCGCTTCGAGTCTCTACGAGCCGAAGACCGGTGCGGACAC
>JANPMG010000079.1:0-2256 GCA_031422675.1 Acidimicrobiia bacterium | reverse complement strand
CGCACGGACGGAGACGCGGAAGACCCTTACCGCGGGAGCACTCCCGAGGGCGGCGAGAGCTGGGCCGAGTTCTACGTGCGCGCGGGCACGCGCTTACGCCGGATCGCCGACGAGCACCCCAACCAGCGCATCGTCGTCGTCGCACACGGCGGCATCATCGGCGCGAGTTTCGTCGCGCTCGGTGACCTGTCGATGCGGATGGCCACCGACATCGCGTACGAGACCATCAACACGTCGATGACCGAGTGGCGTCACACCGGCAACGAATGGCGCCTCGTGCGTTTCAACGACGCCGCACACCTCGCCGGGATGTAGCTATACTGCGATGATGAATGTAGCTACTTCTCGGGTCGAAGTCGGTGTGCGTGATCTCAAGAACAACCTCAGCCGGTACCTGGAGCGCGTCCGCAACGGCGAGGACGTCATCGTCACCGATCACGGGCGACCGGTCGCACGCCTGTCCCCCGTTGACGCATCGACCAGTGGCCTCGCGGCCCTGATCGAGGCCGGCCTCGCGCAACCACCCAAGTCCGATCGTCGGACGCTACCGAAGCTCATCACCGCGGCCGGAATCGTCAGCGACCTGGTGGCCGAGCAACGACGTTGATCGGATACGTCGACACGTCGACGCTGATCAAACTCCTGATCACAGAGCCGGGCTCGATCGAGGCTCGACGAATCTGGTCGGAGGCCGAAATGCTGGTCTCGGCCAAGACGGTGGTCGTGGAGGCTCACGCCGCGCTGGGTGCCGCCCGGCGCGCCGGCCGATTGAGCGCATTGAGCTTTGCCCACGCAGTGTCGTCACTCCGTGTCATCATCGATCAGATCGCGCTCATCGATATCACCGACGACATCATCGAAGACGCGAGCTCGCTCGCCGTGAACGAGGTGCTGCGCGGGTATGACGCGATCCATCTAGCCGCTGCCCTTCTCGCCCGGGTCGACCTGTTGACGAGTTCGGACATCGACCTGTGTGCGGCTGCGCAACGGAACGGCGTGCACGTAGCAAATCCAACTGCGCCGTGAAGCGTCGCGGCTTGCATCTTCAACCCGCCGCGCGCGCCTCGGCTTCGGCCTTCAAGCCGGCGGCGAACTGATCGAACGACGGTTGCAGGTCGGGCATCTTCTTCGCGATCGCGTTGAGCATCGGGCCGGAGAAGACCTCCCGCATCGTGAACGCGGTCTCGACGGGCGTCCGCCCGACGAGGGTGATCGTGCGGACGCCCTTGAACATTCCGAGCGGCATCCCGCCGGTCCAGGTCATGGCCCGCATTGGTTCCACGACCGCAACTTTCACCGGGAACGCCCGCCCCGGGTTGATCTTCGAGAACAGTCGGACCTTCTTGCCGGCCGCGATCTCACCCTCCACCCGCTCGACACCGGAGGCCCAGCGGCTGTATCCGGGGCCGTCGACGAGGATCGACCACACCAGATCCGCCGGGGCGTCGATCGTTGTTTGCGCCGAGTACTCCACTGGTGCATCCCTCCGTCTGGTCGCGACCAACCACCGTATCGGGGGCGATGCGAGAGGACCGACTAGACAGTCGGCCGCCCCGTACACCTGGAGGAACCGATGCCCGAAGCCGTGATCGTCTCGACCGCCCGCAGCCCGATCGGACGCGCCAACAAGGGGTCGCTGGTGGACCTGCGCCCCGACAACCTCGCCGCCACCATCGTGGCGGCCGCACTGGCCAAGGTCCCCCAACTCGACCCCACCACCGTCGAGGACCTCATGATCGGCTGTGCGCAGCCGGCCGGCGAGCAGGGCTACAACCTCGGCCGGGTCGTTGCGATTCTCGCGGGCATGGACGACGTTCCGGGCACCACCGTGAACCGCTACTGCTCGTCGTCGTTGCAGACGATCCGGATGGCGGCCCACGCGATCAAGGCGGGCGAGGGCGACGTCTTCATCGCCGCGGGCGTGGAATGCGTGAGCCGGTTCGACAAGGGTCGCTCCGACGGCAACCCCGGTACGGTCAACGAGTTGTTCGCCGACGCACGCGCGCACTCGAAGACCCGCGAGACCGGTGGCGCGCCCACGTGGACGCCGTCTCCCGGCCTGGCGGACCTCTACATCGCAATGGGTCAGACCGCGGAGAACGTGGTGCAGGCCGAGGGCGTCACGCGCGAAGAGATGGACGAGTTCGCGGCCCGTTCACAGCAGCGCGCGGTCGAGTCGCAGACGAACGGGTTCTTCGAGCGCGAGATCACCCCGGTCACGCTGCCCGACGGCACCGTCGTCTCGAAGGACGACGG